>CADEEK010000179.1 GCA_902826325.1 uncultured Sphingomonadales bacterium
CGAACCAGATCCGGACGAGCTTTATACCGACGTGCTGGTGGGGGCGTATTGAGATGGCAATCGAACTGAAGATGCCCGCCCTGTCGCCGACGATGGAAGAGGGGACGCTGGCCAAATGGCTGGTCAAGGAAGGCGACACGATCAGATCGGGCGACATCCTGGCCGAAATCGAAACCGACAAGGCGACGATGGAGTTCGAGGCGGTCGATGAAGGCACGCTGACCAGCATCCTGGTCGCCGAAGGCACCGACGGGGTGAAGGTCGGCACCGTGATCGCGACGATTGCGGGGGAGGGCGAGGAAGCCCCGGATAGCGTCCCTGCTGCCAAGGCAGAGGCGCCAGCAGCCAAGGCCGAACCGGAAGCCGAAACGCCCAAAAAGGCGGAGAGCGGCACGAAACAGCTGGCCAGCGAAGCGACGGCCAGCGTCAGCGACCCGGAAGTCCCGGCGGGGACGGAGATGGTCAAGGTGACGGTGCGCGAGGCGTTGCGCGATGCGATGGCCGAGGAAATGCGATCCGACCCGCGCGTGTTCGTGATGGGTGAGGAGGTCGCGGAATATCAGGGCGCCTACAAGGTGACGCAGGGCCTGCTCGACGAATTCGGCGCGAAGCGGGTGATCGACACGCCGATCACCGAATATGGTTTTGCCGGGGTCGGCACCGGCGCGGCGATGGGCGGGTTGCGCCCTGTGGTCGAGTTCATGACGTTCAACTTCGCCATGCAGGCGATCGACCAGATCATCAATTCGGCGGCCAAGACCAATTACATGTCCGGCGGCCAGATGCGCTGCCCGGTCGTGTTTCGCGGGCCCAATGGCGCGGCGAGCCGGGTCGGCGCGCAGCACAGCCAGAATTACGGCCCCTGGTATGCCAGCGTGCCGGGCCTGATCGTCATCGCCCCCTATGACGCGGCGGATGCCAAGGGGTTGCTCAAGGCGGCGATCCGGTCCGAAGATCCGGTCGTGTTCCTCGAAAACGAGCTGCTCTACGGGCGCAGCTTCGAGGTGCCGCAGGTCGAGGATTGGGTGCTGCCGATCGGCAAGGCGCGGGTGATGCGCGAAGGCGGCGACGTCACTATCGTGTCCTATTCGATCGGTGTCGGCGTCGCGCTGGAGGCGGCGGAAACGCTGGCGGGCGAGGGGGTGGAGGCCGAGGTGATCGACCTGCGCACGCTGCGTCCACTCGACAAGGCAACGGTGTTGGCGAGCCTGAAAAAGACGAACCGGATGGTGGTGGTCGAGGAAGGGTGGCCGACCTGTTCGATCGCATCGGAAATCGTCGCCATCGCGATGGAGGACGGGTTCGACGATCTCGACGCGCCGGTCATCCGCGTGGCGAATGAGGATGTGCCGCTGCCCTATGCCGCCAACCTTGAAAAGCTGGCGTTGATCACGGCGGACAAGGTGGTCGCGGCGGCCAAGAAGGTGACGTATCGGGATTAGGACGGGGTCGCGGCGATGAGTCTGGGATGCCGGGTCTGACCGGGCATCCCGCGATTTTTCCGGCCGGGGCGAGAAGCGGGACCCCGGGTCAAGCCCGGGGTGACGATTGGGTCGCTTTCGTTGCCCTCAGCAGCTCGATGGCGTGACGCCCGCGACCTGATAGACACCGTTGGTGCCCCCGGTCGTGTCGCGGCGGTCGCGGACCATCATCGAGGCGACTTCGGTCATGTCGTTGGTGGGGGACAGCGACGTTTTCACCAGCGGCTGATATTCATAATAGACTTCGACGAACATCGTCACGCCGCCGGCGGGCGCCGCGACCTGGCGTCCCGTTGGCCCGACGCCGGTCACGTTCGTCGTCGTCGCCACCGTGCCATAGGTGGAGGTGTGCGCGGTCTTGGCGCCGCGACAGCGTTGCCAGCGGATGCGCGAATTGGCGGTGTTGATCGTCGATCGTTCGACGCTGGAAATGATGATCCGGCCATTGGCGAACAGGTCGAGTTCGCCGCTTTGCAGGCCCGCGCCGGTCAGCAGGTCGTTGATGTCGGCTTCGGTAATCGTCTTGGCCTGCAGCTGGCTGCCCGAACCGATCCGCGCGGCATTGTCGGCCAGATGCAGCGCGATCTGGCTGATCCGCATCCGGGTGATGATATAGTTGGTCAGTTCCGCCCCGGTCAGGCTGAGCACCAGCAGGATCGGCAGCGTGAAGGCGAATTCGAGCAGCGCCACGCCGCTCTGGTCGCGGCGCAGGCGGCGCAGGAAATGGCGGATCGCGCGCGTCACGGGCAATTGCGCACCTGGGGCGCGCCATAGCTGTTCTGGTCGCTATAGGGCTGGTTGCGCAGCACGGTCGATGCCGTCAGCTTGGTCGTGGTCGACCCGCCGACCATCCGATAGATCGGAAAGAAGCGCGGATAGCTCATCGTCACCGTATAGAGCGTGACGTCCTTGGCGCCGCCCTGGCCATCATCGCCACCGTCGCGATCCCAAGTGTTGTTGCGGTTCGCGTCTTCATAGGGCTCGCCCGAATCACAGGTGCCGTTGGCGTTGGTATCGGTCCATGCTTCGGCGCGGGCGACCGCGGCGTCGGTGAAGGTGCGGTAATAGCGTCGGGTGATGGCGATCGTCGCATTATTGGCCAATGCGCGGACCTGGCTCCTGACCTTGTTGTCGAGCACCGCCTGGGTTTCGAGTTCCGCGCTGGTTTCAAGCGTGGAATCGCGCGCCGCCTTTTGCACGATACCCTGCAGCGCGGCGCGGGCGTAGAGTGTGTGTGCAACGTCGAACGCGCCGAGCAGCACCAGTCCGAGCACGGGCGCCACCATCGCGAATTCGACGACGGTGACGCCCGACTCGTCGCGCGCGAGCGCGTCGGGTGTGGCACGACGGAGGGAGAATCGCCGTGTCACTTGGTAAGCCGCAGCTGGGAAATCTGGTCCGCGATCGAACGGAAGGTCTGTTGCAACGCCGCCGAATCGCGCGCGGTGAAATAGCGGCCGGGCGTGGCGCAGTTCGACAGGCGGGTTTCGGTCGTGGCGTTGGAACCGCTGCCGAACGAGATCACCCATAGCGTGATATTCTTGTTCTTGACCGCGGTGCACAGCGCCGAAAAGCGCGCATTGACCTGGTTGCTCAGATCGTCGGCGCTCGGCACGCTGCTGGACGTGGTCTGGCGGCGATCGAACCAGGGCAGGCCATAGGCGGCATAGTTGGTCGCGCTGGCCACCGTGTCGCCGTCGGTCATGAAGATCATGTGGCGCTCGATCTCCGCACCCTTGGGCGTATATTCGTTTTCCGACCGGAAGATGCCGGTGGGCGACAGCAGGCGCGCGCCCCAGATCAGGCCGATGTCATGATAGGTGTTGCCGATCGGGGTGAGGCCGTCGACATAGGACTGGAATGTCGTGGCGTTCGGCCAGGTTTGCATCTTGCGCGATTCGGTCGGGCAAAAATAGCTGGAATTGTTGACATAATTGGTCGTCGTTTCGACGGCGGCGGTGTTCCAGCCCGAGGTCCAGTCGACATAATAGGCCGTCGCCGCGCGGGTATAGATCATCTGTGGCAGCGCCGGACCCCACAGCGTCGTGGGATCGGCCTGGTCGGGCACCAGGTCGATCTGAAGATCCTTTGCCGCCGCCGGAATCGGCGAATAGCTGCTTTGCTTGACCGTCACGCGCTCTTCGATGCAGCCGTCCCAGCTGATCGTGCGGTTGGTGCCGTCATTGCCGATCGGCGACTGGAAGGTGCCGGTGGCGTTCCATTTGGTGGGATCGGAAGGGTCCTTCAGCCCCGACACGTCCTGGGTGATCTGGGCATAGCGCCAGCGGTTGAACGTATAGCTGTTGGTCGTCACCGGCTGGGCCGTATAGGTGACGACCGACTGGGTGCCGGTGGTCCGCGTGCGCGTCTGCAACATGCAGCGGAAATTGGCCACGCCCTGATATTGCGTGCGATATTGGGTTTCGGCGGTGCCGGTGGTGGTGGTGACGGTCCAGGTCTTGACCCCGGTGGTGGGGTTGATGACCGGATCGGACGTCACCGTCGAACTGGTCGGCGTGCTGGTGTCGGCAGGCACGGCGGGACAGCCGCTCCACCAGTCGATATAGGTCGAGGTATTGTTCCACACCCCCCAGTCGCCATTGGTGCTGCTGGTCGACGGGGCCGAGGCGGTCGACGTGGGATAGGTGGTCGTCGTGGTGACGTTGTTGATCGCCTGACGCGACTGATAGGGCCAGCTGTTGGCGAAATAGTTGGCGGGCAGCAATTTCCCGACATTGACGTTGGTATTGTAGGGCACGAAGCCGAAGCGGATCTGCACCTGATCGCCGGTGCCGCCGCTGGGCGCGCCCGCCTGACACACCGCATTGGTGTCGAGCCGCGCGACGATTTCGTAGAAGCATTTGACCGCGGTGCGCAGGCTTTCGATCTTGGTATCGGTGTCGGTCGCCACCGCTTTGTCGCCCATCGATCCGGTGACGTCGAGCACGAACATGACATCGGTGTTGGGCAGCCGCATTTCAGCATCGCAGGTGACGCTGAGCGTTTCGGTGGTGCGGCCGAACACGCGCATGATCGTCATCGGCAGCGTCG
>CADEEK010000180.1 GCA_902826325.1 uncultured Sphingomonadales bacterium
CGGTTGACGGCATCGGTCAATTCGCTCGGTTCAGGCGCGGTGCGCGTCGAGGGACCGGCGGTGTGCCGCCTGTCGGGCACCGGTCCGGCATCCTGCGCGGGCAAGACGACGCGGCGTTAGCATCGATCTGACCTTGGCGAACCGTGTGCGAGCCGCTGGGCAGGCAGCGGTGCGGAGCAACGGACGATCGAGTTTGAAATCGCGGGCGCCTGCGTTCGCAGGTGCGCGATTTCAACGACTCCGCCTCAGTTCGTCACGTCCACGACTTCGATGGTTTCGACCGCGCCGAAGGTGAAATAGGGGATCGCCGCCGCATAGAAAGCGAGGCCGAGCAGGACCAGCAGCGTGATCGCAATGCCAATGACGCGGGCGTGGCGCATGCCGTCCATGCCGAGCGGGTGCAGGATACGTCCGAGGACGAACAGCCCCGCCACCGCCCACAGCCAGTTTTCGGTGCCCGACGCCAGTTCGATCAGCGCGATCAGGATCAGCGCGAACGGGGCGAATTCGGCGAAGTTGAGCTGGGCGCGCATGCGGGCGATCAGGCGCGGATTGCCGCCATCGCCGATCGAAATCCCTTCGGCCCGGCGCACCTGTCCGACGCGAATCGTCAGCCACAGGTTGATCAGCGCGCAGGCCGCCGCAGTCGCCAGCGCCACCGGCAGGATGATTGCGTCCATCGATTGTCCTCTCCACGATTTCGCATCTGGCTGCCATGGCGGGGCGCGCCTTGCAACTTGAACGAAAATCGGTATAGGCGCTCGCTCGCTTCGCGACAGCCTGACGGGTGGTTCGGCGGGTGCCGGATGTCCCGGTGCTTGCCCGCACGCAGCCAGCGGCCTATCGCGATCCAGGTTTTGACAGAAGAATCGCAAGAAGGTTGCCGAAATGGCCGTTCCAAAAAGAAAAGTTTCGCCGAGCCGCCGTGGCATGCGCCGCGCGCACGATGCGCTGAAGGTTCAGGCGTTCCAGGAATGCCCGAATTGCGGCGAACTGAAGCGTCCGCATGTGCTGTGCGGCGCCTGTGGCCATTACAATGGCCGCGAGATCGTGTCGGCCGAGGGCTGACACGACTCGACGGGGGCCTGATCTGATGACCTCCAGTGCGACGATCGCCGTCGATGCGATGGGCGGCGACGAAGGGCTGGCGGTGATGCTGGCGGGGGTTGCGCGCGCGCGCCGTCGCTATGAATCGATGCGCTTTCTGTTGGTGGGGGACGAGGACGCGATTCGCGCGGGCCTCAAAAACCATCCCAATCTGACCGCCGCGTCGCAGATCGTCCACGCGCCCGAAACGGTCACCGCCGACGACAAGCCGAGCCAGGCGATCCGCCGCGCCAAGACGACGTCGATGGGCATCGCCATCGACCTGGTCAAGCGCGGCGAGGCGGGGGCCGCGGTGTCGTCGGGCAATACCGGCGCGCTGATGGCGATGTCGAAACTGGCGCTGCGCACGATGACCGGGATCGACCGGCCCGCGCTCGCCGCGCGGATGCCGACGCTGGGCGCCAACGATGTCGTGATGCTGGACCTGGGCGCCAATACCGAGGTCGACAGCCGCAACCTGATCCAGTTCGCGGTGATGGGCGCCGCCTATGCGCGCACCGTGCTCGACCTGTCGGCGCCGCGTGTCGCGCTGCTCAACATCGGCACCGAAGAGATGAAGGGCACCGACAGCATCCGCGAGGCGGCGGCGACGTTGCGCGCGGCCAAGCACCTTCCGCTCAACTTCACCGGCTTTATCGAGGGCAACGCCCTGTCGCGCGGCGATGTCGACGTGATCGTGTGCGACGGTTTTTCGGGCAATATCGCGCTCAAGACGATCGAGGGGACGGCGCGGTTCGTCGCCGATCTGTTGCGGCGCGCCTTTTCCAGTTCGACGCGGTCCAAGATCGGTTTCCTGATCTCGCGCCCCGCGACCGATCTGCTGCGCCACCATCTCGATCCCAATATCCACAATGGCGCGGTGTTTCTGGGGTTGAACGGCATCGTCGTCAAAAGCCATGGCAGCGCGAGCGAGATCGGGGTGGAAACGGCGATCGGCGTGGCGGCAAAGATGGTGCGCGACGACCTGACGCGGCGGATCGCCGAGGATCTGGGTAATTTCGAGGCGGAAGCGGCATGACCTTGGTTCGGCGGGCGGTAATCACCGGGACCGGATCGGCATTGCCGCCGCGCCGCGTTTCCAATGCCGAACTGGCGCAGCAGATCGACACCACCGACGAATGGATCGTCGAGCGGACCGGCATCCGGTTCCGCCATATTGCGGGGCCGGACGAAACCACCGCGACGCTGGGCGTGCAGGCGGCGCAGGCCGCGCTGGCCGCGGCGGGGACGGCGGCGGGCGATATCGACCTGATCGTGCTGGCGACGGCGACGCCCGACCAGACCTTTCCGGCGACCGCGACCAAGGTTCAGGCGGCGCTGGGCATCGACGATTGCGTCGCGTTCGACGTGGCGGCGGTGTGTTCGGGCTTTCTCTATGCGCTGCAGGTCGCCGAAAGCATGATCCGCGCGGGCAATGCCGAGCGTGCGCTGGTGATCGGATCGGAAACGTTCAGCCGCATCCTCGACTGGGAGGATCGCACCACCTGCGTTCTGTTCGGCGACGGGGCGGGGGCGATCGTGCTGGAGGCGCAAGCGACCGAGGGCGAGGGCGGGCGCGGCGTGCTGTCGACCAAGCTGCATGCCGATGGGCGGCACAACCAGCTGCTCTATGTCGATGGCGGCCCGTCGACCACCGGCACCGTCGGCAAGCTGCGCATGAAGGGCAAGGAAGTGTTCCGCCATGCCGTCGTCAACCTGGCGAGCGTGATGGGCGAGAGCCTGGCGGCGGCGGGGCTGACGCCCGAAGATGTCGACTGGGTGGTGCCGCATCAGGCCAATGCCCGCATCCTCGATGCGACGGCGCGCAAGCTGAACCTGGCGCCCGAAAAGGTAATCGTGACGGTGGACCAGCATGCCAATACCTCGGCCGCGTCGGTGCCGCTGGCGCTCGATGCGGCGGTCGCCGACGGGCGGATCAAGCGCGGCGACCTGCTGGTGCTCGAAGCGATGGGCGGCGGGTTCACCTGGGGCGCGGCGGTCGTTCGCTTCTGATTTGATGGACGGCGCGGGTGCCGCTTGGCAATCGTCACGATAGCGTAACGATGGTTGCGCCACGCCCTCAATGTGTTACGAAGGCTTTCGGGCCTTTTCTGGAGAGTTTCGCATGGCCACCGCTGCAACGCTGACCCGGGCCGATCTCGCCGATGCGCTGCATCGCGATGTGGGGCTGTCGCGGGCGGATGCCTCGCGGCTGGTCGAGCAGATTCTGCGCCATATGTGCGAGGCGCTGGCCAATGGCGAGAATGTGAAGATCTCCGGTTTCGGCAGCTTCGTGCTGCGTGACAAGGGCGAGCGGATCGGGCGCAATCCCAAGACCGGGGTCGAGGTGCCGATCGCGCCGCGCCGCGTGCTGACCTTCCGCGCCAGCCAGATGCTGCGCGACCGGATCGTCGGCGGCGGATGACATGGCGGGCGGCCTGATGAAAGGGGCGTCTGACAAGAAACCGGGCGCCTTTCGGACGATCGGCGAACTGGCCCAGGACATCGGCAGGCCGCAGCATATCCTGCGTTACTGGGAAACGCGCTTTCCGCAACTGCGCCCGCTGCAGCGGGCGGGCGGGCGCCGCTACTATCGGGCGGAGGACGTGGCGCTGGTGCGGCGCATCGACAGCCTGTTGGGCAGGGAAGGCTATTCGATCCGCGGGGTCCAGCGGCTGCTGGCGACCGAAGCGGCCCCGCGCGACGGGGACGGGGCATCGATCCGGCGGGTGCGCGACATGCTGGCAGCGGCACTGGACGCCGACAGCCGGTAGCGGCGCTTGCCAAGGGCGACGGGTGGCGTATCATCGCCTTATAACACCCGATCGAGGACTACCCCATGAAACCCATGTCCGGCGCGCTGTTGCTCGCCTCCGGCGCGTTTGCCGCCAGCGTGCTTGCCGCCTGTGCCGCCAATGGCGCGACCCCGCCCCAGTCGGCGCAACCTGCGCCACCCGCTACCGCCCCTGCCGTCGATGCGTCGCCGATGCTGGCCGAATGGACCGGTCCGTTCGACGGCGTGCCCGCCTGGGACAAGGTGACGCCCGCCATGTTCCCCGCCGCGTTCGAGCGCGGGATGGCGGAGGCGCGGGCGCAGTTCGTCGCGGTGCGCGACAATCCGGCGGCGCCGACCTTTGCCAATACGATCGAGGCGGAGGAAAAGGCGACGAGCGCGCTCAATCGCGTGTTTCCGGTGTGGGGCGTCTATACCAGCAACCTGGCGACGCCGCAGGTGCAGGCCATTGCGCGCGAGTGGAGCCCGAAGCTTTCGGCCTTTTTCACCGAACTCAGCCTCGACCCCAAGATGTTCGCGCGGGTCAAGACGCTGTATGACACGCGCGCGACGCTGGGTCTCAATGCCCAGCAGATGCGGCTGCTCGAGCGCAGCTATCGCGGCTATGTGACGTCCGGC
>CADEEK010000181.1 GCA_902826325.1 uncultured Sphingomonadales bacterium
GGACGATATGAAGGTGCCCGACAACAGCGCCGATGTCGTCCTCACCTTCCGCAACGCGCATAACTGGCGGATGGGGTATCAGCATCCCGACCGCACCGATTATTCGGCGGCGGCGTTCCAGCAGATTTTCGCGATGCTCAAGCCCGGCGGCATCCTCGGCGTCGTCGACCATCGCCTGCCCGAAACCGCCGACGCCGCGCGCGAACAGAATAGCGGCTATATCAAGGTGTCGACGATCAAGAAGCTCGCCGCCGACGCCGGATTCGAACTGGCCGGGGAAAGCGAGATCAACGCCAATCCAAAGGACACCGCCGACTGGAAGGACGGCGTATGGACGCTGCCGCCGTCGCTGCGCCTGCGGGACGTCGATCGCGCCAAATATGAAGCGATCGGCGAAAGCGACCGCATGACGCTCAAATTCCGCAAACCCGGCTGAGCCGGGGCGCGGTCAGCCCAGCTTGTCGACCTGATCCTTCAGGGCGGACAGCTGGGCCTTGAGCCGCGCGATCTCGTCATCCTTGCTCGCTTCGCCGGTCGCGCCCGGCGCGGCGGCGGCGCCCGCATCGGCGCGGGTCTTGAACGCATCGGCCGCCGCTTCGAACATCGCCATATTGCGCTTGGCGATTTCGGCGAAGGGGGTGTTGGCGAAGGGCGAATTGGCAAAGGCGCCTTCGACCGCCGATTTGAACTGTTCCTGATTGCGCCGGAAACTGTCCATCGACGCTTCGAGATAGCCCGGCACCATCGCCTGCATCGAATCGCCGTAAAGCGCGATCAGCTGGCGCAGGAAGCTGACCGGCAACAGCGTCTGGCCGCGCGCTTCCTCTTCCATGATGATCTGGGTCAGGACATTATGGGTGATGTCCTCGTCGGACTTGGCGTCGACGACCTTGAAGTCGCGCCCCTCGCGCGTCATCGCGGCGAGATGGTCGAGCGTGATGTAGGACGAGGTTTCGGTATTGTAGAGCCGTCGGTTCGCATATTTCTTGATAATGACCGGACCGTCGGTTTGCGCGGACTTCTTCATTTTGCCCCCTGATAAAGGCAGGTGCCTGCAATGCCTCTAACACCATTCGATGCCGCACCGCAACACGGACCGCGCCCCCTGCCCCTGTTCCTCGATCTGTTGCGCAGCGAAACCGCAGCATCGCCCGAACGCCGGGCCGCGGCGCTGGCAGGCCTCGCCGCCTATCAGGGCGCGCGGCGGATCCGCAAAAGACGCTCGATGCCGGTCGTCGCCCGCGCCGGTCGCGCGGTGCTGCGCGATTATGGCGCAGACGCGAATACCTCGCCTTTACCCGTCGTCTTCGTCCCCTCGCTGATAAACCCCCCCTTCATCCTGGATATGCCCCACCCCCGCTCCCTCCTCCGCTGGCTTTCGCGCCGGGGGATGCGGCCGTTGCTGGTCGATTGGGGTGAGGCGACGCCAGCGGATCGCGACCTGGATGTGACGCAGCATGTCGAATCGCTGCTCGTCCCGCTGCTTCGCAGCATCGGCGAGCCGGTCGCGCTGGTCGGCTATTGCCTGGGCGGGACGATGGCGGCCGCCGCCGCCGCGATGATGCCGGTGCGCGGACTGGCGACGATCGCCGCACCGTGGCGCTTTTCAGGCTTTGGCACGGAAGCGCTCGCGCATATCGACGCGCTGTGGGAAGCGGCCCAGCCGATGTGCGAGTCGCTGGGCCTGGTGCCGATGGAGGTGCTGCAGACCGGCTTCTGGCAACTCGACCCCGCCCGCACCATCGCCAAATATGAGCGCTTCGCCCGCCTCGACCCGGCAAGCGCGGCGGCCAGGTCGTTCGTCGCGATGGAGGATTGGGCCAATGGCGGATCGCCGCTGACCTATGCCGCCGGACGTCAGATCTTCGACGATTTCTATACCGCCGACCTGCCCGGCAATGGTCGCTGGCGGGTTGGCGGCGTTGCGGCCGACCCGCGGTCGTTGCCCTGCCCGACCGTCGAGTTCGTCTCCCTGACCGACCGCATCGTGCCCGCCGCCAGCGCGATCGGGCTGGACGATCGCCGCGACCTGCGGCTGGGCCATGTCGGCATGGTCGTGGGGTCCGGCGCGATGCAGGCGTTGTGGCGCCCGCTGGCGGGGTGGCTAACCGCGCTGCCCGCCATTAGATAGCCGCCAAAGCAAACAGGAGTCGCATTCATGACCGATATCGTCATCACCGCCGCCAAGCGCACCCCGGTCGGCAGCTTCCTCGGCGCCTTTGCCGGGGTTCCCGCGCACGAACTTGGCCGCGTCGCGATCGAAGCCGCGCTGGCTCAGGCAGGCGTTGCGGGCGAGGAGGTATCCGAAGTCATTCTGGGCCAGGTGCTGACCGCGGCGCAGGGACAGAACCCGGCGCGACAGGCATCGATGGCCGCCGGCGTGCCCAAGGAGGTTCCGGCATGGGGCCTCAACCAGGTGTGCGGATCGGGCCTGCGCGCGGTGGCTTTGGCGGCGCAGGCGGTGCAGACCGGCGATGCGACGATCGTCGTCGCGGGCGGCCAGGAATCGATGTCGCTGTCCGCCCATGCCCAGGCGCTGCGTGCCGGTGCGAAGATGGGCGATGTCGCGCTGGTCGACACGATGATCAAGGACGGCCTGACCGACGTGTTCAACGGCTATCATATGGGCATCACCGCCGAGAATCTGGCGGAACAATATCAGGTGACGCGCGGCGAACAGGATGACTTCGCCGTCCGGTCCCAGAATCTCGCCGAACAGGCCCGCGCCGCCGGCCGGTTCAAGGACGAGATCGCGCCGGTGACGATCAAGACCCGCAAGGGCGAAACGATCGTCGATCAGGACGAATATATCCGCGCCGGGGCGACGGTCGACAGTGTCGCCGGCCTGCGCCCCGCGTTCAAAAAGGATGGCACCGTCACAGCCGGCAACGCCTCGGGCATCAATGACGGCGCCGCCGCGCTGGTGGTGATGAGCCGTGCGGAGGCGGAAAAGCGCGGTTCGCCGATCCTGGCCACGATCAAGAGCTGGGCCACCGCAGGCGTCGATCCGTCGATCATGGGCATCGGCCCGGTCCCGGCGACCAAGCGCGCCTTGGAAAAGGCGGGCTGGACGGTCGCCGACCTCGACCTGATCGAAGCGAACGAGGCGTTCGCCGCACAGGCGCTGTCGGTTGGCAAGGAACTGGGGCTCGACCCCGACAAGGTCAATGTCAACGGCGGCGCGATCGCCATCGGCCATCCGATCGGCGCCAGCGGCGCGCGCGTGCTGACCACCCTGCTCTATGAAATGGCGCGCCGCGACGCGAAAAAGGGGCTGGCGACGCTGTGCATCGGCGGCGGCATGGGCATCGCCATGTGCGTCGAGCGCTGACGCCCCCAATCGCTCTCTTGCGGTTCGCGTAGCAAAGATACGCGAACCGCCCCCCTTGGTTACGGAATGTGTCGCCGTTGTTACGCCGGCATCCGAAATTGTGGCAATGTTGCAACAGCAAATGCGGGAATCGCGCACGCGGGCGCTGTTTAACTTGCCACCGGATGAACAGGCGGTTTCAATAGAAACATTCCGGCAACGTGCCGGAGCCACTCATAGGGGCAATATATGAAAATCAGCCGCTTCTTGTCGGCAACGGTGCTCGCTAGCGCCGCGCTGGCATTTCCGCACGTCGCAATGGCGCAGGAAACCCCAGACACTGGCGACCAGACCGAAGAAAGTTCGGGTGACATCGTCGTCACGGGTTCGCGTATCGCCACGCCGAATTTCGACACGCAGGTTCCGGTGACGGCGGTGACGGCGCAACAGGTCGAAGCGGTTGGCCAGGTTTCGCTTGGTGAAACGCTGAACCGCCTGCCGGCGCTGCGTTCGACCTTGAGCCAGGCGAACTCGACCGGCGGCATCGGCACTGCCGGGATCAGCGCTCTCGACCTGCGTGGCCTCGGATCCGCACGGACGCTGGTGTTGGTGAACGGTCGTCGTCATGTGTCGGGCAATGTCGGCAGCTATTCTGTCGACGTCAACACGATCCCCAATGCGTTGCTGGAGCGTATTGACACCGTGACCGGCGGCAATTCGGCGGTATATGGTGCGGACGCCGTATCGGGCGTCGTGAACTTCATTCTGCGCGACGATTATGAAGGTATGGACTTCCGCGCACAGGGCGGCGTTTCCAGCCGAAGCGATCGCGGATCGTTTCTGGTCAGCGGCCTGTGGGGCAAGAACTTCGCTGAAGGTCGCGGCAACATCGCGATTTCGGCCGAATATGCCTATTCGGAAACGCTGCTGTTTAGCGATCGCAACGACCAGACTGGTGCCTATACCGGTGTGCCCGGCTTCTTCCAGGTTGAGCGGACGACCTTCGTCAACCCCGATGGAACCGCGCGCAACGAAGATCCATTGGGTAACGGCGTTCCGGATTCGCGCTATTTCGGCGTATATCCCGGCAACACGTTCGGCATCATTTCGCTTGGCGGTACGGTAATCACGTCGTGCCCCA
>CADEEK010000182.1 GCA_902826325.1 uncultured Sphingomonadales bacterium
TGTCCGTTTCGACTATGCCGGGTGCGGGCAGAGCGAGGGGGCGTTCGAGGATCAGACGCTGACCGGCTGGCGCGACGATGCGCTGTTGCTGATCGACCGGTTGATCGAGGGGCCGGTGGTGCTGGTCGGATCGTCGATGGGCGGGTGGATCATGCTGCTGGTGGCCAAGGCGCGGCCCGATCGCGTCGTCGGCATGGTCGGCATCGCCGCCGCGCCCGATTTCACCGACTGGGGATTCACCCAGGAACAGAAGATGACGCTGTTGACCGAGGGGCGGCTGGAGCGACCTTCAGAATATTCGCCCGAACCGACTGTCACCACCCGTGCCTTCTGGGCATCGGGCGAGGGCAACCGGCTGATGCACGGGCCGATCGCGCTGGCGATGCCGACGCGGCTGATCCACGGCCAGCAGGACCCCGACGTGCCGTGGGAGCGCAGCGTGACGCTCGCGCGGCTGATCGGTTCAGACAATGTGCAGACGATGCTGGTCAAGGATGGCGACCACCGCCTGTCGCGCCCGCAGGACATCGCCCTGATGCTGCGCGCGATCGAGGAATTGTGCAGCATTGGAGCCTGAAATTTGTTGACCCTGTTGCTGCTTGCCCAGGCCGTTGCCGGTCCCCCTTCGCCCGACCGGGAGCGGTGGGAGGTGTGCGTCGAGACCGCGACCGGCGATCCGCAGGCGGGCATTGCCGAGGCGGAACGCTGGCGCGTGGCGGGCGGCGGCTTTCTGGCGCAGCAGTGCCTGGGCATGGCCTATGCCCGGCAGGCGCGCTGGCTGAGCGCGGCGGGCGCGTTCGAGGCGGCGGCGCGCGCGGCGGAGGCGGCGCGCGATGTTCGCGCCGCGAAATATTGGGCCCAGGCGGGCAATAGCTGGCTGGCCAGCGGGTCGTTCGTGCAGGCGCGCGCGGCGCTCGACGCGGCGCTGGCGGCGGGCAGCCTGACGGGACTGGAACTGGGCGAGGCGCATCTCGACCGGGCACGGGCGCGCGTCGCGGCGGGCGACCTGGCGGGGGCGCGGACCGATCTCGACCGCGCGGTGGTGGATGCGGCGGCGGACCCGATGGCATGGCTGTTGTCGGCGACGCTGGCGCGGCGGATGGGCGATATTCCGCTGGCGCAGCGCCATATCGCCCGCGTGCTCGACATGGCCGGTGACGATGCCTCGGTGCAATTGGAGGCGGGCAATATCGCAGCAACGGCGCGCGACGAGGCAGCGGCCAGGGCGGCATGGGAAAAGGCGGTGCAGCTCGCCCCCGGTTCCCCTGCGGCGGCGGCGGCGCGAACGGCGCTGCGCCAGTTCGAGGGGGAATAGACTTTGCCCGATCGCACCCTATCTGGGGGGCGAACGGCAACAGGGGCGAGCGATGAAATATCTCCACACCATGATCCGGGTGAGCGATCCCGATGCGACGATCCGCTTTTTCGACCTGCTGGGCCTCAAGGAAGTGCGGCGGTTCGACAGCGAGCAGGGGCGGTTCACGCTGATCTTTCTGGCCGCGCCCGACGATATCGATGCCGGGGGCACGCGCGCCGGAGCCGAGGTCGAGCTGACCTATAACTGGCCGCCACAGGACGGCAGCGCGCCCGAGGCCTATGATGGTGGGCGGAATTTCGGCCATCTCGCCTATCGCGTCGACGATATCTATGCGACCTGCCAGCGGCTGATGGACGCGGGCGTGACGATCAACCGGCCGCCGCGCGACGGGCATATGGCGTTCGTCAGATCGCCCGACGGGATTTCGATCGAGCTGTTGCAGGACGGGCGGCTGGAGCCTGCCGAACCCTGGGCATCGATGCCCAATACGGGCAGCTGGTGAACGGGTGAGCGGTATCGTCGCCGGCGGGCGGGTGCAGGCTTTTCTGAGCCGGACCGGGGCGCGGGTGCCGATCGTCCAGGCGCCGATGGCGGGTGCGGGCGGCGTGGCGCTGGCGGCGGCGGCGATGCGCGGCGGGGCGGTCGGATCGCTGCCCTGCGCGATGCTGACGCCCGATCAGCTGCGCGAACAGGTGACGCAGCTGCGCGCGCAGGCGGATGGGCCGCTCAACCTCAACTTCTTTTGCCACCAGCTTGGCGATCCGCCCGACGAGGCGGCGTGGCGCGCCGTGCTGGCGCCCTTTTACGCGCAGGAGGGGGTCGGTCCGCCGGTAACGCCGCCGCCGTTGCGTGCGCCGTTCGATGCGGCGATGTGCGAACTGGTCGAACAATTGCGACCGCAGATGGTCAGCTTTCATTTCGGCCTGCCCGAGCCGCGCTTGCTCGAACGGCTTCGCGCGCTTGGCATCGCGATCATCGGCAACGCGACGACGGTGGCGGAGGCGCAATGGCTGTCGGACAAGGTCGATCTGATCGTCGCGCAGGGATTCGAGGCGGGCGGCCATGCCGGTCATTTCCTTGACGGCTATCGCCCGGTCGGCACGCTGGCATTGACGCGGGCGATCGCGGCGAGCGGCGGGGATGCGGGGCCGATCGTGATCGCCGCCGGGGGGATCGCGGATGCGGCGGGGATTGCCGCCGCGCTGCAGCTTGGCGCGGGGGCGGTGCAGCTTGGCACCGCTTATCTGCACAGCGCCGAATCGACCATTTCCGCCGCGCACCGCGCCGCGCTGCGCAAGGGCGAAACGGTCGTCACCAATTTGTTTTCGGGCGGGCTGGCGCGGGGCATCCGCAACGCGCTGATCGATGCGATCGGACCGGTTCATCCCGCGGCGCCGCGCTTTCCCCATGCCTCCGCCGCGCTGGCGGAATTGCGCCGCACGGCGGAGGGGGCGGGGCGGGGCGATTATTCGCCGCTATGGGCGGGGCAGGCGGCGGCGATCGGCGCACCGCCGCCCGGGGCGCCGCCGCCCGGCGCGCAGCAATTGACCGAATGGCTGGCGCGCGAGCTGGCGGCGATGCTAGAAGGCGCGGCATGATCGAGGTCGTCCGTATCCCCGCGCTCAGCGACAATTATATCTGGCTCGCCCATGACGAGGCGTCGGGCGCGACGATCGTGGTCGATCCCGCGCAGGCCGAACCGGTGCTGGCGGCGGCGCAGGCGCGCGGCTGGACGATCGGGGCGATCTGGAACACGCATTGGCATGGCGACCACATCGGCGGCAATGCGGCGATCAAGGCGGCGACCGGCTGCACGGTGATCGCGCCCGCCGCCGAAGCCGCCAAAATCCCCACCGCCGACCGGCTGGTGGGTGAGGGCGATGTGGTGATGCTGGGCGCGCACGAAGCCCGGGTGATCGAGGTGCCGGCGCATACGGCGGGCCATATCGCCTATCATCTGGCGCAGGATGACATCGTGTTCGTCGGCGACACGTTGTTCGCGATGGGGTGCGGGCGATTGTTCGAGGGGACCGCCGAACAGATGTTCGCGAACATGCAGCGGCTGGCCGCGCTGCCGGGCGACACGACAGTCTATTGCGCGCATGAATATACCCAGGCGAACGGCCGTTATGCGCTGGTCGCCGAACCCGACAATGCCGCACTGGCCGAACGGATGGCGGAGGTGGATGCGATGCGCGCCAGGGGGGTGGCGACGGTGCCGACGACGATCGCGCTGGAGCGGGCGACCAACCCGTTCATGCGCGCGGCATCGGTCGCGCAGCTGGCCGAGCGGCGTGCGGCCAAGGACAATTTCAAGGGTTGACCCGCGCGTTTCGGGAACGAAGCGTGGTGCCCGTTCATTCTTCCCCTTCACAACAGGAGAGCCGATCATGATCCGACACGCAGCCAGCCTGGCGGCCATCGCGCTGGCGACTGCCGCCTGCGGGGGCACGACATCGCCCTTGCCCAACGCCACCGAGCCTGCCGACATGCCGATGCCGATCGAGAATGAGGCGATGATGGGCAACATGGCCGACGCGGTCGAGTCTGCGACCGCGACGATCCAGACCGCCGATGGCGCGGCGGGCGGCAGCGCGACGGCGACCGCCACGGCGGACGGGCTGGTCGTCACCGTTTCGGTGATGGGCATGACGCCCGGGGTGCATGGCGTGCATGTCCATATGACCGGCAAATGCGAGGCGCCGGGCTTTACCAGCGCGGGTGGCCACTGGAATCCGGGTACGAGCGAACATGGGCTTGAAAATCCCAATGGCGCGCATGCGGGCGATATGCCGAACCTGACTGTGGCCGATGACGGCACCGGCAGCCTCAGCTTCACGCTGAAATCGGGGACGATGGCGCAGCTGCTGGATGATGACGGATCGGCGTTCGTCGTCCATGCGGGGCCGGACGATCAGAAGACCGACCCGTCGGGCAATAGCGGCGACCGCGTCGCCTGTGGCGTTTTCGCCGCGAGCTGAGCCCGTTTTGATCGCGTGCGGCAATGGCTCGCACGCGATCAGACTTAATCGCCGGTCAGCGGATAATGTTCGACCGGCGTATAATATGCGCCGCCATGGCCGAGGTGGCTTTCGAACAAGGCCATCCGGTCGA
>CADEEK010000183.1 GCA_902826325.1 uncultured Sphingomonadales bacterium
CGCAAGCACGAAACGCATTCTGGGAGAAACCCGGGTCGAAGGCGTCGAGCTTGCAGACGGCACGACAATTCCCTGTACGCTGGTCGTCATGGCGGCCGGCATCCGCCCGAATGCCTGGCTCGCCAAGGACGCCGCCCTCGAGACCAACCGCGGCATCATCGTCGATGACCACATGCAGACGTCGGACCCCGATATTCTCGCGCTTGGCGAGTGCGCCGAGGTCGGCGGACACGTCTACGGCTTGGTCGCACCGCTCTACGAGATGGCGCGCATAGCCGCGGCAAAGCTCGCGGGTGAAGCCGCGTCGGGCTTCGTTCACAACGATACCCCGACCAAGCTCAAGGTCACCGGCATCGATGTTTTTTCGCTGGGCGATTTCGCCGACGGCGAGGACCGCCAGGAGATCGTGCTTCGCGACGCGGCAGCGGGCGTCTACAAGCGCCTGGTGCTGAGGGAGAACCGCATCGTCGGAACAGTTCTCTACGGAGAGACCGCGGACGGCGCCTGGTTCAACGATCTCAAGAAGAAAGCCGTCGATATCTCGGAGATGCGCGACACGCTGATCTTCGGACAAGCCTATCAGGGCGGTGCGCCGCTGGACCCTACGGCGGCCGTTGCAGCGTTGCCCGATAACGCAGAGATCTGCGGCTGCAACGGCGTGACCAAGGGACAGGTGGTGTCGTGCATCGCCAAGGGCGCGCACAGCCTCGATGCCGTCCGCGCGACGTGCAAGGCGTCGGCGAGCTGCGGATCGTGCACCGGGCTGGTCGAGTCCATCCTCGCCCTGACGCTTGGCGACGAAGTGCAGTCGGGCGCCAAGACGATGTGCAAATGCACCAGCTTCGGCCATGACGATGTGCGGCGCGAGATTGTGGCACAGGATATGCGCTCGATCCCGGAGGTGATGCAGAAACTGCACTGGAGCACCCCCGACGGCTGCTCCTCGTGCCGCCCCGCGCTCAATTACTATCTGCTCTGCGCGCTGCCCGGCGAGTATGTCGACGACCAGCAGAGCCGCTTCGTCAACGAGCGGATGCACGCCAATATCCAGAAGGACGGCACCTATTCGGTCGTCCCGCGCATGTGGGGTGGCCTGACCAACCCGCGCGAGCTGCGCGCGATCGCCGACGTGGTGGAGAAGTACAACGCGCCGATGGTCAAGGTGACCGGCGGCCAGCGGCTCGACATTTTCGGGATCCGGAAAGAGGATCTGCCCGCGGTCTGGGCCGACCTCAACGCCGCCGGGATGGTCAGCGGCCACGCCTATGGCAAGTCGCTGCGCACGGTGAAGACGTGCGTCGGCTCTGAATGGTGCCGGTTCGGCACGCAGGATTCGACCGGCCTTGGCGTCAGAATCGAGCGCGCGACCTGGGGGTCGTGGATGCCGCACAAATTCAAGATCGCGGTCAGCGGTTGCCCGCGCAATTGCGCCGAGGCGACGATCAAGGATTTCGGCGTGGTCTGTGTCGACAGCGGCTACGAGCTGCATGTCGGCGGCAATGGCGGCATCCATGTCCGCGCTACCGACCTGCTCTGCAAGGTCGCGACCGAGGCGGAAGCGATCGAGCATTGCGCCGCCTTCATCCAGCTCTACCGCGAGGAAGCGCGCTACCTTGAGCGCACCGCGCCGTGGATCGAGCGGGTGGGCGTCGAGTATGTGCGGTCGCGGCTGCTCGATGACGATGCCGTCCGCGCCGACCTCGCCGCGCGCTTCTTCTATTCCCAGACGTTCTCGCAGGACGACCCTTGGGCGCAGCGCGCGCAGGGTGCCGAGCGCGAACATCACGCGCCGATGGCGCGGTTTACCCCGGTTGGAGAAATGGCATGACCACCGCAGCGTGGCTCGATATCGGCTGGCTGAACGAGATTCCGGTGCGCGGCAGCCGCACGGTGCAGGTCGAAGGTGGCGACGATATCGCCATCTTCCGCACGGGCGAGAACAAGGTGTTCGCGCTGCGCGACCGCTGCCCGCACAAACATGGGCGCCTGTCGCAGGGGATCGTCCATGGCGGCGCGGTGGCGTGTCCGCTTCATAACTGGCGCATCTCGCTGACCACTGGCGAAGCGCTGGGCGAGGACAAGGGTTGCACGCCGACCGTCCCGGTCAAGATCAGCGCGGGGCGCGTGCTGATCTGTCGCGCGAGCACGCTGAAGGCCGCCGCCTGATGAACGAAGTGATCCGCACCACCTGCGCCTATTGTGGGGTCGGCTGCGGCATTCGCGCGACCGTCACGGGTGAACGCGCGGTGCGGATCGAGGGCGATCCCGACCATCCCGCCAATCGCGGGCAGCTTTGTTCGAAGGGCACCCATCTCGGCGAAACCGTCGGTCTGGAAGGGCGGCTGCTCCACCCGATGATCGGCCTCAAGCGCGCTAGCTGGGACAAGACCCTCAACCTCGTCGCAAAACGCTTTCGCGACACGATCGCTCGGCATGGGCCGGGCAGCGTCGCTTTCTATGTGTCGGGCCAGTTGCTGACCGAGGACTATTATGTCGCCAACAAGCTGATGAAGGGATTCATCGGCACGGCGAACATCGACACCAATTCGCGGCTGTGCATGTCGAGCGCGGTGGCGGGCCATAATCGCGCTTTTGGCGAGGATGTGGTTCCCGCCAGCTATGACGATCTCGACGCCGCCGACCTGATCGTACTCGTCGGCAGCAATACCGCTTGGTGCCACCCGATCGTCTATCAGCGCATCCGCGCGCGGTGCGAGGCGGGTGCGAAACTGGTGGTGATCGATCCCCGCCGCACCGAGACCGCGGAGGAGGCCGATCTGCATCTGCCGATCCGCCCCGGCAGCGACGTCGCGTTGATGAACGGCCTGCTCCACTGGTGCCGCGAGGTTGGTGTGCTGGATGAGGCGTATCTGGCTGCGCATGTCGCGACGCCGGAGGAGTTTTGGGACGAGGTAGGAGAGGGGAGTGACCTGTGGTCGGTGGCGCGCGTCTGTGACGTGCCGCCATCAGACCTCAGGCGCTTCTACGAGCTGTTCGCCGCGACGCCGCGGACGGTGACGCTGTTCAGCCAGGGGGTGAACCAAGCGCTTGCCGGCACCGATCAGGTCAATGCGATCCTCAACGTCCATCTGGTGACGGGGCGGATCGGCAAGCCGGGTGCCGCGCCATTCTCGATCACCGGGCAACCCAATGCGATGGGCGGTCGGGAGGTAGGAGGGCTCGCCTCCACCCTCGCCGCGCACATGGATTTCGCACCCGAGAACCGCGACCTTGTCCAGCGCTTCTGGGCCTCGCCCGCCATCGCTCAGAAGCCAGGGCTCAAGGCGGTCGACCTGTTCCGGTCGATCGGCGAAGGGCGGATCAAGGCGCTGTGGATCATGGCGACCAATCCGGCGGTTTCGATGCCCGACGCGGGGCGGGTGCGTGAAGCGCTGGCTGGCTGTCCGTTCGTCGTTGTCAACGACGTGATCGAGCGGACCGACAGCGCCGATTATGCCCATGTCCGCCTGCCTGCCGCCGCATGGGGCGAGAAGGACGGGACGGTCACCAACAGCGACCGTACGATCAGCCGCCAGCGCGCGCTCTTCCCGCTGCCCGGCGAGGCCAAGCCCGACTGGTGGATCGTCAAAGAGGTCGCACGGCGCATGGGGTGGAAGACCGCCTTTGCCTATGACCGTCCCGCCGAAATCTGGCGCGAGCATTGCCGGTTGTCGACCTATGGCAATGACGGCAAGCGGCTGTTCGCGCTGCCCGATGGCGGGGCTGGTGGCAATGCCGCCTATGACGCGATGAGCCCGTTCCGCTGGGGCGGGACACCGTTTGCCGAAGGCCGCTATTCGACCCCCGACGGTCGCGCGCGGCTGGTGAGCGTCGTGCAGAAGCCGTTGCAGGCACCGCTGCGCGACTGGCCGATGACGCTCAACACCGGGCGCTATCGCGATCAGTGGCACAGCATGACCCGCACCGGCCTCTCGCCGAAGCTGGCGCGCCATCGCGAGGAGCCGCTGGTCGAGATGCATCCCGAGGATGCCGTCGAACTCGGGCTGACCGAGGGCGGGCTTGCGCGGGTGGCGACACCACAGGGGGACAGCATCTTCCGCGTCGCGCTGACCGACACGCAGCGGCGCGGCGAGCTGTTCACGCCGATCCACTGGACCGACCGCACGTCGACGGGTGGGCGCACCGGGCTGCTCCCGCGTCCGCTCACCGATCCGCATTCCGGCCAGCCGGGGTTCAAATCGACACCCGCGAAGATCGCGCCCGTTGCGACCGAATGGCGCGGGTTCCTGATCCTGTCGGGCGAGTTGGCCGCACCGCCGCGCTGCCTGTGGGCGACGCGGGTGGCGGTGCCGCAGGGCAGCCTGTGGGAGCTCGCGGGCAATGGCGATGCGGCGCGGATCGAGGCGCTGCTACCGCGCGGCGAGCGGGTCGAGGCGATCGATG
>CADEEK010000184.1 GCA_902826325.1 uncultured Sphingomonadales bacterium
TTGACTTTGAGACCGTTGGCGAGGTGCGGATCGGCGGCCATCGCCGCCTCTGCGCCAAGGTTTGCGAGCTTCATCACGAAGGGCAGCGTTGCATTGTTGAGTGCGAAGGTGCTGGTGCGCGCGACGGCGCCGGGCATGTTGGCGACGCAATAATGGATCACGCCGTCGACCTCATAGACCGGATCGTCATGGGTGGTGGCGTGGCTGGTTTCGAAACAGCCGCCCTGATCGATCGCGATATCGACCAGCACGCTGCCGCGCTTCATCGTCGCCAGCATCTCGCGGGTGACGAGTTTCGGCGCGGCGGCGCCGGGGACCAGCACCGCGCCGATCACCAGATGGGCGTTGGCGACGGCGGCGGCGACCGCCGCCTTGCTGGCATAGGCGGTCTTGATCTGGCTGCCGAAATGCATGTCGAGTTCGGCCAGGCGGGTGTTGTTGATGTCATAGATCGTGACATCGGCGCGCAGCCCGGTCGCCATCTGTGCCGCGTTGATCCCCGCGACGCCGCCGCCCAGGATCGCGACGCGCGCGGGGGCGACGCCGGGAACGCCGCCGAGCAGCACGCCGCGGCCGCCCTGTTCCTTTTCCAGATAATGCGCGCCGACCTGCACCGACATGCGGCCCGCCACCTCGCTCATCGGTTTGAGCAGGGGCAGGGTGCGGTCGCTTGCGGTCACGGTTTCATAGGCGATGCAGGTCGCGCCCGATTGCATCAGCCCCTGTGCCTGCGGCTTGTCGGCGGCGAGGTGGAGATAGGTGAACAGCGTGTGGCGCGGTTCCAGCAGGGCGATTTCCTGCGGCTGGGGTTCCTTGACCTTCACGATCATGTCGGATTGCGCGAACACCTCGGCCGCGGTGGCGACGATGCGCGCGCCCGCGGCGACATAGTCCGCATCTTCGAAATCGATGCCCATGCCGGCCTGCGTCTCGACCGCGACGTCATGTCCGGCCGCGACCAGTTCGGCGACCAGCGGCGGGGTCAGGCCGACACGATATTCGTGGTTCTTGATTTCCCGGGGAACACCGACGCGCATCGCATTTCTCCACCTGGTTGTTCGAACGCAGCCTATCGCGGTTGGTTGCCGAAAATCTCTGCAAACTTATGTGCTGCATTTGCGATTTGCGCATGAATATCGTTAAATTATGCTGTTTGCGGAGGTTATGTGCGTGATGGATCGAATCGACGCGGGAATATTAAGGTTGCTGGCCGCCGATGCGCGGGCGCCGGTCGTGCAGATCGCCAATGCCGTTGGCCTGTCGCAATCGGCGTGCACGCGCCGCATCCAGGCGCTGGAGGCGAGCGGGCATGTGCTCGGCTATGGCGCGCGGTTGGGGCACCGGCGGCTGGGGTTCCGCGTCACCGCGCTGGTCGACATCACGCTCGGCACCCAGATCGAGGAGGATCTGGCGCAGTTCGAACGCGCGGTCGCGCAGATTGACGGGGTGGTCGAATGTGCGCTGGTGTCCGGCGGGCAGGATTACCGGCTGAAGATCCTGTGCCGCGACCTGGACGATTATGAGCGGCTTCACCGCGAACGGCTCGGCAGGCTGCCGGGTGTGGTGACGATCAGTTCCAGCTTCGTGCTGCGATCGATCCCGACGCGCAGCGAGGCGGATGCGGTGTTCGCGGCCGGGTGAACCGGTCGGCACGGATGCTGTGGTGGCGTGGCTGTGATGCGTGAACCACCGGTCGACAAGCCAAGGTCGATTGTCGAGCCATTGCTGTTGAACCAGTGACATGCGGCGTTCGTGTAAGGGTCGCCGGGTGTCGAATCGCGTCCTCAGGACGTTTCGTGGGGAGCTTGCGCGTCGCCGCGGGCACCCAGCCGACGCTTGTTTATCGCCATCGAGACACGTGATCTGGCAGCGGAGAAGTTCTTTGTCTTCCGCGCCTGCTGCGCGGTGTCGCCGGCCTGCTGCCCCAAAGCAGAACCATATGGAAATTGGATCGACCAGCGGCAATTTGGTCCCGGCGGATCGCCTGGGCTGGGCGTGGGCGTCCCTTACTGGCTGGGCGAGGGTGCGGGTGTCGATGCGGATGCCGGGGCCGAACTGGGCGGATTTGAACAATTTGCGCCGCCAGAGGTCGCTACCACATATTGCGATCGATTGCCTGCGGCATCGAAGCAGGTTTTCATGGTGACACCGCCATTCGGGCCGCCCGAAACGGACGAGGCGGTCAGCCTGCCCAGCGCGTCATAGCTAAATGTCACCGTCTCGGCCCGGGCCGACGTGGCGAACAACAGGGCGACGACACCACAACCCGAAAGAAGCACCGATTTACGGTGAACCATGCACGCCTCCCGCTGAAAATATTTTTGTGCTTACGCCGACCAACACGCCGAGGCGGCAGCCTAATTGCGATGCGATGCGCAATCAATCGCTTTTTTTAAATTTGCGTTAATTCGAAATAATCCATTTTTTTGCTTGTTGTTTGATGATCTGGATGACACATTCAGACAACATCGCGAACCAAATCAATATAGTAACGCGAAATACTTGTTCTGTCGTATCGACGGAAGACGGAGAGGGGGGGCATTCACGCCATTTGCTGCTTATTTCGCCCTGACGCTTTTTTGTAATCGCGTCCCTTTTTTGAGGGGCGCGTGCGCTCTCGAAATAATGATGCGGCATTTTCGATCGATCGATACGGTTTGAACTCGGCTACAGCCAAATATCCGCAGGGAGCTTTTGATGAACCTGGCTGCATTTTTCCGGTTTTTCGGGGTTTGTGTCACGCTATTGGTTGCGACTTGGCGCTTGGCGGTAGTGCATTGGCGCAGCCGAAAGGTTCGCTTGAATATGCCAATATTGTTACTGGCGCTGAAACCTCCGATGTAAACGGCGTTAGTCGTACAACCGGACAGATTCAGTTTTCACAGGAGCTTTTTTCGATCGGTCAAGATCGCAAGTTGACGCTGTCTTTTCATGATTCATTTCCAATCTATTCGGCCAATGGGCTTCCGATAAAGGTGAATCTTTATGCGTCGACCGCCGTGTACAATAACAATACCGGTTCGTTCGCGATAACGCTGCCGACCGGCACCTACATTGCGAATTCGAGCTTTGGCCACACCGTCACCGGGATAGAGAGCTGTGCGGGCGGCACCAGTCCGCCAACGCCGCCGGGCACCCTGATCCGTCACGGCTTTCTGACCACTCGGGATGGTATTGTCGCCGAATTGCGGACGCCGGCACAATATGGGTGCAGCCCGGATGCGTGGAAGCAGACCAAATTGGTCAAGATGACCTTCCCGAACGGTGAAATCTGGACGTTTGAGTCCGACACGGTGCGGTCGAACCGCGGTTATGGCTTTCGCGGCACGATCCCGTTCAACGAGGCTTATATCGCCTGCAGCTGGACCACCGGGTCGTCGTGCCCGGCGCTGTCCGGATCGCCGCAAATATCGGTCGTCAACCAATTTCCGGACAACATCATCACTGCGGCCGACGGAACCGTGACGCGCGTGCCTTCGGTCTCGCCGATGGCTACCGGCCAGCCGCTGCAATCGATCCGGTTCGACAGCAACCCGGACCGGAACGTCACGTTCAACACCAATGTCGTGCCCTTCACCATTTCGGGTGCAGCCTATGGGCATGTGACGTCGGTAAGCCGCAGTGGGCGGACCTGGACCTATCAGTTCCAGGCGCCGGCGTCGTATCAGCAGCCAGGGGGATCGACCAATCCCAATGACTATAAATCCTACCTGACGATCACTGATCCGGACGGCAAGTCGAGCAGTTCGCAGAGCTGGACGTACCCCGAACCGTTCCTGATTTCGACGACCAGCGAGCTCGGTCATACGTCCACCTACAGCTATCAGGGGGTGATTCCGAACGGTGTCATTCTGCCCGAGGGCAACAAGACCATTGCGACGTTCGATGCCCGTGGCAATGCGACCGACATCGCGATCACGCCCAAGCCGGGCACGGGCGCGGTACTGCATGTGACGGCCGGTTTTCCGACGACCTGCACGGCCTATCGCACCTGCAACCAGCCATTGTGGACGAAGGACGCGATGGGCAACCAGACCGACTATACCTATGACAATGCGCATGGCGGCATCACGTCGGTGACGGGACCGGCGGTCAGCGGCATCCGGCCGCAGGTTCGTTATGCCTATGTGCAGCGCTATGCCTGGGTGCTCAACGCCGCCGGCGCCTATGTTCAGGCCAGTTCGCCGATCTGGCTGCTGGATTACGAAAGCAGCTGCAAGGCGAGTGCGGCAACCGGCAATCCGGCCGCGCCCTGTGCGGGGGGCGACGAGGTGCGGACCACCTTCGACTATGGTCCCAATTCCGGACCCAA
>CADEEK010000185.1 GCA_902826325.1 uncultured Sphingomonadales bacterium
CTGAATCTGGAGGTCGACGCATTGGACGACGCGGTGGCGCGCGCCACGGCGGCGGGGGCGACGCTGGTCGCGATCCGCGAACCCGAACCGCATGTGCCGGTCAGGCTCGCGGTGATGGTCGATCCTGACGGCAACGGTTTCGAACTGCGGCAGCAGATGACGGCGCCCGGCTGAACCGCGCACGCGCCGTCGCATCGGCAACGGGCGAGCGGGCGCGGCATCGCGGTGTTCTCGACATTGTGCAGGCGCGCGTGATCGCGCTATCCCTCCGCGTCACCATCATCCCGATTGAACCAGGAGCCGCCCGCTTGTCCGAAGTCCCCGCGCTGCGCATCGACGATCCACATCCCGGCGTGCGGCTGCTGACGCTCAACCGGCCGGAGCGGCGCAACGCGCTCGCCACGCCGCTGCTCGCGGACATTGCGCAGGCGCTGGCGACGGCGGCGGCGGACGACGGGGTGCGCGTCGTGGTCGTTACCGGCGGGCCGACGATCTTTGCGGCGGGGGCGGACATTGCCGAGATCGACCGGCTGGATGCCAGCGACCCGGTCGAGAGCCCGCGTTTCCTTGCGTGGCGCGGCATCCGCGATTTTCCCAAGCCGATGATCGCCGCGGTCGAGGGCTGGTGCCTGGGCGCGGGGCTGGAACTGGCGATGGCCAGCGACATCGTCATTGCCGGTGAAGGCGCACGGTTCGGTCAGCCCGAAACCAACCTCGGCATCATCCCGGGCGGGGGCGGCACGGTGATGCTGCCGCGCCTGGTCGGGCGCGCGCTGGCGACCCGGATGATCCTGACCGGCGAGCCGATCGACGCGGTGCGGGCATTGGCCGCCGGACTGATCGCGGAAACCGTCGCCGATGGCGCGGCGGGCGATGCGGCGATGGCGATGGCCAACCGGCTGGCCGCGCGCGCGCCGCTGGCACTGGCGGCGGCCAAGGCGGCGTTGCGGGGCGCCGATAATGGCTTTGTCGAGGAGCGGCGCCGCTTCGTCGCGCTGCTCGGCACGGCCGACAAGGCCGAGGGCATCGCCGCATTCCGTGAGAAGCGCGCGCCGGACTGGCGGGGGCGATAGGCGGCGATGCCGACCGCATATCTGCTGTTCGGCCATCCCGGTTCGGGCAAGACGACGCTGGCGAAGCGGTTGGAGCGCGAGTTGCGCGCGGTGCGGTTTACCCCTGACGAATGGATGGCGCGGCTGTTTGGTGAGGACCCGCCCGCCGACACGTTTGCAGACCGGGCGGCGGCGATTCAGCAAATGATGCAGCCGCTGTGGCGGCAATGCCTGGTCGCGGGCGCTGACGTCGTGCTGGACTATGGCTTTTGGCGGCGCAGCGAGCGCGATGCGGCGCGGGCGATCGCGCAGCATGTCGGGGCCACCGCCGCGCTGGTGGCGCTGGCCTGTCCGGAAGCGGAAGCCCGACGCCGGACGATGCGGCGCAACGCGGAACCGGGCCGCACGCTGTTCATCGCCCCCGCGACCTTCGACGCGCTGAGCGCCCGGGTGGAGCCGCTGGACGCGGACGAGGCGTTCATCGCCCCGCCCGCCTGAGCGCCTGATCCGCTGCCCGGTCAGGGGCCGCTGACGATTTCCGGTTCGTCAGCGGGCTTGGTGGCGATCTTGCGCAGGTTTGCTTCATGCACATCCCGGTTGATCGGGAAGAAGATGATCGTGAGCAATCCCAGGACCTGCAGCGCCATGATCACCGCCGGTTCGGTCAGCGCCAGCGTGGTCAGCACCGAATCCGGCACCCCGCCCTGTTGCACATTTTCCGGAAAGGCGACGAACGCCAGGATCAGCCCCGCGCCGAACACGCCCACGCCCGACATCGTCTTGAGCAGAAAGGCGTTGGCCGAGAAGATCAGGCCCGCGCTGTCGCGGCCCGTGCGCACGGCGGCATATTCGACGACGTCGGCGAACATCGACGACCCCATCGTGCCCGCGCTGACCGCCAGCGTCGTGTTGATATAGCCGAATATGAACAGCATGACGTAAAGCAGCTGCGTGCCGTTTTCCGGCGCGATGCCCAGCACGCGGCTGAAATACATGATCGGGCTGAAGAAGATCAGCGCGATGGCCAGCGTGATTGCCGCCCGCTTCTTGCCGAGCTTTGCGCCGAGCCATGGCGCGAAGAACAATGCCGTCACCAGCGCCGCGAAATAGCCGATCATCAGCCCGGAAATCTGGTCGCCGGTCAGTTCCCACAGATAGATGCGGAAATAGGTGAGCGTCGCCGCGACGATGCCCGCCGACGCCGACGAAAAGAACGTCGCGGCGGCCAGCAGCAAAAACGGCTTGTTGATCAGCGTTTCATAGATTTCGCGCGCGCTCTGCGCGAATACGAACGGGCGTCGCGGCGGGGGCGGCGCAAAGCTCGGGATATGGCGCGCGGTGCCAAGCGACGACACGACGATCGCGATCAGCATGATGAGCGAGGCGACCAGGCCGTAATTGGCATAGCCTTCGACATTCAGCTGTCCCGCCGGATCGTTCGGGCCGGGGCGCAGGAAGAAGCTGAACGCCAGAATGTTGGTGCCCAGCCCGCCGACATAGCCGAAGAACCACCGCCAGCTCATGAACGCGGTGCGCTTGTCATAATCGCGCACCAGATCGACGACGAGCGCGCTGGACGGGATTTCGTAAAATGAGATCAGCGACCGGATCAGGATCGCGAAACCCAGCAGATACCAGAACAGACCGTCCTGCCCCAATCCTTCGGGCGGGTTCCACAGGAAGTAATAGCTGACCGCGATCGGGATCGCGGCGCCGAGCATGAACGGGTGGCGCCGGCCCCAGCGCGAATTGAGCCCGTCGCTCATCCGCCCGATCAGCGGATCGGCCAGCGCATCGACGATCAGCGCGATCATGATCGCAAATCCGACCGTCGCGGCGGGCAGGCCGAGCGCCTGGTTGTAGAAGATCATCAGCAGGACGGTGAAGCCGGTGTCCTTCACCCCGAAGGCGATCGACCCGATGCCGTAGAAGATCCGGTCGGCCAGGGTCTTGGGCAACGGTTCGGGGCGATCCCCGGCCCGGATCGGGCCCCCTTGGGTCTGTGTTGTCGCCACGTCCTTCTCCTCAACCTTGGGGACCTGTTCCTGTCCCGTGTGATCTTCGTGACGATCGCCGTCAGGGGCCGGTCACGACTTCGGCATCCTGATCCTGTTCGGCGAGCTTGCGCAGATTGGCTTCATGGATCGCCTTGGTGATCGGATAGGCGCAGACCAGCGCAAAAGCGCACAGCTGCAGCACCATCACCACCGCCGGCTCGGTCCAGGCGAAATTGCGCAGCACCTGTTCCGGCACCTCGCCGACATTGGCGTTTTCGGGAAAGCCGACCCAGGCAAGGATCAGGCCCGCACCGAACGCGCCGATGCCCGACGTCGCCTTGAGCAGGAAGGTGTTGGTCGAAAAGATCAGGCCCGCGGCATGGCGTCCGGTGCGCGCCGCGGTGTGTTCGACCACATCGGCGAGCAGCGAGGACCCGGTGACGCCCAGGCACACCGCCAGCAGCGTGTTGACCGCGCTCGACGCGAACAACAGCCAGTAGAGCAGCGCCGAACCGTTGGGCGGCAGCAGGTCGAACAACCGGCTCCAGTACATCAGCGGGCTGGCGATGATGAAGATGGCCCACAGCGTCAGCATCGCCCGCTTCTTGCCGAGCGAGGCGGCGATCCGCGGCGCGGCGAACAGCGCGATGAACACGGCGCCGAAATTGCCGATCAGCAGCAGCGAGATCTGATCGCCGGTCATTTCCCAGAAATAGATGCGGAAATAGGTCAGCACCGCCGCCGCCACGCCGGTCGCGGCATAGCTGAACAGCGTGGCCCCGGCGATCGTCAGGAACGGCTTGTTGATCAGCGTTTCATAGATTTCGCGCGCCGACCGGGCGAACACGAACGGACGCTTTTCGGGCGGCGGGCGGAACCCGGCGACCAGGCCCTGCGTCCCCAGGCTCGACGCGATGATCGCACAGAACATCATGATCGCGGCGGTCAGGCCATAGAGCGAATAGCCGTCGAGATTGAGCGTGCCGGTCGCATATTCCGCCGATGGCTTGAGATAGACGCTGAACGCCAGCACGTTGATCGACAGGCCGCCGACCCAGCCGAAGAAGTAGCGGAAGCTCAGGAACCCGGTGCGCTCGTTATAATCCTGCGCCAGATCGACGACCAGCGCCGTGCTCGGGATTTCGTAGAAGGAAATGAACACGCGGATGATGATCGACAGGCCCAGCAGATACCAGAACAGCTGATCGACCCCGAGCGACGGCGGGTTCCACAGGAAGAAATAGCTGATCG
>CADEEK010000186.1 GCA_902826325.1 uncultured Sphingomonadales bacterium
GGTGGGGCGGTCGGGCAGCTGGGTGGTGTTGTGTTGGGGGGCGCGGGGGGGAACCACGGTGGCCGGGGTGGCGGCGGTCTTGCCCAGCTCTTCGGCGGTGCTGGGTTTTGCCGCGCCGTCGTCCTTCGGGGGGGTGGCGGGGGCGGGCTTTTCCTTGTTGCGGACATTGGCGGCGAGCGCGACCAGGCCCGCGGCGACGAGATCGCCGACCATCGGGTTCTTGATCAGGTCGAGCAGCTTCGCGCCCTGTTTGCGCAATTCCTTGGGCAGTTCGATGCCCGCCACGGTCTTGGGCAGTTTCGCCCTGTCGGTCTTGCCCTTGCCCTTTTTCGCCTTGGCCATCTCGATCTCCCTCAGGGCATCGAGTGTCACAGCAAGCGGGTTTGCCGTCAATCGGCGCCGAAAACGCGGGCGAAGATCGTATCGACCTGTTTGAAATGATAATCGAGGTCGAATTTCTCGGCGATTTCGGCGGGCGACAGCGCCGCCGTCACCTCGGCATCGGCCTGAAGCAGGTCGAGCAGCGACAATTCGCCGTCGCTTTCCCACACTTTCATCGCGTTGCGCTGGACCAGGCGATAGCTGTCCTCGCGGCTCACCCCCGCCTGGGTCAGCGCGAGCAGCACGCGCTGCGAATGGACCAGGCCGCCCATCCGGTCGAGATTCTTCTGCATCCGCGCGGGGTATACCAGCAGCTTGTCGATCACCCCGGTCAGGCGGGCGAGCGCGAAATCGAGCGTGATCGTGGCGTCCGGGCCGATATAGCGTTCGACCGACGAGTGGCTGATGTCGCGTTCGTGCCACAGCGCGACATTCTCCATCGCCGGGATCGTCGCACTGCGCACCATGCGCGCGAGGCCGGTCAGATTTTCGGTCAGCACCGGGTTGCGCTTGTGCGGCATCGCCGAGGAGCCCTTCTGCCCCGGCGAGAAATATTCCTCCGCCTCCAGCACCTCGGTGCGTTGCAGGTGGCGGACTTCGACCGCGAGCCGTTCGATCGACGAGGCGATGACGCCGAGCGTCGCGAAGAACATCGCGTGGCGGTCGCGCGGGATCACCTGCGTCGACACCGGTTCGATGGCGAGGCCCAGTCGTTCCGCGACATGGGCTTCGACGCGCGGGTCGATATTGGCGAAGGTGCCGACCGCGCCCGAAATCGCGCAGGTGGCGATGTCCGCCCGCGCCGCCGCCAGCCGCGCGCGGTTGCGGGCGAATTCGGCATGGGCCTCGGCCATTTTGAGGCCGAACGTCACCGGTTCGGCATGGATGCCGTGGCTGCGCCCGATCGTCGGGGTGAGCTTGTGCTCGAACGCGCGCCGCCTGATCACCGCCAGCAGCTGATCGAGGTCGGCGAGCAGGATGTCGGCGGCGCGGGTCAGCTGCACGGCGAGGCAGGTGTCGAGCACGTCGCTCGACGTCATCCCCTGATGCATGAAGCGCGCTTCCTCGCCGACATTTTCGGCGACCCAGGTGAGGAAGGCGATGACGTCATGCTTCGTCACCGCCTCGATCGCGTCGATCGCGGCGACGTCGATCGTCGGGTTGGTCGCCCACCAGTCCCACAGTGCCTTTGCCGCCGATTGCGGCACCACGCCCAGGTCCGCCAGCGCCTGCGTCGCGTGTGCCTCGATCTCGAACCAGATGCCGAACCGGGTTTCGGGCGACCAGATCGCGGTCATTTCGGGGCGGGAATAGCGGGGAACCATCGGATACCTTTCGTGGCGCGCCGATGCGGTGGCGCGCATGAATTCGGGCTGCGCGAGGCCCCCTAGCAAAGCGTCCGATCGCCCGCAAATGCCGGAATGCGCCCAAATCATGCTCGGTTCATCGTAATAATCGCACATCGGACGGACCAGTTGTGGCAAGTCATCGATGGCTCGTGAACCGATAATAATTTTATGGAACGTGATAAATATGCAACGCGTTCTTACCTCCACCAACGAAGTTCAGCGGTGATCGATCGGGTTTTCCGGTTCGATTCCGAAACAGAACAGGAGATATGCTATGTTGAAGGCAATTCTACTTGCTGGAACGATGGCGGTCGCGGCGCCAGCATTGGCGCAGGACATGCCCGCCCAGAACGGCAGCGCGCCGACGCAGCAGCCGACGATGCCGGATGCGGTCGGCCCGGTGAACCCGGCGACGGCGCCGCAAACGGCCCCGGACACCAGTATGGCCCAGCCGGAAACCGCGGCGCCCGCCGACCAGGCGGCGGCTGAACCGGCGCCTGCGGCACGCCAGCCCGCCAGTGCGCAACAGGTGGCGCAGATCGTCGAGCAGGATTTTCCAACCTATGACAAGGATGCTGACGGCGCATTGAAGGCCGATGAGTTCGGCGCCTGGATGGTCGCGCTGCGTTCGGCGAGCGAGCCCGCCTTTACCGGCGAATCGGCGGCGGACAAGGAGTGGATCGGTAAGGCGATGGCGGCCGCCGATACCGACCAGTCGGGATCGGTGAACAAGGCCGAGCTGACCGGGTTCCTCGCCCCGCAGGCGTCCTGAGCCAATCGATAACGGAGCGGTCTCCTCGCATCACCCGCTCCAGCGGCCGTCGGATTTCGATCCGGCGGCCGTTTTCATATGGCCTTTATATGGTGGGATCAGATCAGGCCCATCGAGCGCAGGCTGGCATGGCCCTGTGTGCCGATGACGATATGGTCGTGGACGGCGATGCCGAGCCGCTTGCCCGCCTCGGCGATATTGCGGGTGAGGTCGATGTCGGCGCGGCTGGGGCTGGGATCGCCGCTGGGGTGGTTGTGGACCAGGATGATGCCCGCCGAGCCGAGGTCGATCGCGCGGCGGATGACCTCGCGGACGTGCAGCGCCGCTTCGTCCACCGATCCCTTGCTCATCAATTCGTCGCGGATCAGCATGTTGCGGCTGTTGAGATGGAGCACCCGCACGCGCTCGATCGCGTGATGCGCCATATCGGCGCGCAGATAGTCGAGCAGCGCCTGCCAGTTGGCCAGCACCGGCCGCGCCGCGACTTCGCCGCGCACCAGGCGGATGGCGGCGGCATGGGCGATCTTGATCGCGGCGACCGAGGTGTCGCCCATGCCGGGGACGCGGGCGATCGCCTCGGCATCGGCGGCAAGCAGCCCGCCGATGCCGCCAAATTCGTGCAGCAGCGCCTTGGCCAGCGGCTTGGTATCGCGGCGGGGGATGGCGAGCGCGAGCAGATATTCGATCAGTTCATGGTCGAGCAACGCTTCGCCATCGGCGAGCAACCGGCCGCGAAGGCGGGCGCGGTGGCCGCTATTGTCGGATTCGCCCGCTGTCACGGCAATCAGCCTAGCTGTGCGCGGGGCGGCAGGGAAGGGTGTCGTCGTGCTGCGATGCCGCACTGCGGTTGACTCGGTCGATACCCCTTTCTAAAGCGCGCGTGCCTTGGCGGGCTCGCCGCTCGGTTCATGCGTTTTGCCCGGTGCCGGATGGCATTGTGGAGAGACGAAATGGCCAAGAACGAGCCCGGACTGGACCCCCTCAAGGAGGATGCCCGCATCACCGCACTCAACGAGCGGCTGGCGCAGGCGAAATCCGACGAGGCGATCCGCAGGGGCGAGGGGCGCGACAAGGGTGATGACGATTATCGCCTGGGCAACCGCGTTCTCGCCGAGCTGATCGGTGGTCTGGCGGGAGGGGCGCTGATCGGGTGGGTGCTCGATCGGTTCCTCGGCACATCCCCCTGGCTCCTGCTGGTGATGCTGTTCCTTGGGATCATCGTCGCCTTCAGGAACATCATCAGGATTTCAAACCGGCGCTCGAAGTAATTCGGGCGCTTTGGTTAAACGGGAAAACGGCGTGGCTGAAGAATCTGGCAAGATCGACCCGATGCACCAGTTCGAGGTGCAGACGATCTGGGACGGCTTCAACATTGCGGGGCATCAGATCGCCTTCACCAATTCGGCGATGTGGATGGTCGTCACGGTCGTGGCGCTGTGGGTGTTCATGGCGGGCGGCATGAAGCAGTCGGTGGTTCCGGGCCGCTGGCAGATGATGGTGGAGAATTTCACCGGGTTCATCGCCAAGCTGGTCGACGAGAATATCGGCAAGGGCGGGCGCAAATATCTGCCCTATGTATTCTCGCTGTTCATGTTCATCCTGTTCGCCAACCTGCTCGGCCTGTTGCCGCTGGGGCTGTTCGGGCTGCATCCGTTTACCTTCACCAGCCATTTCACCGTGACCGGCGTGCTGGCGATCCTGTCCTTTTCGATCGTCCTGATCGTCGGTTTCTGGCAGCATGGCTTTCATTTCTTCAGCTTGTTCGTGCCTTATGGCACGCCGCTGCCGAT
>CADEEK010000187.1 GCA_902826325.1 uncultured Sphingomonadales bacterium
CCGTTCAGCGATTACGCCAATTTCATGCTCGCCCATCCCGGCTGGCCGGGCGAAACCAGCCGCCGCGCCGCCGCCGAGACCGCGTTGGCGTCCGGCGCCGAAGCGCCGTCGCTCGTCATCCGCTTCTTCGACCGCTTCCCACCGCTGACCGCCGCCGGACGCGCCCGCTTTGCCGAGGCGCTGGCGATATCGGGACGCCGCGCCGATGCCGACGAACAGGCGCGCCGCGCGTGGCGCAGCGGCGCATTGCGCCCGACCGACGAAACGGTGCTGATCGGCAGCTTCCCCGGCGCGCTCTCGCCCGCCGATCACGATGCGCGGATGGACGCGCTGCTGTGGCAGGATCAACGCAGCGCCGCCGCGCGCCAGCTCGGCTTTACCTCGGCGGCGAACCGCACGCTGTTCGACGCGCGGCTGGCGATGCGCTCGGGCGCCGCCGATGCCGGGGAAAAATCGGCGGCGGTGGAGGCTCAGGGGCGCAGCGACCCCGGCTTCATCGCCGATCGCGCGATCTGGCTGCGCAATGCCGGCCAAAGCCCCGCCGCGCGCGCGTGGCTGGCGCGCCCGCGCGTCCTGTCATCGCGCCCCGGCAATGTCGAAAAATGGTATGAGGTGCTGCTGACCAACGCCCGCGCCGCGGCGGCGGACCGGCAATATGGCCTCGCCTATGCCATCGCCAGCCAGGTCGACGACGCCTTCGCGCCCGGCACGGACGTCTCCGAAATGTCGCTCGGCATCCGCGACGATTATACCAGCCTGGTGTGGCTGGCGGGCACCGTGGCGATGGACGAGCTGCGCCGCCCGGCCGATGCCGCCGGCATGTTCGACCGCTATTCGCGCGGCAGCCGCACGCCGACGACCCAGTCCAAGGGCATCTACTGGGCGGGGCGCGCCGCCGAAGCGGCGGGCCAGCAGGCGGCGGCCCAGGCCTATTATCAGCGCGCCGTCGCCTATTCCGACCTTTATTACGGCCAGCTTGCCGCCGAACGCACCGGCGTGCCGCTCAAACCCCCGCCCGCCTTCGACCCGCGCGGCGCGGCGCCGGCGGCGCGCGCCGCCTTCTACGATCGCGAAATCGTCCGCGCGGCACAGATGCTCGGCACGATGAGCCAGTGGCAGGACCAGAGCCTGTTCCTGCGCCAGATCGCCGCCGACGCGACCACGGCGGAGGATCACATCCTCGCCACCGAATTGTCGCGCACGATCGGGCGGCCCGATCTTGGCGTGATGGTCGGACGCAGCGCGCTGCTCAACGGCCTCAGCGACTATAGCGTCGCGGGCTATCCCTCGGTGCGCGTGCCGGCGGGGGAGGAAGGCTATTTCACCATCATCCACGCCATCGCGCGCCAGGAAAGCCAGTTCGACAAACAGGCGGTCAGCCATGCCGGCGCGCGCGGCCTGATGCAGCTGATGCCCGGCACCGCGCGCGAAGTGGCGGGCAAGCTGGGCCTCAGCTACGACCGCGCCGCGCTGACCGACAATCCCGATTACAATATCCGCCTCGGCTCCAGCTATATCCAGCGGATGCTCGATTATTATGGCGGCAGCTATCCGCTCGCGGTCGCGGCCTACAATGCGGGGCCCGGCAATGTGAACAAATGGATCCGCGCCAATGGCGACCCGCGCCTGCCGGGTGTCGACATGCTCAAATGGATCGAGGACATCCCGATCTACGAGACCAAGAATTACGTCCAGCGCGTGCTGGAAAATGCGGTCGTCTACGACATGCTGCACCCCCAGCATGCCCGCTCGCGCGCGCCCAACCGCATCAGCTGGTATCTGGGAAAGAACCGGCCGGGATAAATGGTCGACATCCTGCCCTTTCGGGCGACGCATTTCGACGCGGTCGACCGCCTGTGGCGCACGGTGTTTACCGACGATCCCGCACACAGCCATGCCGCGGTGGCGATCCCGCACAAGCTGGCGGTGCAACCCGACCTGTTTCTCGTCGCGGTCGAACGGGCGCAGCTGCTGGGCACGATCATGGCGGGCTATGACGGCCATCGCGGCTGGCTCTACAAATTGTGCGTCGATCCTGACGCGCGCGGGCGTGGCATCGCGCGCATGCTGGTGCGCGCGGCGGAGGCGCGCCTCGCCGATCTCGGCTGTATCAAGGTGAATATCCAGGTGCGCGACACCAATGTCGCGGCGGCCGCCTTCTGGGCACATCTCGGCTTTTGCGAAGAACCGCGGATCAGCATGGGACGGCACCTCGCATGACCGATCGGCCCAACTATATCACGCCGACCGGCTATGCCGCGCTGAAAGCGGAATATGACGCCCTGTTCGGCGACGAACGCCCGCGCCTGGTCGAAACGATCGCCTGGGCGGCGGGCAATGGCGACCGCAGCGAAAATGGCGACTATATCTATGGCCGCAAGCGATTGCGCGAGATCGACCGGCGGCTCGGCTGGCTGTCGCGCCGGATGAAGGCGGCCAAGGTGATCGATCCCGCACAGCAACCCGACCGCAGCCGCATCTGGTTCGGCGCAAGCGTCGAGATCGCGGACGAGGACGACAATCGCCGCACCCTGACCCTGGTCGGCGATGACGAGGCGGATGCGGGCCGGGGCCGGATCGGCTGGAACGCCCCGCTGTCGCGCGCCCTGCGCGGCGCCGCGACCGGCGACCTGCGCAAGGTCGCCCTGCCCGCTGGCGAGCGGGAATATGAGGTGATGGCGATCAGCTACCCGGAAAAGGGCTGAACGCCGCAGACCGGCCTAAATGCCTCAGCGTCTCCCACCCCAGCACCGATCCCCTGCGAACGCAGGGGTCCAGGGTCACGGGCAATGCGCTTCAGCAGCATGGACCCCCGTTTCCACGGGAGTCCAAAACAACCTCAAACGATGCTTTCGATCCACGCCTTCAGCTTCGACTTGGTCGAAATCTCGGCGATCCCCACCTGCTGCGCCACCTTCTGCCCGTCCTTGTAGACGAACAGCGTCGGGATGCCGCGAATGCCAAGCTGCCCCGGCGTTTCGGGATTTTCCTCGATATTCAGCTTGGCGATCGTCACCTTGTCGGCCAGCTCCTCGGCCAATTCCTCCAGGCTCGGGCCGATGATCTTGCACGGCCCGCACCATTCGGCCCAGAAATCCACCAGCACCGGCTTGTCGGACTTGAGCACATCGGCTTCGAAACTTGCGTCGGTAACGGCCTTGGCCATTCTCTTGTCTCCTGTTCGGTTGCGCCCAAGCTAGGGTCGCTTGGCCCGCCACTCAAGCGCGCGGAGGCAAGCTTTGCTCCGTGGCTGCCAAGCCCGGCTTGTGCGCGGCGATCAGATCGGGCGGCAGCACATAAAGCACCGGCGCAGCGGTATAGAGCAACGCCGCCGCCACCGCCCGGTCGGGAAACACCACCTCCAGCGCGGCGACATAGGCGGCCATTTGCCGCAAATGATAGTCCGGCACGTCGTCCAGCGTCGCGGGCGCCCGCCGCCCGGTCTTGAAATCGACCACCATCACGCGATCCTCGCGCACCAGCAGCCGGTCGGCCGTGCCCGACACGACATGCCCGCCCGCCACGATCGCGGCGATCGGCGCTTCGGCCAGCGCATCGGCCCCGAACAGATCGGCAAAGCGTGGATCGTCGATGACGCCGAGTGCCGCGCCCGCAATCTCCGCGCGCATCGCCGGATCGGCCACGCCCCCCGTCCCCGCCAGCCAGCGATCGGCGGCCTGCGCCCGCTGCGCCGCCGCCACGGCGGGCAACCGTTCGAACAGCGCATGGATCAGCCGCCCGCGCTCGGCGGCGGCGCGCAGCACCGGTTGCGGCGGCGGATCGGCGACCAGATCCTCGCCCAGCGACGATGGCGCGAGCGGCCGGGGCGGACGCGCCTCGACCGGCGCGGCGCGGCGGACCCATTCGGGCAGGGCGACGGGCGGTTCGACCGGCACCGGGACCGCGCCATGGTTCGGCGGCGCGGGCGCCACCTCGCGCCCCTCGAACCGCCGTTCCTCGCCCATCTCGCCGTCGACGCCCAGCGCATCGAACGCCGCCTGTGCCGCGCCGTACCAGCTGGCGGCGGGCGGCGTGCCGTTCGCGCGCGGCCCCAGCGCCCCGGCGATCACCAGCCGCTCCTCGGCCCGCGTCGCGGCGACGTAGAACAGCCGCCAATGCTCCTCCAGGTCGCGCCGGTCCGCCGCTGCCACCGCCGCGTCGACCGGCCCGCCCCGCTCGCCCCTGCCGGGACGGAATACCGGAAAGGCTTCGCCCTCCCAATCCTGCGGCTTCCAGTCGACGAAATCGAACATGCGGTTGCCGCC
>CADEEK010000188.1 GCA_902826325.1 uncultured Sphingomonadales bacterium
CCTGTGCGTCGGGACCGCCCTTCATCACCTCGGCGCGGTTCGCGGCGGCATCCTCGCCGCGCGGATTGTCGTCGGTCACGAACGCCAGGTCCGCGCCCGCCGCCGCCGCCTGCCCCATCAGCTCGCGCTTGCCGGGATCGCGGTCGCCGCCCGCGCCGAACACGACGATCAGCCGCCCGGTCGCATGGGGCTTCAGCGCCGCGATCGCCGCCTCGATCGCGTCGGGCGTATGGGCATAGTCGACATAGATCGGCGCGCCGCTCGCGCTGATCGCCGCGCGCTCCAGCCGCCCGCGCACCGGCTGCAACCGCGCCAGATCGGCCAGTGTCTTCGCGACATCGCCGCCGGTCGCGATCACCAGCCCCGCCGCCATCAGCGCATTCGCCGCCTGATATCCGCCGATCAGCGGCAGGCTGACGCGATGCTCCGCCCCGCCCGCCGCGATCACCAGCTTCTGGTCGAGCAATGTCGGTTCGCGCGCAATCAGGCGGATCGTATCGCCATGTTCGCCCACCGTGATCACCCGGTTGCCGCGCGTGCGCGCAATGTCGATCACCCGTTCGGAATGGGGATCGTCGGCCCACACCACGGCGGTCCCGTCGGGGTCCAGCACATCGGCGAACAGCCGCAGCTTGGCGGTAAAATAATCCGCCATATCCTTGTGATAGTCGAGGTGATCGCGCGACAGGTTGGTGAACGCCGCCGCACGCACCGGCAGCCCTTCCGTGCGATATTGCGACAGGCCGTGGCTCGACGCCTCGAACGCCAGATGGCTCACCCCCTCGCGCGCCAGTCCCGCGACGTTGGACAGAAAGGTGACGACATCGGGCGTGGTCAGCCCGGTCGACACCATCTCGCCCGCCGTGGTGACGCCCAGCGTGCCGATCGAGGCGGCATTGTGCCCCGCCATCCGCCACAATTGCCGCACCATCTCGACGGTCGATGTCTTGCCGTTGGTGCCCGTGACCGCGACCGAGGTTTCGGGAAACGGGGCAAAGAAGCGCGCCGCGATCCGCGCGAAATCGGTGCGCGGATGGTCGCTCGCCAGGTGCGCCGCGCCGGCGATCGTCACCTCCGGCCGCGCGACCACCGCGATGGCGCCGCGCGCGATCGCCTCGTCGATGAAATCCTCGCCATTGAAACGCACGCCGCGAAACGCGCCGAACACGGTGCCCGGCGCCACCTTGCGGTGATCGATGGCAAAGCCGGTGACGATCGTGTCTTGGCCGCCGCCGGTCAGGTCGCCAAGTCTCACTCCGCCGCTCCCGGCGAAATCGGGCCGGTCTTGGCCTCGGCCCGCCACAGCAACGGGGTGACGTCGGCGACATCGACGTCGCGCGATTCGTCGGGCACCACGCCCAGCATCGCGCCGGTGCGCATCACCACGCGGTTGACGACCGGCGCGGCGGTCCATCCGGCGGTGGTAAAGCCAAAGGTCTGGGCATTTCCGACAGGCGAATCGAGCATCACCAGCACCACATAGCGCGGTGCGTCCATTGGGAAAGCCGCCGCAAAGGTCGATACGTTCTGATTGCGGCGATAACCACCCGCCCCCGCGACCTCTGCCGTCCCGGTCTTGCCGCCGACGCGATAGCCGGGCGCATCGGCCTTGCTGCCGGTGCCATGGGTGACGATCAGGCGCAGCAACTGCCGCATCCGCGCGCTCGTCGCCTCGGAAAACACGCGGCGTCCCTCCGGCGCCTTGCCCGGCTCGATCCGGCGCAGCGTGGCCGGACGCCACATCCCGCCATTCACCAACGCCGCATAGGCACTCGCCAGATGCAGCGGCGTCACCGCGATGCCATGGCCATAGGCGGTGGTCATCACCGTGGTGCGCGCCCAGTATTTCGGCCATAGCGGCGCGGCAAGGCCGCCCAGCTCGACATCCGGCTTGGCGTCGAAACCCAGCTTGCGGAACATGTCCTCCATCCGCGCCTGCCCCATTTCGTCGGCGATGCGCGCGGTGACGATGTTGGACGAATGGATCAGCGCCTCGGGCACGTTCAGCCAGCGTTTCTGCGCATGATCGTCGCGGATGCGAAACCCGCCGACCTGCAGCGGCTCGGTCGCGTCATAGCGTTTGGCGATCGACGGAACGATGCCGCTTTCGATCGCCATCGCCATCGTCAGCGGCTTGAACGTCGACCCCAGCTCATAGACGCTCTGCGTCACATTGTTGCGGAAATGCTCGGGATCGGCGCGCTTCACATTATTGGGGTTGAATGTCGGCAGCGACGCGACCGCGACCAGTTCGCCGGTCGCCACATCCATGATCAGGCCGCCCGCGCCGCGCGCCTGAAACACGGTCATCGCCTGGCCCAGTTCGCTTTCCAGCGCCGCCTGCGCGCGCAGGTCGATCGACAGCGCGACCGGCTGGCCGCGCTGCGCCGGATCGGTCAGCTTGGCGTCCAGCGCCTTTTCCATCCCCGCCACGCCATGCCCGTCGAAATCGACATAGCCCAGCGTATGCGCGGCCAGCGTCGCCTGGGGATACAGCCGCTGCGGCTCGCGGGCAAAGGCGATGCCGGGTTCACCCAGCGCATGCACCGCCGCGACCAGTTCGGGCACCGCGCGGCGCTTCAAATAGGTAAAGCTGACATCGCGATTGAGCAGCGCGCGATATTCCGCCTCGCTCTTCCCCGGCAATGTCGCGGCCAGCAGCCGCGCCAGTTCGGCCTTGTCGCCGATCACCTTGTTCGGGCGCACGCCGATCGACCAGGCGTCGATGGTGCGGGCCAGCGGCGCGCCATGGCGATCGACCAGATCGCCGCGCAACGGCACCAGCATCGCGTTGACGCTGCCCGTCGCGGGCGGCTCGGCGATCAGCGCGAGCAGCGCCAGCCGCCCGACGATCACGCAGATCGCGGCGGTGAACAACAGCGTCAGGATCATCAGCCGCACATGCGCGACCGCGATCGCGCCCTGCCGGGAACCCGGCCGCACGCGAACTCGCGGAGCGGGCGCGACGAGGACGTTCACCGGACTCGCGACGCCTCCGCCCGCACCCCGTTCATCAGATCGCCGAAGCTCGAATCCTTGAGCAGCTTGCTGTCGAGCGAGGCGACGACCTCGTCCCGCGCCGTGGTCGCGGCGGCGCGCGCCTGTTTCGTCGCGGCGGCGATCGGGCTGGCGGGTGCCGCCTCCGCCGCCCTGGCGGTCGCTGCCGCCGCCGGTGCCGTCACCACATCGCTGGCGACCTTCGCCGCGCCCGCGACGATTTCGGGCACCGCTTCGGGCACGACCATCGCGGCATAGCGTTCGGCCAGGCCATCGCCCTCCATCGGGCGCAGCGCGGCCAGTTCGCGGTCGCTGCCCAGGAACTGCCGCGGCGTCGGCGCGGTATAGCGCATCACTTCCCCGTTCCAGCGCTCGAGCTGGGCCAGGTTGGCGCGCGTATCGAACTCGGTCTCCAGCCCGCGAATATCCTTGCGCGCCGTGATGATCGCGCGCTCGACCGCCTCGACCCGGCTGCGCTCGGACGCGACCTGAGAGGACACCAGATAGCAACCCGGCGCCACGATCACGCCGGTCAGCAACCAGCCGAACCCATTCAACCCCTTTACCGCCATCGCCGCCTCCTCAACCCTGGCTTCCGGCGGACCAGGCCGCCGCCGCGCTGCGCCGCGCGACGCGCAGCGTCGCCGATCGCGCGCGCGGATTCGCCGCAATCTCATCCTCGCTCGGCCGCACCGCCTTGGCCGGCGGTTCGAAGCTCGGCGCCCGCGCCGCCGCCGCCGCCGGACGATGCCGCGACCCGGCGGGCTCGCCGCCGCTACGCTCGCGCAGGAATTTCTTGACCATCCGGTCCTCCAGGCTGTGGAACGTCACCACCGCCAGCCGCCCGCCGGGCTTCAGCACGCGCTCGGCCGCCGCCAGCCCGTCGGCCAGCTCGCCCAGTTCGCGGTTGATATGGATGCGCACCGCCTGAAAGGTCCGCGTCGCCGGGTCCTTCTTGTCATGCGGCTTGTGGCCCAGCGCCTTGCGCACCACCGCCGCCAGTTCGCCGGTGCGGGTCAGCGGGCGCGCGGCGACGATCGCCCGCGCCACCCGGCGCGATCGCGGCTCCTCGCCATATTGGAACAGGATGTCGGCGATCTCGCTCTCGTCGGCGGTGTTGAGGAACTGCGCGGCGGTCATCCCCTCGCCCGCCATCCGCATGTCGAGCGGCCCGTCGGCCTGAAAGCTGAAGCCCCGCTCCGCCCGGTCGAGCTGCATCGACGACACCCCGATGT
>CADEEK010000189.1 GCA_902826325.1 uncultured Sphingomonadales bacterium
TCACGCCGCTATTGCAGTGCAGCGCAGATGAGGGAAGCCTGACAACGCTGACCTTGCCCGATCGAGCGATCAGGCGTTCAGCGCCGCCACACCCGGCAGCTCCTTGCCCTCCATCCATTCCAGGAACGCGCCGCCGGCGGTCGATACGAAGGTCATGTCGGACGCGACACCGGCCTGGTTGAGCGCGGCGACGGTATCGCCGCCCCCTGCGACCGACACCAGCGACCCTTCCTTGGTCAGCGCCGCGACGGTCTGCGCCAGCGCCATGGTCGCGGTATCGAACGGCGGGGTTTCGAACGCGCCGAGCGGGCCGTTCCACACCAGGGTCCGGCAGTTCTTGAGCACATCGGCCAGCGCCTCGCTCGCCGCGGGGCCGACATCCAGGATCATCTCGTCCGCCGCGACCTCATGCACGTTGCAGGTGCGCAGGGACGGCGGATTGGCGGCAAATTCCTTCGACACCAGCACGTCATAGGGCAGATGGATCGTGCAATTGGCCGCTTCGGCGGCGTCGAAGATCGCATTGGCGGTTTCGACCAGATCATGCTCGCACAGCGACTTGCCGACATCGACCCCGCGTGCGGCGAGAAAGGTGTTGGCCATGCCGCCGCCGATGATCAGGTGATCGACCTTGCCGACCATGGCCTTGAGCACGTCGAGCTTGGTCGACACCTTGGCCCCGCCGACGACCGCCGCGACCGGGTGCTGCGGATTGCCCAATGCCTTGTCGAGCGCGTCCAGCTCCGCCTGCATCTGCCGTCCGGCAAAGGCGGGCAGCGCGCGCGCCAGCCCCTCGGTCGAGGCATGGGCCCGGTGCGCGGCGGAAAAGGCGTCGTTGACGTAAAGATCGCCCAGCGCGGCGAAGCGTTCGATCACCGCCGGGTCGTTCTTTTCCTCGCCCCCGAAGAAGCGCGTATTTTCCAGCAGGGCAATGTCGCCCGGCTGCAACGTCGCGACCGCTTCGGCATCCCCCTCCCAGTCGATATAGCGCACCTCACGGCCCAACACCTGCGCAAAGGGGCGCGCAAGCTGCGCCGTCGACAGGTCGGGCGACGGCGCCTTGGGCCGGCCGAAATGGGCGAGCACCAGCACGATCGCGCCGCGATCGGCCAGTTCCGCCACCGTCTGCACCGCCGCGCGCAGGCGCGTATCGTCGCTGACCGCGCCATCGGCCATCGGCACATTGACGTCCTCACGCACCAGCACCCGCTTGCCCGCGATGTCGCCCATATCGTCCAGCGTCTTGAATGCCCGCGTCGTGGAAGCCTGTGTCATCTGTCCTCAATCCTGATTTCGTCGCCCAGGGCGATGTCGCCGGGGGTGATTACCATGGCCAGCGCACCACCGCGCCAGTCGGGGGTCAGCGCCGCGCGCAACCCCGCCGCCAATGCCTCCATCCGCTCGCACGGTTCGGTCTCCGCCCGCACCTCCAGCACCACATCGGCGCCGATGCGCAGCCGGGTTCCCGGCGTCTGCGGCAGATCGAACCCCGCAACCAGCAGATTGGCGCGGCGCTGTTCCCAGGGGATCGCATGCCCCACCTGCGCCATCGCCGCCGCCCAGTCCTCCGCCTCGATCAGGCTGACCTGGCGCTTATAGGGTCCGCGCTTCATCGCGCCGCGAAAATCGCCCGCAATGCCGCCGTCAAGCGTGACGGTGGCGTGGTCGATGGTTTCCATCGGCCCTTTGGGAAAGGCGTGGCGCGCGATGCCCGCGATCCGTCCGGTCATGCCGTCACCTTGGCCGTTAATCGGGTATCGACATACCCGAAACTGACAAGTCTGACGTTTTTACCCATATATGCGCGCATGTCAGGCTGGCCGTTGGCGCAGGCGCTTGCAGGCGGACAGGGGCGAAAAATCGTCATGGCGCAACCCTAGCGGAAAGCGGCGGAAGTAGGAAAGCGGTCGCCGCGCTGGTCGTCATCGCCCGCCTTTGCGGGGATGACGACTTATGCGTGAGTGCCGCTTCCGGACCCCTGCTTGCGCAGGGGTGACGACTTACGCCGTCAGTTTCGCCATTGCGCCCGCGGTATCGACCATGCGGTTCGAGAAGCCCCATTCATTGTCATACCAGGTGACGACGCGGACCAGCTTGCCGTCGAGCACGGCGGTTTCCAGGCTGTCGACGGTCGAGGATGCCGGGGTGTGGACGATGTCGATCGACACCAGCGGTTCGTCGGAATAATAGAGCACGCCCTTGAGCGGCCCGCTTTCCGACGCGGCCTTGAGCAGCGCGTTGACCTCTTCCTTGCTGGTGTCGCGCTTGGGCGTGAAGGTCAGGTCGACCAGGCTGCCGTCGGGCACCGGCACGCGGATCGCGCTGCCGTCCAGCTTGCCCTTCAGTTCGGGCAGCACTTCGCCCACCGCGCGCGCCGCGCCGGTGGTGGTCGGGATCATGCTCATCGCCGCCGCCCGCGCGCGGCGCAGATCGTCATGGATCTGGTCCAGGATCTTCTGGTCGTTGGTATAGGCATGCACCGTGGTCATCAGGCCGCGTTCGATCCCGATGCTGTCGTTCAGCACCTTGGCCACCGGGGCGAGGCAATTGGTGGTGCACGATGCGTTGGACACGATGGTGTGCCCCGCCTCAAGCTTGTCGTGGTTGACGCCGTAAACGACGGTCAGGTCGACATTCTTGCCCGGCGCCGAAATCAGCACCTTTTTCGCGCCCGCCGCGATATGCTTTTCGCACGATGCGCGGTCGGTGAAGAAGCCGGTGCATTCCAGCACCAGTTCGACGCCATTGGCGGCATGCGGCAGGTTGGCGGGATCGCGCTCCTTCGTCACCTTGATCCGCTTGCCGTCGATGATGATGTCGTCACCGTCCGCCGCCACCGTGCCCGGATATTTGCCGTGGACGCTGTCGCGGCTGAACAGCCATGCGTTCGACTTGGCGTCGGCCAGATCGTTGATCGTCACCAGTTCCAGCCCGCAATCGGGACGCTCCAGAATGGCGCGCGCCACCAGTCGCCCGATCCGCCCGAATCCGTTGATCGCAACCTTGGTCATCAATGTCTCCTACGCCTGTAATTCAGCAATGATCTGCGGGGCGATCGCCTCGGCGGTCAGCCCGAAATGGGAATAAAGGTCGCCCGCCGGGGCCGACGCGCCAAAGCCGTCGATGCCGAACCGCAACCCGTCGATGCCGGTATAACGTTCCCAGCCGAAGGTCGCCGCCGCCTCGATCGAAACCTTGAGCATATCGGCGGGCAACAGATCGGCGCGATAGGCCGCGTCCTGCGCCTCGAACCGCTCCCAGCAGGGCAGCGACACGACATCGGCGCCGATCCCGGCTTCCTCCAGCTTCGCACGGGTCGCGACCGCAATCTCGACTTCCGACCCGCTGGCGATCAGCACCACGCGGCGCGGCGCGGACGCAGCTTCGAGGCGATATCCGCCCTTCGCCGACAGCATCCCGCCTTGGGTGCGCAATTGCGGGAGGTTCTGGCGGGACAGCGCCAGCACGCTTGGCCCTTGCGCATTGTCGAGCGCCAGCGCCCAGGCCTCGGCGGTTTCCACCGTGTCGCACGGGCGCCACACCTCGACATTGGGCATCGCGCGCAGGCTGGCGATATGTTCGATCGGCTGGTGCGTCGGCCCGTCTTCGCCGAGGCCGATACTGTCGTGCGTCATGACATAGACGACCCGTGCCCGCTGCAGCGCCGACAGGCGGATCGCGCCGCGCGCATAGTCGCTGAACACCAGGAAAGTGCCGCCATAGGGCACCACGCCGCCATGCAGCGCCATGCCGTTCATCGCCGCGGCCATGCCGAATTCGCGGATGCCGTAATACAGGTAACGGCCGCCATAATTGTCGGCAGTCAGCGGCCCGGTCGCCTTCGTCTTGGTATTGTTCGAGCCGGTCAGGTCCGCCGAGCCGCCGACCAGCGCCGGGATATTGGCGGTCAGCACCTCCAGCGTCATTTCGCTCGCCTTGCGGGTCGCGACCTTTTTGGGGTCGGCGAGCAGATCGTCGATATAGGCGGCGATCCCGCCATCGGGCAGGTCGCCCGCCATCTGCGCCTCGAAAACCTCCCGATCCGAATGACTTGCCAGCCGATCCTGCCACGCATTATGCGGTGCCGATCCGCGCTTGCCCGCGTCCAGCCACGCCGCGCGGATGTCGTCGGGCACGACGAACGGCGCATGATCCCAGCCGAGCGTCGCGCGCGCCGCCTCGATCTCGCTGGCGCCCAGCGGCGATCCGTGCGTCTTG
>CADEEK010000190.1 GCA_902826325.1 uncultured Sphingomonadales bacterium
AGGCGGCGCTTGGTGCAACGGGTTGCAGCAAGGTGTTCAGCGAGCAGGCGTCGTCGGTGGGGCAGCGCTGGCAGCTCGACGCGGTGCTGGACCATGTGCGCGAGGGCAACACGCTGGTGGTGACGCGGCTTGATCGCGTTGCCCGGTCCACCGCCGATCTGCTGGGCATCGTCGCCTTGCTGGAAGTGCGGGCAAGCGGGTGACGCTGCGCAGCGGCGGCGCGTTCAGCCCGGGTCGTTGGCGTCGATGGGCGGCAGGTCGGCCATGCTGCGCGCGGTGGCCTCGACCCGTTCCATCACGCGCAGGACATTGCCCTGCGACAGCTTGGCAAGGTTCGCGTCGCTCCAGCCGCGGCGGGCGAGTTCGGCGAACAACAGCGTGTAGCTGTCCACGCCCTTCATCCCCTGTGGCCCGTTGCCGCCGATCCCGTCATAATCGGCGCCCAGGCCAACATGGTCGTGCCCCGCCACCTTCACGATATGATCGACATGGTCGGCGACGTTGCGCACATCGACCAGCGGTTCGGGATGGTCGCGCAGCCATTGCGCGAGGGCCGCGCGTGCCGCCGCGCCGTCTGCCGCTGCCCCATCCGCTCCCGCCGCCTCGCGATTGGCGCGGATGAAGGCGGTGCGCGCGGTTTCCCAGTCGTTCCATTCGTCCGACAGAAAGCCGGGATAGACGTTGACCATCACCACGCCGCCATTCTTGGCGATGCCGCGCAGCAAATCGTCGGGGATGTTGCGCGGCCGGTCGGCCAGCGCGCGGGCCGATGAATGCGATGCGATCACCGGCGCCCTGGTCACCGCCAGCGCCGCCGCCATCGTCGCGTCGGACACATGGCTGACATCGACGATCATGCCGATGCGGTTCATTTCGCCGATCACCTGGCGCCCGAAATCGGACAGGCCGCCCGAACGCGGTTCGTCGGTCGATGAATCGGCCCAGCTCAGGCTGCGGCCATGGGTCAGCGTCATGTAGAGCACGCCCAGTTCGCGGAACTGGCGCAATGTCGACAGCCGCCCGCCGAACTGATGCCCGCCCTCAATCCCCATCAGCGACGCGATGCGGCCCTGCTTGTTGATGCGGCGGACATCGGCGGCGGTCTGTGCCAGCGCAAAGGTTTCGGGATTGGCGCGGACGAAACGCCGCACGATGTCGATCTGGTCGAGCGTGGTCTGCACCGCCTGTCCGCCCGATTGCGAGGCGGGGATATAGAGCGACCAGAACTGGCCGCCGACATGCCCCTTGCGCAGCCGCGGAATATCCGTCTGCAACGGCCGGGGCAGCTTGGTCGTATCGCCGTGCAGATCGACCGATTCGACCGCGGCGCGATACGAGGTCCGCAATTCCGACGGCAGGTCGTTATGCCCGTCGATCACCGGGGCGGCGGCGAGCACGCGCTCGGCACGCGCCAGCGTTGCGGGATCGGCGGGCGGCGGCGCGGCCTGCGCGCCCAGCAACAGCAGCGGAAAAAGAATCGTCATTCTGTTAGCCTAGCCCAATTTCGATCGGCCTGAATAGAGGCTCGCGCGCCACCCCACCCCGGCCGGAAATACAGCGTGGATGGGTGGCGCGCGGCGGACATTGCGCTGTTGTCCACGGTCCCCATATTCGCGGCATGGCCATTCAGATTCGCACCAGCCTAGCCGAACCGGAAACCGGTCCCGGCTTCGTGCCGCATCGCCCGCAACGCCCCGAAAAGAGCGAGGGCGGGCGCGCGTTCAAGCTGGTCAGCGACTATCAGCCCGCGGGCGACCAGCCGACCGCGATCGCCGAACTGGTCGCGTCGGCACAGGCGGGGGAGCGCGATCAGGTGCTGCTCGGCGTCACCGGATCGGGCAAGACCTTCACCATGGCAAGCGTGATCGAGCGGTTGCAGCGGCCCGCCCTGATCCTTGCCCCCAACAAGATCCTGGCCGCACAGCTTTACGGCGAGTTCAAGAGCTTCTTCCCCGAAAACGCGGTCGAATATTTCGTCAGCTATTACGATTACTACCAGCCCGAGGCCTATGTCCCGCGCAGCGACACCTATATCGAAAAGGAAAGCAGCGTAAACGAGGCGATCGACCGGATGCGGCACAGCGCCACCCGGTCGCTGCTCGAACGCGACGACGTCATCATCGTCGCGTCGGTGTCCTGCATCTATGGCATCGGATCGGTCGAAACCTATTCGGCGATGATCTTCGACCTCAAGAAAGGACAGGTGGTCGATCAGCGGGAGATCATCCGCAAGCTGGTCGCGCTTCAGTACAAGCGCAACGACGCCGCCTTTGCCCGCGGCAATTTCCGCGTGCGCGGCGACAGCCTGGAAATCTTCCCCTCGCATTATGAGGATACCGCCTGGCGCATCGCCTTTTTCGGTGACGAGATCGAGGAGATTACCGAATTCGACCCGCTGACCGGATCGAAGGTCGCGAGCCTGGATACGATCCGCGTCTATGCCAATTCGCACCATGTGACGCCGGGTCCGACGCTCAAACAGGCGATGGAGGCGATCCGGCATGAACTGGCCGAACGGCTCAAGGAACTGACCGCCGAGGGGCGGTTGCTGGAAGCGCAGCGGCTGGAACAGCGGACCAATTTCGACCTGGAAATGATCGCCGCGACCGGCAGCTGCGCGGGGATCGAGAATTACAGCCGCTTCCTCACCGGCCGCCTGCCCGGCGAACCGCCGCCCACGCTGTTCGAATATATCCCCGAAAACGCGCTGCTGTTCGTCGATGAAAGCCATCAGACGGTGCCACAGATCGGCGCGATGGCGCGCGGCGACCATCGCCGCAAGATCACGCTGGCCGAATATGGCTTTCGCCTGCCCAGCTGCATCGACAACCGCCCGCTGCGGTTCAACGAATGGGACGCGATGCGGCCGCAGACGGTCAGCGTCTCCGCCACCCCCGGCGGATGGGAAATGGAACAGAGCGGCGGCGTGTTCAGCGAACAGGTGATCCGCCCCACCGGCCTGATCGACCCGCCGGTCGAGATCAAGCCGGTCGAGGAACAGGTGCAGGACCTGATCGTCGAATGCCGCAAGACCGCCGAGATGGGCTATCGCACGCTCGTCACCACGCTGACCAAGCGGATGGCCGAGGATCTGACCGAATATATGCACGAGGCGGGGCTGAAGGTCCGCTACATGCATTCCGACGTCGAGACGCTTGAGCGCATCGAGATCATCCGCGATCTCCGGCTCGGCGCCTTCGACGTGCTGGTCGGCATCAACCTCCTGCGCGAGGGGCTCGACATCCCTGAATGCCAGCTTGTCGCCATTCTGGACGCCGACAAGGAAGGGTTCCTGCGTTCGGAAACCTCGCTCATCCAGACGATCGGCCGCGCCGCGCGGAACGTCGACGGCAAGGTCATTCTCTATGCGGACCGCATCACCGGCTCGATGGAGCGCGCGATGGCGGAAACCGACCGCCGCCGCGAGAAGCAGGAAGCGCATAACAGGGCGCACGGCATCACCCCGCAGTCGACCAAGGCGATGATCTCCGACCTCGCGCGCGACGAGGACGAAGGAAGGCGCGCCGCCATGGGCCAGACCTTTGTCGGCCACCGCCTCCCCGGCCGCGCCGGCCAATACGCGTCAGGCTTCGCCGAGGACGCCGCCGAATTCGCCGGCCACAATCTGCGCGCCGTCATCACCGGATTGGAGAAGGACATGCGCGAGGCCGCCGCCAATCTCGAATTCGAGGAAGCCGCGCGCCTCCGCGACGAGATCCGGCGCTTGCAGGAAACCGAACTCGCGGTCGCGGATGATCCCTTCGCAAGACAGGAAGCGGTCGAGGAGCGGATCGCCGAAGGCTCGAAAGGAAGGATCACCAAGAGCGAGGGGACGGTGAGCACGTTGCTGAGCAAGCCGAGGGATTCCGGCAAGCGCTTTAAGGGGCGGAGCCGAAAGACATAGGATTGCCTTAACAGTATTCCGTGTTTCGATCGTCACAGTCGCCGACCGTTCCGCGTGATTGATTTCCCGGCGCCGGGCATTCCGCCCGATCTCTCCGCCCGCCCCCACCCTGTCATTCCGGGAGTTCAACGGCGCTCCTGCCGCACGAGATCCCGGACGCGTCGCGCCATTCGTCTGTATCAAAACCAATCCCCACCCTGCCCTCCCCTTTTCAAGGGGAGGGAATCCGCACGGGCCTCTTTCTTCCCCTCCCTTGAAAAGGGAGGGGCAGGGGAGGGATTGGGGC
>CADEEK010000191.1 GCA_902826325.1 uncultured Sphingomonadales bacterium
CATCGGCAGGATATTCTGGAATGGGTGGCCGGGTGGGGGAGTGGGCTGGTGCCGCAACCTAACAAACGCCGGGTGGGGGAGTGGGCTGGTGCCCCTACCTCAACAGGAAACGCGCCCGTGCCGCCACCTAACAAAGACTCCGCGGGCCGGTGCGCGCGCCCCCAAAAAAACGCCCGCGCGGCAACCGATCGTCAGTTGGGCAGCGCGTCCGCGCCGACCTTTTCCACCCATTGCGGAAAGAATACCGGCTGGCGGTTGGACCAGCCGGATGCGGTGGCCGCCGCTTCGCTGATCGACTGCAACAGCTTGCGCCGCAGATCGGGATGCAGATGCGGCAGCGCCGCCGCCGAACAGAATGCGGCGGGCAACCACGGTCGCGCCTGCGCCCCGACCAGCCGCTCATACAAAAAGCGATAGGCCGAAAAGCTGGTCAGCCGCCCCTGCCCCAGATCGAACGCGCTCACCGTCACCAGCGGCGCCATGAACGGCTCCATCGCGTCAAGGCCGCTGTCGTCGGGAATAAGCGCGCGGATTTCGGGAAGCCGGTCGTACATATGGGCCTGCGCACGGATGCTGGCGGCTTCGACCACGTCGCGCGACCAGCGTTCCATGGCATCGTCGCGTTCCAGCCCGACATCCAGCGACCGGCGGATATAACGCTGCGTCGCTGCGGCAAAGCCCGCAAATTCCTTCATCTCCGCCAGGGTCATCGCCCCGTCGGCCGGCTTACTCCTTGCGCTCATTCTCCTGCACTCCCACCCCACTTCATGACCAAGGCGCATCATGCGCCAAGATGGTTAACGCGACCCTTAACCGCACGTTTTCCGCCATTCACATCGAATCATAAGCGCTATTGCATTGCAACATGGGTTGCGACGAACCGAGACGTCGCGCCGCAACGGATTTTCGCTGCGTCATTTTCGCAACATCGCCGCGCAACGATCTTCATTGTGCGTCGCACCATGCCGAATCCGCCGGTCATCGCCACGATCCAACGCTTCGTCGGAAATGGCGGGCGCGGGGCTAGGATCGACGGAACCATTCTGCCACCACCCGATCACGAGTTTCGGGGACGAAAGGGGTTCCATGACCATCGGTGCTTTGACAGCGCGATTCGCGCTGGTGGCCGCGCTTTGCCTGACGACGATCGCGCCCGCCAATGCGCAATTCTGGCAGTGCGCCCCCTATGCCCGGTCTATTTCCGGCATCGCCATCTACGGCAACGCCCACACCTGGTGGGCGCAGGCAGAGGGTCGCTACGAACGCGGCCGCGAACCGGTCGCGGGCGCGGTGATGTCGTTCGCCCCGACCAGCCGGATGCGCCTCGGCCATGTCGCGATGGTGTCGAAAGTGCTCAACGACCGCGAAGTGCTGCTGACCCATGCCAACTGGTCGCGGCGCGGCGGGGTGGAAAAAAACGTGATCGCCGTCGATGTCTCCGAACGCGGCGACTGGAGCCGGGTCAAAGTGTGGTTCGCGGCCAATAACGGGCTGGGCAGCTCGACCTATCCGGTCAACGGCTTCATCTATGCAGGGGACGCGCCGCAGGCCGAACCGATCGCGCCCCAGACCATCGCCCCCCTGACCATCGCACAGGTCGATCTCGAAAAGTTCGGCGTGGAAACCGCGCTGGCGAAATAAGCGCGGGTCAGGCGGGGCGGAAGGTCATCGCCACGCCGTTCATGCAATAACGCTTGCCGGTCGGGCGCGGCCCATCGTCGAACACATGGCCCAGATGCCCGCCGCACCGGCGACAGATCACTTCGGTTCGCACCATGCCCAGTGACCGGTCCGCCTTGGTCCGCACCGCATTGGCCAGCGGCTGCCAGAAACTCGGCCAGCCGGTGCCGCTCTCAAATTTGGTCCGCGAACTGAACAGCGGCAGGCCGCACCCGGCACAGGCAAAGGTCCCGGCGCGCTTTTCCGCGTTCAGCGGGCTGCTATAGGGTCGCTCGGTCCCTTCATGGCGCAGCACGCGATATTGTTCGGGGGTCAGCCGCCGCTTCCACTCCGCGTCGCTATAACTGACTTCAAAGCTCTGCGCCTGTGCCGCCCGCTCGTCGCGCGGCCAGATCAGCCAGATTCCGGCAGAACCCAAGGCGGCGGTGGCGAACAGCTGGCGGCGGGCAATCTTCATAGCAACCGATATAGGGACACCTGCCCGCTTTGCCAGTTCCGCCGCCCGCCGCTCACCCCTGCACCCATCACCCCTGCGCCCAATGACGCAACAGGCTGTGCGCGATCGCATAGCGCGGCGGCGCGATGAACGGCGCGGCGGGATCACCGGCCAGCGCCGCGCGCACCTCCTCGCGCGTCACCCACATCGCCGCCTCGATCTCGTTGGTGTCGAGGTTCAGCGTATCGCTCGTCGCCATGGCGATACAGGCGATCATCAGCGAGGAGGGAAAGGGCCAGGGCTGGCTGGCGACATAGCGCACCTCGCCGACCTGCACCCCGGCTTCCTCCAGCGTTTCGCGCGCCACCGCTTCCTCGATCGATTCGCCGACCTCGATAAAGCCCGCCAGCGCCGAATAGGCGCCGGGTCGCCAGCTCTGCTGCCGCCCGACCAGCACCCGCCCGTCATATTCGGCCAGCATGATGACCACCGGGTCGGTGCGCGGAAAATGCTCCGCCGCGCAACCGGGGCATTTGCGCGCCCAGCCCGACCGCATCGTCACCGTCGCCGTGCCGCATGCGGCGCAAAAGCCGTGCCGCTGATGCCAGTCGATCAGGCTGCGCGCGGTGGCATACAGCCCCGCCTGATCGGCGGGCATCGCATCGAGCATCCGGAACAGCGACGGCGAGCGACCGGCGCCGTGCCGCTCGCCGGGGTTCAGCGCGACGAAATGCGGCTTGCCCGCAATCTGGCCGAGCAGCAGCGGCTCGGCCCCGTCGGGCAGATCGGCGAGCGAGGTCCACACCAACTGCCCCTGCGCATCGATCTGCGGGTCCAGCCCGTCCATCACCAACAGCCGCGCGCGCCAGTCGGCACAGGCGGCGGCGAACGCCTCGGGATCATTGCGTTCATGGTCGGCGCGGTCGAGCGTCGCGCCGGAAAAGCCCACCTGCACCGGCATCAGCGCGCCAGCTCGGCATAGACGGCACGCACCGTATCGGGGCGCAACGGCCATTTTTCGGACGGCATGTAATTGACCATCGCCGTCACGCGCACCTTTCGCGTCGGATCGATCCAGGCGATCGTCCCCGCCGCGCCGCCCCAGCCATAGGTGCCCTTTCCCGCGGCGCCCGGCACATCGGCCAGATACACCGATCCGCCCGCGCCATAACCCATTGGCGGCCCCTGGTCGCCGCCGCTGCCCGTCGGCGCGACGCCGAACCGCACCCCTGCGGGCAACAGGTTGGACATGGCGAGCCGCACCGTTTCCGCCTTCATCACCCGCACCCCGTCCAGCTGCCCCTCGTTCAACAACATATGCAGGAACCGGTCATAATCGCGCGCCGACATCACCAGCCCCGCACCGCCATAGGGAAAGGATGGCGGCGAAAGGTAGATCGAACCCCTGCCGGGATCGAGCACGACACGGTTGTCGCCCGCCCAGACATAGTTGGTCGCCAGCCGCCCCACCTCGCTCCCCGGCACGGTGAACCAGCTCGATTTCATGCCCAGCGGATCGAAGAAACGGGCCTTGAGGAACCGGTCGAACGGCATCCCGCCCGCCACCTCGATCACCCGGGCAAGCACGTCCAGGCTGATCGAATAATTCCACGCCGTGCCGGGATCGGCGATCAGCGGCACGCCCGCCACCGCATCGGCAAAGGCGGCGAGCGTCGCGGGCCGCGCGGCGCGGGCGCCGGGTTCGGCCTGGCGGCTGACCGTCGCGGGATTGATCCCCTTGCGCTGATATTCCGCCGCGATCGGGCCCCGGGCGAGGAAGTTGTAGGTCAGGCCCGATGTATGGGTCAGCAGATGGCGCACCGTGATCGCGCGCGCGGCGGGCCGGGTGGCCAGGCTGTTGGCCGGATCGGTCAGCACCCGCATCGCCTTGAACGCCGGGATGAAGTCGCTGATCGGCTGGTCGAGCGACAATTTACCCTCCTCGATCAACAGCATCGCCGCCATGCCGGTCAGCGGCTTGGTCAGCGAATAGACGCGCCACAGCGAATCGGCAGCCGCCCGCGCCGCCCCGGCATCGCCGGCGAC
>CADEEK010000192.1 GCA_902826325.1 uncultured Sphingomonadales bacterium
CCAGAATATCCTGCCGATGGGTGGCCGGGTGGGGGCGTGGGCCGGTGCCGCAACCCAACAAAGACTCCGTGGCCGGGTGGGGGCGTGGGCTGGTGCCGCAACCTAACAAATAACTCGCCGGTGTCTCTACCCAACCAAAACCCTCTCGCGCTGCGAAGCTAGATCAGCGCGATCACCAGCCAGATCACCCCGGCAATCAGCGCGATCGGAAGGATCGCGATCAGCGCGAATACCGCCATCACCTGCCACGCCCGCGCGGTCGAAAAACCGTCGCGCACGCATTCGAAGATGACCCGCATCAGGCCGAGGGAGCCGTTTTCGCGCATCAGTCGACCAATCCCTTGAGCCGGTAGAGCATGTCCAGCGCCTCGCGCGGGCTGAGCATATCGATGTCGAGCGCGGCGAGTTCGGTGCGCAGCGCGTCCACCGGTTCGACCTCGGGCGTCGGCATGGCGGCGAACAGCGGCAGGTCGTCCAGCCCCGCGGCGATACCGCCGGTCTGTTCGCGTCCGGCCTCCAGCTTTGCCAGCACCGCCTTGGCCCGCGCCAGGGTGACGGGCGGCATGCCCGCCAGCCGCGCGACGGCGATGCCATAGCTGCGGTCGGCCGGCCCCGGCGCCACTTCGTGCAACAGCACCAGATCGCCCTTCCACTCGCGCGCGCGGACATGGTGGAGCGACAGCGCGTCGCAGCGTTCGGCCAGCCGCGTCAGCTCGTGATAATGGGTCGCGAACAGGCAGCGGCAGCGATTGTCCTCATGGATCGCCTCGACCACCGCCCAGGCGATCGCGAGGCCGTCATAGGTCGAGGTGCCGCGCCCGACTTCGTCCAGAATGACGAAGCTGGCGGGCGTCGCCTGTGCCAGAATCGCGGCGGTTTCGACCATTTCGACCATGAAGGTCGACCGCCCGCGCGCGAGGTTGTCCGACGCGCCGACCCGGCTGAACAGCCGATCGACCAGCCCCAGTTTCGCGCGGGTGGCCGGAACATAGGCCCCCGCCTGCGCCAGCACCGCGATCAGCGCATTCTGGCGCAGAAAGGTCGATTTGCCGCCCATGTTCGGCCCCGTCACCAGCCACAGCCGGTTGTCGGGTGCCAGCGCGCAATCATTGGCGATGAACCGCTCGCCACTTTTGGCCAGCGCGGCCTCGACCACCGGATGTCGCCCGCCGGTAATGTCGAAACAGGGCTGGTCGGCAAGTTCGGGGCGGCTCCATCCGCCCTCCGCCGCGCGTTCGGCGAGCGCGCTGGCGACATCCAGCCGCGCGAGCGCATCGGCGCTCGCGGCGATCGCCTCGCGCGTGGCGAGCGCGGCGGCGGTCAGGTCCTCAAGATGCGCGGCCTCGGCGGCGAGCGCATGGGCACCGGCCTGCGTCACCTTGAGCGCGATGTCGTGCAGTTCGGGCGCGTTGAAGCGGACCACGCCGGCGAGCGTCTGGCGATGGGTAAAGCCGCTGTCCGGGCGCATCAGCTCGTCGCCATATCGCGCGGCGACCTCGATATGATAGCCGAGCACGCCGTTATGCTTGATCTTGAGCGCGGCGATGCCGGTGCGGGCGCGATAGTCGGCCTCCAGCGCGGCGATCGCGCGCCGCCCCCCGGCGCCCGCATCGCGCAGATCGTCGAGCGCGGCGTCATAGCCCGGCGCGATATAGCCGCCATTGGCCGCATCGATCGGCGGGGCAGGGACCAGCGCCCGCGACATGAGGTCGATCAGCGCGCCATGGCCCTGCAGCCGGGGACCCAGCGCGCCAAGCAGCGCCGGGGCATCGGCGAGCTTCGCCAGCCGCTCGCCCAGCCGCCACGCCCCGTCCAGCCCATCGCGCAGCTGGCCCAGGTCGCGTGGCGATCCGCGCCCTGCGGCCAGCCGCCCGAGTGCGCGACCGATATCGGGCAGGGCGTTGAGCGCGGTGCGCAGATCGGCCCGCACCCCCGGTTCGTCATGAAAACGCTGCACCAGATCGAGCCTTGCTTCGATCGCCGCGCGATCCATCAGCGGCGCGGCGATGTCGCCCGCCAGCAGCCGCGCGCCCGCGCCCGTCACCGTGCGATCGACCGCATCGAGCAGGCTGCCCTTGCGCGAACCCGACTGGCTGACCGTCAGTTCCAGGCTTTCGCGCGTCGCCGCGTCGATCGCCATATGTGCATCGTCGCGGCTGATCCGCGGCGCGCGCAGAAACGGCAACGCGCCCTTTGCCGTATGATCGAGATAGGCGACCAGCCCCCCCGCCGCCGACAGCGCCGCGCGGCTGAACTGGCCAAAGCCGTCAAGCGTGGTCACGCCGAACAGCTGTTTCAGCCGGGCTTCGCCACCGCTGCTGTCGAACGCCGCTTTGGGGCGATAGCTGGTGGCGTCGAAGGCGTCGCTGCCCTCGGCGGCAATCACCTCGGCGGGGTTGAGCCGGGCGAGTGCCGCGCCGACCGCGTCGGCGGCGCATTCCAGGATTTCGAACCGCCCGGTCGAAATGTCGGCGGCGGCGATCGCGGTTTCGCCGCCCGCCTCGCCGATCGCCGCGCACCAGTTGGCGGTGCGGCTGTCGAGCAGCGCCTCTTCGGTCAGCGTGCCTGCCGTCACCACGCGGACGATCGCGCGTGCGACCAGCGCCTTTGACCCGCCGCGCCGCTTCGCCGCCTCGGGCGTTTCGACCTGATCGGCGATGGCGACGCGATGCCCCGCCTTGATCAGCCGCGCCAGATAGCCCTCCGCCGCATGGGCCGGCACGCCGCACATCGGCACTTTTGCCCCGTCATGCTCGCCGCGCGCGGTCAGCGCGATGTCGAGCACCGCGCTGGCGACCCGCGCATCGTCGAAGAACAGCTCGAAAAAATCGCCCATGCGATAGAAGAGCAGGCAATCGCGCGCCTCGGCCTTCAGCGCGAGATACTGGGCCATCATCGGGGTGGGGGCGGCGCTCATCGACCGGGAGGTAGCGAAGCGGCCCGGTCACGACAATGGCGGCGGACCGCGCGCACCCGGATTCATGTGGATCGATCCACGCCCGCGCGAATCCGCGGCGAAACCCGCGCCTTTGCATTGCAAATCGCCGCCGCCCGCCCCTAAAGGGGGCGACCGGGGAGTGTTGCATGTCCGAAGATACCAAAGTCCAGTTTTCCGAGCGCGAAGCGCTGCTGTTCCACTCGGAAGGACGCCCCGGCAAGATCGAGATCGTCGCGTCCAAGCCGCTGACGACGCAGCGCGATCTGGCGCTTGCCTATTCCCCCGGCGTCGCCGTGCCGGTGCAGGCGATCGCGGACGATCCCGCCACCGCCTATGACTATACCGCCAAGGGCAATCTGGTCGCCGTCATCTCCAACGGCACCGCGATCCTGGGCATGGGCAATCTCGGCGCGCTCGCCTCCAAGCCGGTGATGGAGGGCAAGGCGGTGCTGTTCAAACGCTTTGCCGATGTCGATTCGATCGACATCGAGCTGAAGACCGAGGATGTCGACCGCTTCATCGACGCCGTCGAACTGATGGAGCCGAGTTTCGGCGGCATCAACCTTGAGGATATCAAGGCGCCGGAATGTTTCATCATCGAACAGACGCTGCGCGAGCGGATGAACATCCCGGTCTTTCATGACGATCAGCATGGCACCGCGATCATCACGGCTGCGGGCCTGATCAACGCCTGCAAGCTGACCGGGCGGGAACTGGCGGACATCAAGGTGGTGGTGAACGGCGCGGGCGCCGCCGCCATCGCCTGCACCGAATTGATCAAGGCGATGGGCGTGCGGCACGACAATGTGCTGATGCTCGACCGCAAGGGCGTAATCACCACCGATCGCGAAGGCGTCAACCAGTGGCAGTCGGCGCATGCCGTCGCCACCGACCGCCGGACGCTGACCGAGGCGCTGGTCGGCGCCGACGTGTTCCTGGGCCTGTCGGCGGCGGGTGCGCTGAAGCCCGAAATGGTGCGCGACATGGCGCCCGCGCCGATCATCTTCGCGATGGCCAACCCGGAGCCTGAAATCCGCCCCGAACTGGCCAAGGAAGCGCGCCCCGACGCCATCGTCGCGACCGGCCGCTCGGACTATCCCAACCAGGTCAACAACGTCCTCTGCTTCCCCTTCATCTTCCGCGGCGCCCTAGACGTCGGGGCCACCACCATCAACAGCGCCATGATGGTCGCCTGCAGCGAGGCGA
>CADEEK010000193.1:0-1551 GCA_902826325.1 uncultured Sphingomonadales bacterium
TGCCCAGGGCGACATGATCGACCGCGCGCTGGCCGACTGGGCGGCGACGCGCACATCCGATGCGGCGGTGGCGACATTGCAGGCGGCGGGCGTGCCCGCGACGCCGGTGGTGCCGATTCAGGGGTTGGTCGACGACCCGCAGCTGCGCCAGTCAGGTTATTGGATCGAGCTGGAGCGGGCGCATATGGGCCGCCATCTGACCGGTGCGGCGCCGTTCCTGCTGGACGGCCAGCGCCCCTGCGCGGCGTCCCCCGCTCCCCTGTTGGGCGAGCATCATGATGATGTGATCGGCGCAATGCCGGAAACGATCGAGGTTCCATGAACAAGTTGCTGGTCGCCAATCGCGGCGAAATTGCCGTCCGCATCATGCGCTCGGCAGCCGAAGCGGGGATCGCCACGGTCGCCGTCTATCCCGCCGACGATTCGGCATCGCTGCATGTCGATGAGGCGGACGAGGCGGTCGAACTGCCGGGTGCCGGGACCGCCGCCTATCTGGCGATCGACGCGGTGATCGACGCCGCGCGGCAGACCGGGGCGGACGCGATCCATCCCGGCTATGGCTTCCTGTCCGAAAATGCGGCGTTCGCACGGGCCTGTGCCGATGCGGGGATCGCGTTCGTCGGTCCCGCGCCGGAAACGTTGGAGCTGTTCGGCGACAAGGGCGCGGCGCGCGCGCATGCCGCGTCGTGCAACGTGCCCGCGCCCGACGGGACGCAGGGGCCGACGACGCTGGAACAGGTCCGTGCCTTTTTCGATTCGCTGGGCGCCGGCGGCGCGGTGATGCTGAAGGCGATCGCCGGTGGCGGCGGTCGCGGGATGCGCCCGGTCGAACGGCGCGACGAGCTTGACGCGGCCTTTGCCCGTTGCGCCGCCGAGGCGCTGAGCAGCTTTGGCGACGATTCGCTCTATGTCGAACGGTTGTTTCCGCGCGCGCGCCATGTCGAGGTGCAGGTGATCGGCGACGGCAGCGGCGCGGTCAGCCATTTGTGGGATCGCGAATGTTCGCTGCAGCGCGCGCGGCAAAAGATCGTCGAATGGGCGCCCGCCGACGCGCTGCCCGAAACGACCCGCGCCGCGCTGCTCGATGCGGCGGTGCGGATGGCGGCGGCGGCGCGACTGCGCAGCCTGGCGACGGTCGAGTTCCTGGTGACGCCCGATGGCGACGACTGGGCATTCATTGAGGTCAATCCCCGGCTGCAGGTCGAACATACGGTGACGGAAGAAGTCACCGGCCTGGATCTGGTGCGGCTGCAGCTGGCGATCGCCGATGGCGCGACGCTGGAGGCGCTGGGGCTGGATCAGGCGGCGGTGCCCGCACCGCGCGGCGCGGCGTTGCAGGTGCGCGTCAACCTCGAAACGATGACGGCACAGGGCGCGCAGCCCGCCGCCGGGACGATCGAGCGTTATGGCCCGCCGGGTGGGCGCGGCGTGCGCGTCGATGGCTTTGGCCGCGCCGGTTATCGCACCAGCCTGCGTTACGATTCACTGCTCGCCAAGCTGATCGTGTCGGTGCCCGATGGCGGGTTCGGCGCGGCGGCGGCCAAGGCGGCG
>CADEEK010000193.1:1651-4138 GCA_902826325.1 uncultured Sphingomonadales bacterium
GCTGATCGTGTCGGTGCCCGATGGCGGGTTCGGCGCGGCGGCGGCCAAGGCGGCGGCATCGCTGGCGCGGTTCGAGATTGCCGGGGTGCCGACCAATATCCGCTTCCTGCGCGCGTTGCTGGGCGATGCCGATGTCGCGGCGGGCCGCGCGCATGTTCGGCTGGTCGACGAACGGCTCGACGAATTGCTGGCGGCCGAAGCGGCGCTGCCCGCCGATGCGGCGGCGTCCGCCACGGCCAGCGAGGCGGCAACACCGACCATCGCCGCGCCATCGGGCACCGTCGCGGTCGCGGCGCCGATGCTCGGCACGCTGGTCGCGCTCAATGTCGCGGCGGGCGACCAGGTGACGGCGGGTCAGGAAATCGCCGTGGTCGAGGCGATGAAGATGCAGCATGGCATCACCGCCGCGCAGGGCGGCGAAATCGCGCTGATCGCCGCCCAGGTCGGCGATACGCTCAATATCGGCCAGCCGATCCTGTTCGTGCGCCCCGCCGACGGCGCGGTCGCCGATGCGGCGGCGGGCGAGGCGGAGGCGATCGATCTCGACCATATCCGCCCCGATCTGGCCGAGGTCGATGCGCGGCATCGCGGCACGCTGGATGCGGCGCGACCCGATGCGGTGGCCAAGCGGCGCAAGACCGGCCATCGCACCACGCGCGAAAATCTCGACGACCTGCTCGATCCGGGCAGCTTCGTCGAATATGGCAGCCTGGCGATCGCCGGGCGCAGCCGCCGCGCGACCACCGACGAACTGATCGAACAAAGCCCCGCCGACGGGCTGGTGATGGGGCTGGGCACGGTCAACGCGACGCAGTTTGGCGACGAACAGGCGCGCGTCGCGACCATGGCCTATGACTATACCGTGTTCGCGGGAACGCAGGGCGCGCGCAACCATATCAAGACCGACCGGCTGGTCGAACTGGCCGATCGCTGGCGCATCCCGTTCGTCCAGTTCACCGAAGGTGGTGGCGGGCGGCCGGGGGACACCGATGGCGGCGGGTTCATCCGCGCGTTCGAAATCCTGCCCAAGCTGAGCGGTCGGGTGCCGATGGTCGGCATCGTCAGCGGGCGCTGTTTCGCCGGGAACGCTTCGTTCCTGGGGTGCAGCGACGTGATCATCGCGACGCGCGACGTCACCATCGGCATGGGCGGCCCTGCGATGATCGAGGGCGGGGGCCTGGGCGTGTTCAAGCCCGAAGAGGTCGGCCCCGCGGCGGTGCATGTCGACAATGGCGTGATCGACCTGCTGGTCAATGACGAGGCGGCGGCGGTGGCGGCGGCCAAACAATATCTCGGCTATTTTCAGGGCAGTCTGGCGCAATGGGACTGTGCCGACCAGCGCGCGCTGCGCCATGCGATCCCGGAAAACCGGTTGCGCGTCTATGACGTGCGCGCGCTGATCGAAACGCTGTTCGACACCGGCACCTGGCTCGAATTGCGGCGCGGGTTCGGCCTGTCGATGGTGATCGGGCTGGCGCGGATCGAGGGGCGGCCGGTCGGCGTCGTTGCCAACGATCCCGCGCATCTGGGCGGCGCGATCGACAGCGACGCGGCGGACAAGGCGGCGCGCTTCCTGCAGATCTGCGAGGCGCATGGCCTGCCCGTCATCTCGCTCAGCGACACGCCGGGGATCATGGTCGGCCCCGAAGTTGAGAAGACCGGTCTGGTCCGCCATGCCGCGCGCATGTTCGTCATCGGCGCCAATCTGACGGTGCCGTTGCTGTCGATCGTGCTGCGCAAAAGCTATGGCCTGGGCGCGATCGCGATGACCGGGGGCAGCTATCAGGCGTCGCTCTTTTCCGTGTCCTGGCCCACCGGCGAGTTCGGCGGCATGGGCCTCGAAGGCGCGGTACGGCTCGGCTATCGCAAGGAGCTGGAGGCGATCGCCGATCCCGCCGCGCGTCAGGCGCGGTTCGAAGAGATGGTCGCCATGCTCTACAAGCACGGCAAGGCGGTGACGACGGCGGGTTATTACGGCATCGACGACGTGATCGATCCGGCGGAAACGCGGCGGTGGATCCTGGCGGGACTGCGCAGCGCGCCGGTGCCGAAAAATACCGGCGAAGGCAAGCGGATACCCTGGATCGACAGCTGGTGATGAGTCGTTGACCGACGGCAGTCCAGCCACTAGTTCAGAACGCCGGTATGCCGCACGCGAAGATGCGGCGACCAAAGAGGATGTGTGCGGCGCGTGCCGCGGGGAGGTTTGAATGGAAGCAACGGGGACCAAGGCGGGCACGACCGCGACGCCGCGCAAATTGCGCGACAAGCTGTTCTATGGCCTTGGCTCGATCGCTTTCGGGGTGAAGGACAATGGCTTCACCTATCTGTTGATGATCTTCTACAATCAGGCGCTGGGCGTGCCCGCGGTCGCGGTTGGCCTCGCCATGATGATCGCGCTGCTGGTCGATGCCGTGCTCGATCCGCTGGTCGGCAACTGGTCGGACAATTTCCGCTCGCGGCTCGGCCGACGGCACCCGTTCATGT
>CADEEK010000194.1 GCA_902826325.1 uncultured Sphingomonadales bacterium
TCGCGGATCAGGCCCAGGATCGATTCGATCGACTTGGCATGTTCGGACAGCATCGCGCTCATCGTCACCGCCTCGCCCGCCTGGCTCGACGCGCGATTGGCGATCTCGGCCGCCACCTCGACCTCCGACCGCGCATCCTCGATCGCGCGGATGAGGCCAGCGGCGGTGTGCGCCGCCTCGCGCATCGCGACCGCGCTCTGTTCGGCGGCGGCGGCGACTTCGCTGGTCTTGCCCAGCATCCCGCGCGCGGCGACCGAAGTATGCGCCGCCTGGGCGCGCAGGCTGTCGCCCTCACTCGACGCATGTTCGACCGCATTGCCGATCGATTCGCGAAACTGACCGGCCAGCCGGTCGCGCGCGACCTGTGCGCTGTGATCGCGATACAGGTTATAGATTTCGACCGTGATGTCGCTTTCCAGCGCGGACAGCCGCATCAGCGTGTCGATCAGCGAAGCCAGTTCCTCGCCGCCCGGTTCGGCGCGCCGGATCAACAGGTCGAGCGCCGCGCGATCGCTGGCGCTGATCATCGACAACAGCGCCATCGGTTCGATCTCGGCGGCATAGGCGGCCGCCACCGAACGCTCGATCGATTCGACCCAGGCCAGGCCGCGCGTGTCGAGAAAACGGTTGCGCAGGAACACGATGCCCAGTTCGATCATCTTGTCGGTGTCGCCCGATGCCCATTGGCGTTCATTGGCGAAACAGCTTTGCCATTGCTGCCAATAGGCCTGTGCCACGGTGCGGATTTCCGGCTCCAGACACGACCAGACCTGGCGGCTGAGCTGCGCCATCGACCCGTCGACATCGAACACCTTCAGCCGTGCGGCAATGTCGATCCGCGCGCTGATCTGACCCATGACGGGCATGTCCTTTGGCATCGACGCGCTCATCACCTCTATTCGTCCCCCAAGTCCGACGGCGCCAGCCTGCTGCCCGTCGCGCGACCACGCTAGCCGTGCAGGTGTTAAGAGGTCGTTAGCCACGGGGCGAATTGCGACACGCCATCTTGCATCGGCTGCGTCTGTGTCTCATTAGGCCCGCAAACCGACAGGGGAATTAAAGCCTTGGCCACGGCCCGTAACGCAAACCGCCCGCTTTCCCCCCATCTCCAGGTCTGGAAATGGGGCCCGCACATGCTCGTTTCGATCCTGCATCGCGTGACCGGCACGGGCATGGCGACCGTCGGCATCGCGGTGTTGCTGTGGTGGCTCGGCGCGCTGGCGGCGGGGGAGGAAGCCTATGCCGGTTTCCTCGATTGCCTGACGACCGATGCGGGCGCGCCCAACTGGCTCGGCTATCTACTCGGCATCGGCCTGACGCTCAGCTTCTTTCAGCACATGATGGCCGGCATCCGCCATTTCGTGATGGATGCGGGCGCGGCGTTCGAACTCAAGTCGAACAAGGGTTTCGCGATCCTCACCATGGTCGTCTCGGTGCTGCTGACGGCGGCCCTGTGGGGTTATCTCGGCTATGAACAACTCAGGGCAGCCCCGGCGACCACGCCCGCTGCGGCGGAGGTCAAATAATGGGCAACGGAACCAGCATCGGCCGCGTCCGCGGCCTGGGCGCGGCGCATGAGGGCACGCATCACTGGTGGCATCAGCGGCTGACGGCGGGCTCGAACCTGCTGCTGATGCTGTGGCTGATCGTCAGCCTGATCCGCCTGCCCGCGCTCGATTATGCGACCATGCAGGCATGGCTGTCCTCGCCGCTCGCCGCGGTGCCGATGATCCTGCTGGTCATCAGCGTCTTCTATCACCTCAAAATCGGCCTGCAGGTCGTGATCGAGGATTATGAGCGCGATGCGCGCAAGATCGTCCTGATGACCCTGCTCAACTTCCTTGCCATTGCCGGCGCGGTCTTTGCGATCTTCTCGATCCTCAAGATCGCGCTGACCGCCACCACCGGAGCCGCTGCCTGATGTCCGCTTACAAGATCATCGACCACACTTATGATGCCGTGGTCGTGGGCGCGGGCGGTTCGGGCCTGCGCGCCACCATGGGCTGTGCCGAAGCCGGCCTGAAAACCGCCTGCATCACCAAGGTGTTTCCGACGCGCAGCCACACCGTCGCGGCACAGGGCGGCATCGCCGCCTCGCTCGGCAACAATTCGCCTGATCACTGGACCTGGCACATGTTCGACACCGTCAAGGGGTCGGACTGGCTCGGCGATCAGGACGCGATCGAATATATGGTCCGCGAAGCGCCCGCCGCCGTCATCGAGCTGGAGCACGCGGGCGTCCCGTTCAGCCGCAACGACAATGGCACCATCTATCAGCGGCCGTTCGGCGGCCATATGCAGAATATGGGCGAAGGCCCCCCTGTGCAGCGCACCTGCGCTGCGGCCGACCGCACCGGCCATGCGATGCTGCACGCGCTGTATCAGCAGAGCCTGAAATATGACGCGGACTTCTTCATCGAATATTTTGCGCTCGACCTCATCATGGAGGACGGCGCCTGCCGCGGCGTGATCGCGCTGTGCATGGAAGATGGCAGCATCCACCGGTTCCGCAGCCATGCCGTCGTGCTGGCCACCGGCGGCGGCGGTCGCGTCTATCAGTCGGCGACCAGCGCCCATACCTGCACCGGCGACGGCAACGGCATGGCACTGCGCGCGGGTATCGCGCTGCAGGACATGGAGTTCGTCCAGTTCCACCCGACCGGCATCTATGGCGCGGGCGTGCTGATTACCGAGGGCGCGCGCGGCGAAGGCGGCTACCTGACCAATTCCGAAGGCGAGCGGTTCATGGAACGCTATGCCCCCTCGGCCAAGGATCTCGCGTCACGCGACGTCGTCGCCCGTTCGATGGCGATGGAAATGCGCGAAGGGCGCGGGGTCGGCAAGGATGGGGACTATATCTACCTCCATCTCGACCATATCGACCCCAAGGTGCTGGCCGAACGGCTGCCCGGCATCACCGAAACCGGCAAGATTTTCGCGGGCGTCGACCTGACGCGCCAGCCGCTGCCGGTGACGCCGACGGTCCATTACAATATGGGCGGCATCCCGACCAACTATCATGGCGAGGTCGTCCATCTGAAGGACGGCAACCCCGATGCGGTGGTCCCCGGCCTGTTCGCGGTCGGCGAGGCCGCTTGCGTCAGCGTCCATGGCGCCAACCGCCTCGGCTCCAACTCGCTGATCGACCTGGTCGTGTTCGGCCGCGCCACCGGCCTGCGGCTCAAGGAAACGCTCAAGCCGAATACCCCGCACAATGCGCTGCCCAAGGGGTCGGAAGAATTCGCCCTCACCCGGCTCGACCATTTCCGCAATGCCAAGGGCGGCACGCCGACGGCACAGATCCGCGCCGAAATGCAGCGCACGATGCAGCGCCACTGCGCCGTGTTCCGCGACAGCGCGCTGCTGGCCGAAGGCGCGACGAAGATGGACAGCATCTATCAGGGTTTCCAGGATGTCGGCGTCACCGACCGCTCGCTGATCTGGAACACCGACCTCGTCGAAACGCTCGAGCTCGACAATCTGATCGGTCAGGCCGTAGTGACGATCAAGGGCGCCGAAAACCGCAAGGAATCGCGCGGCGCCCATATGCACGAGGATTTCCCGGATCGCGACGACGCCAACTGGATGAAGCACAGCGTTGCGACGTTCGCAGGCTGGGGCGGCAAGGGCGGCGCGGTATCGATCGACTACCGCCCGGTGCATGATTACACGCTCACCGACGACGTGGACTATATCAAGCCGAAAAAGCGGGTTTATTGATGTGGCTGTTCGCTTAGCTGACTTTATCGCTGAGGCGATCTCCGATATCGCCTATGGCATCCATCTCGCCAAAGCCAACACTTACGAAATAATAGCAGTCGTACCAGGTTCCTTAAATGGCGATCAACTTACCGAAAAGTCGTATATCGAGTTCGATATCGCGGTAACCGCCACATCAGAGAAAACGAGTGGAGGGAACAAATCTGGTAAGGCTGGTGCGGGAATTTCGGTTCTCGGGGCCAAAATTGGTGTCGATGGGACACTGTCCTCGGAAACAGGTGAAAAAGATCTTTCTGGCGTGACCAGCCGCGTCTCTTTCACGCCGATCCGCCATGCAACCGACGCATAACCAACATGAAGCTGTAAAACGGCCAC
>CADEEK010000195.1 GCA_902826325.1 uncultured Sphingomonadales bacterium
GATATCGAACCGTTCCGCACGCTGTCCAACGCGCCGATGGCGATGACCTGCCATGTCGTGTTCGAGGCGTGGGATGCCGACAATCCGGCCACATTGTCGCCGACCGTGATCGCCGAGGTGATCCGGGGGCGGATCGGTTTCGACGGCCTGTTGATGACCGACGATATCGACATGAAGGCGCTGTCGGACACGGCGGGGGAAAAGGCGGCGGCGGCGGTTGCGGCGGGGTGCGACGTCGCGCTGGATTGCTGGGCGCGGATGGACGAGATGGTCGAGATCGCCGGACGGTTGGGCGATGCGCCGCCCGCAACGCTGGCGCGGCTGGAGCGCGCGATGGCGAGCGTGACGGCGACGGCGGGGGATTTCGCGGCGCTGGTGGCGAAGCGGGAGGAATTGCTTGGGCTGGTCTAGCGCGAGCTTGTGCGGATGCGCGGGTTGCCGCAAGCTGGCGGAATGGAGACGCGGCGCCATCGCTTCAGGCCCGGTGGACCCCGGCACGAGGCCCGGGTGACGTATCGCGTCATATGACCGACGCCGCCGAAACGCTGACCATCGATATCGACGGGTGGGAGGGGCCGCTTGACCTGTTGCTGGCGCTGGCGCGGTCGCAGAAGGTCGATTTGCGGCAGCTGTCGATCCTGCAGCTGGTCGACCAGTATCTGACCTATGTCGACGAGGCGCGCGAGCTGAAGCTGGAGGTGGCCGCCGATTATCTGGTGATGGCGGCGTGGCTGGCCTACCTCAAGTCCGCGTTGCTGCTGCCGCGCGATCCCGAGGTCGAGCCGAGCCCGGAGGAGCTGGCGCTGCGCCTGCAACTCCGGCTCGAACGGCTGAATGCGATGCGGGAGGCGGGGGCGCGGCTGGTGGCGCGCGACCGGATGGGGCGCGACGTGTTCGCGCGCGGTGCGCCGGAGGGGCTGCGTGTGGTGCGCAGGTCGCGCTGGGACGCCGAAATCTATGACCTGATCGCCGCTTATGGCCGGATCAGCGCGCGGACGCGGCCGGTGATGCATATCGTCGCGGTGCGCCCGGTAATGACGCTGGAGGACGCGATTGCGCGGGTGGCGTCGATGATCGGCGAGCGGATCGACTGGTCGACCATCGAAAGCTTTCTGCCCGGAGACGCCAGCGGGCCGTTCCGCAAGTCGGCGCTGGCATCGTCCTTCGTCGCCGCGCTGGAGCTGGCGCGGCAGGGGCGGATCGAACTGCGCCAGAAATCGGCCTTTGCGCCGCTGTATCTCAAGGCGGCGGAGCGATGAGCGTGGCCGATGAAACGATGCGGGCGCTCGAGGCCGTGCTGTTCGCGTCGGATCAGCCGATGACCGTGCCGGAGATCCGCGCCTATATCGGCGAGGACGCCGATCTGGCGGCGGCGCTGGCCGATCATTATGCGGGGCGGGGGATCGAACTGGTCGAGCGGGGCGGGCGCTGGCATTTCCAGACCGCCGCCGACCTCGCCAATTTCCTGCGCCGCGATCGCGAGGACAGCCGCAAGCTGTCGCGCGCGGGGATCGAGACGCTGGCGATCATCGCCTATCACGAGCCGGTGACGCGCGCGGAGATCGAATCGATCCGGGGCGTGCAGACCGCCAAGGGGACGCTCGACGTGCTGATGGAAGCGGGCTGGGTTCGCCCCGCGGGGCGGCGCGAGGTGCCGGGGCGGCCATTGACCTATGCCACGACGGCGGAATTCCTGACCCATTTCGGCCTGGCGAGCCGCCGCGACCTGCCCGGAATCGACGATTTGCGGGCCGCGGGCCTGCTCGATCCGGTCGATCTGGCGTTCGATGCGGCACAATCGGGCGACGATACGGTGGAAACTGTCACGCAAGACGACTAGATAGCCGGTGGAATCAACGGAGAGTTCCGATGGGTAGCATGAGTTTGATGCACTGGCTGATCGTCGGCGTGCTCGTCATCCTGTTGTTCGGGGGCAGCCGCTTTTCGAACATGATGGGTGACGTCGCCAAGGGCATCAAGCAGTTCAAGAAGGGCATGGCCGAGGACGACGAGGCGGACAGAAAGCCCGCCGAGATCGAGGCCAAGCGGGTCGCCGATCCGCAGCCGGACGCCGCCGCGCGCTCCGCGACGCCCGACGAACGTTAAGCGCGCCGCCATGGCGCGCGCGCCATGGCATGTCGGACGGACCAGATGCTCGATTTCAACGCGCCTGAATTCCTGGTGGTCGCGATCGTCGCGTTGCTGGTGATCGGGCCGAAGGACCTGCCCAAGGCGATGCGCTTCGTCGGCAAGTGGGTGGGCAAGGCGCGCCGCGTGGCGGGCCAGTTCCGCGCGGGCCTCGACACGATGGTGCGCGAGGCGGAACTTGCGGAAATGGAAAAGAAATGGGCGGAGGAAAATGCGCGGATCATGCGCGACTATCCGCCCGAGGCGTTGCCCGCGCCGGTCTATGATCCCAATCCCGACGGCGCCGCGCCCGCCGAGATTGCGCCCGAAGCCGTGCCGGATGCGGTTGGCGAAATGCCCGAGGCGCCGCCCGAACCCGCGCCTGCACCGAACCCGCCGCCCCGCAAACCCCGCAAGCCGCGCGCGAAAAGGGCGGCGTCATGAGCGGCAATGACGGGGACGAACTGGACGGCACCGAAGCGCCGTTGCTCGATCACCTGATCGAATTGCGGCGGCGGCTGATGTACAGCGTGCTGACGCTGGTGCTGACGTTCATTGTCGCCTTTTACTTCGCCAAGCCGATCTTTGGCCTGTTGGTGCATCCGCTGGCGCAGGCGGGGCAGGACCGGCTGATCTTCACCCAGATTTTCGAAGCGTTCATGGTGCAGATCAAGGTGGCGTTCTTTGCCGCGTCGATGGTGTCGTTCCCGGTGATCGCCAACCAGCTGTGGCAGTTCGTCGCACCGGGCCTGTATCGGCGGGAAAAGCGTGCGCTGCTGCCGTTTCTGCTGGCGACGCCGGTATTGTTCGCGCTGGGCTGTGCGCTCGCCTATTTCTTTGCGATTCCGGTCGCGCTCAAATTCCTGTTGGGGATGGAAGGCGATCTGGGCGGGGGCGTGAAGCAGGAGGCGATGCCGGCGGTCGGCAACTATCTGTCGTTCGTGATGCAGTTTCTGTTCGCGTTCGGCATCTCGTTCCTGTTGCCGGTGCTGCTGATGCTGCTCGAACGGGCAGGGGTCGTGACCTATGAACAGTTGAAGGGGGCGTGGCGCTACAGCGTGGTGGCGGCGTTTGCGATCGCGGCGGTGCTGACCCCGCCCGATATCGGGTCGCAGCTATTGCTGGCGGTGCCGCTGTGCGGGCTGTATTTCCTGTCGCTGGCCGGGATCTGGTTCACCCGGCGGCGGCGTCGGCAGCTCGACGCGCAAGCGGCGGCGACCCGGGCCGCCGCCGGGGAATAGCCCTATTTGGCGTCGTCGGCGGTGCGGGCGACGGTATCGCCGGCCGATGACACATCCTTGCCGACGCCTTCAATCGTGTTGCAGCCGGTGAGCACCAGTCCGGCGAGCGCGAACGCGACCAACTTACGCATGATATCCTCCATCAAAACGATCAGATGGCAGAATGTTCGAAGGCCGGGATCGTTCCGCCTGCGTTGCGGGGGGCGCGACGGGCGGGACGCGGGGCGCGTCAATGGCCGGAATAGCCCTTCAGCTCGTTGCCGATCAGGTTGACGACGTGCAGGACGTTGGTCGATCCCGGCGTGCCGAACGGCACCCCTGCGCAGACGATCAGCCGGTCGCCCGATCGGGCGATGCCGTGGCGCAGCGCCATGCGCTTGGCCTTGGCCACCATTTCCTCGAACGAATCGACATCCCTGGTCTGCACCGCATGCGTGCCCCACAGCAGGCCCATGCGCCGCGCGGTTTCCAGCCGGGGGGTCAGCACCATGATCGGCACGGCGGGGCGTTCGCGGGCGATGCGGCGGGCGGTGGAGCCGGAAATGGTGAAGCAGATGATCGCCGTTGCCGACACGGTCAGCGCGATCGACTTCGCCGCCTCTGCCAGCGCGTCTGCGGTGGTCGGATCGGGGCGGGTGACGGTGAAATGGACGCGATCGCCATGCGCCGGATCGCGTTCCACCGAATCGGCGATGTCGTTCATCATTGTCACCGATTCGATC
>CADEEK010000196.1 GCA_902826325.1 uncultured Sphingomonadales bacterium
GCGCTGGTGCTGCCCTGGGCGGTCGCGCTGCTGATCTTTTTCGGGCTGGGGCTGGGGCTGGCGCTGCCGTTCCTGTTGCTGGGGTTCGTGCCCGCGTTGCGGCGCGCATTGCCCAGGCCGGGGGCGTGGATGGATGTTTTCCGCCGCATCCTGTCGGTGCCGATGTTCCTGACCGCGATCGCGCTCGCCTGGGTGCTGGGCGGGTTGAGCGGGGTCAACGGCATGGCGGTCGGGCTGATCGTCGCGCTGGCGATCGGCATCCTGTTGTGGATTGCGGGGCGCAGGCAGCTGCGCGGGGCGGGAACGGGCGCAGTGTGGGCGCTGGCGGCGTTGGTGACGGCGGCGGGGATATGGGCCGTGGCCGGGATCGAAAAGCCTGCCGCCGCCGCGCAGGGACAGCCAGCGGGCGCGACGCCCTTTACCGAGGAACGGCTCGCCGCGCTGCGTGCGGAGGGGCGGCCGATCTTCGCCTATTTCACCGCCGACTGGTGCGTGACGTGCAAGGTCAATGAAAAGACCGCGATCGAAACCGCGGCGGTCGAACGGGCCTTTGCCGATGGCGATGTCGCGGTGCTGGTCGGCGACTGGACCGATGGCGATCCGGCGCTTGGCCGCTTTATCGAGGCGCATAATCGCGCGGGGGTGCCGCTCTATTTGTGGTATCCCAGGGGCGGGGGCGAACCCCGGGTCTTGCCGCAGGTGCTGACTCAGGGCATGTTGACCGCGCTTCCGGGGGGATGACGCGCGTTCAAGCTTTCAACCAGGAGATGCATCGATGAACAGGCTGATCCCGATGACCGCGGCGGTAATGATGCTTGCCGCCCCCGCGCTGGCCGAACAGAATAACGGCCAGATCGCGACCGATTTCAAGCTGACCGACGCCAGCGGCAAGACGGTGCAGTTGAGCGATTTTCGCGGCAGGACCGTGGTGCTGGAATGGAACAACCCCGGCTGTCCGTTCGTGCAGCGCCATTATGCGGGCAATATGCAAAAGACCCAGGCGGCCGCCACGGCGGGCGGCGCGGTGTGGCTGACGATCAATTCGGGCGCACCGGGCAAGCAGGGCCATATGGATGGCGCCGAGGCAAAGAAATGGATGAGCGAGCAGAAATCGACGCCCGCCCATTATCTGCTCGATCCCAAGGGCGTGGTCGGTCAGGGCTATGCCGCCAAGACCACGCCGCACATGTATATCATCGATGCCAAGGGCGTGCTGCGCTTTCAGGGCGGGATCGACGACAAGCCCGCGGCGCGCGTCGCCGAAATGTCGTCGGCGCGTAACCATGTGCTCGCCGCGCTGGACGAGATGAAGGCCGGCAAGGCGGTGTCGGTGGCCAAGACCGTGCCCTATGGCTGTTCGGTCAAATATGCCGATTGAGCTTCCTTCTTCGTTATAGGGGGCGAAGAAGGCGGAGGCCGGGGGCGACCCCGGCCTTTTTGCTGCCCGGGCGTTACCGAAAAAAGCGGCAAATCGCCCCTTGTGCAATGCAGCAAAGCATTGCAGCATGGAACCATGTCGCCGCACCGGCGATTTGGAGGCTTGATGGGGAAAGGCCGCGCGTTCGACGAGATTTGGGGTCATGGCGGGCCTGACGATCCGCGTGCCGCCCTGGCCGCGCTGTCGCAATGGATCGCCGACACCCCCCATGCCGAACTGCACCGCCGCCAGCAGACCGCCGAGGCGACCTTTCGCCAGCTGGGCATCACCTTTGCCGTTTATGGCGATGCCGAGGCGAGCGAACGCATCATTCCGTTCGACATCGTGCCGCGCGTGTTCCTGCACGACGAATGGCAGCGCCTGTCGGACGGGCTGATCCAGCGGGTCGATGCGATCAACGCCTTTCTGGAGGATATTTACGGCCCGCGCCGCATTCTCGACGAGGGGATATTGCCGCCCGAACTGATCCTGAACAACGATCAGTTCCGGCCCGAAGTCGCCGGCATCCGCCCGCCGCATGGCGTATGGGCGCATATCTGCGGCATCGATCTGGTGCGCACCGGGCCGGACGAATTCTTCGTGCTGGAGGATAATGCCCGCACCCCGTCGGGCGTCTCCTACATGCTCGAAAATCGCGAGGCGATGATCCGGCTGTGCCCCGAACTGTTCCACCAGTTCCGCGTCGCGGCGGTCGACAGCTACAGCGACATGCTGCGCGAAACGATGCGCTCGGTCGCGCCGGATCGCAGCGCGGGGCGGCCGGTGTGCGTCGTGCTGACGCCGGGGCATTTCAATTCCGCCTATTACGAACACAGCTTTCTGGCCGACACGATGGGGGTCGAGCTGGTCGAGGCGGCCGACCTGGTCGTCGATGACGACATCGTTTACATGCGCACCATCGCGGGGCGGGTGAAGGTCGATGTCATCTATCGCCGGATCGACGACGATTTCCTCGATCCGCTGGTGTTCCGGCCGGATTCGATGCTGGGGGTGCCTGGGCTGATCGCCGCCTATCGCGCGGGCAATGTCGCGATCATCAATTCGCCCGGCAACGGCATTGCCGACGACAAGGCGATCTATAGCTATATGCCGGAAATCGTGCGATTTTATTCGGGCGGCGAGCCGAAACTGCCCAATGTCGAAACCTGGCGGTGCCGCGAGCCGGATGCGCTCAAATATGTTCTCGACCATCTCGACGAACTGGTGGTCAAGCTGGTCGACGGGTCGGGCGGTTATGGCATGCTGGTCGGGCCGACCGCGAGCAACAGCGAGATCGAGGCGTTTCGCGCCGCGCTGATCGCGCAGCCCGAACGCTATATCGCGCAGCCGACGCTGGCGCTGTCGACCGTGCCGACCGTGACCGAAACGGGGCTGGCGCCGCGCCATGTCGATTTCCGCCCCTTTGTCCTGTCGGGCGCCGATGGGGTCAAGGTGGTGCCCGGCGGGCTGACGCGCGTGGCGCTCAAGGAAGGGTCGCTGGTCGTCAATTCGAGCCAGGGCGGCGGCACCAAGGACAGTTTCGTGCTGATGCCCGATACGCCGTTGCGCGGCGGCGACCCGGCGCAGGTTCAGGCGCAGGGCTGATGCAGATGCTCTCACGCACCGCATCGGCGCTCTACTGGCTCGGCCGCTATGTCGAGCGGGCCGATTTCATCGCGCGGCTGGTCGAGGCGACGGTGCGGCTCGACGTGCTGTCGGCGCGACCGGCGGGGGAGGCGGCATGGGCGAGCGCGCTCAGCGTCACCTATACCGCCGAGGCGTTCGAGGCGACCGGGCAGGCGGTCAGCCAGCAGCATGTCGCGCGCTTCCTGACGCTCGACGCCTCGCACCCCGGATCGATCGTCCGCTGCATGGAACAGGCGCGCAACAATGCCCGCGCGGTGCGCACCTCGCTGACGCGCGACGCATGGACCGCCGCCAACCGGCTGTGGCTGTTGTTCAGCAGCCGTTCGAACCCCGGCAATGCCGCCTCGACACTCAACCTGGTCGAGGGGGTGAAGGCCGAGGCGCGCGGGTTCGAAGGCGCGATCCACCGGATGATGCGCAACGAGGCGACGTTGCTGATCCAGCTGGGCGCGGCGGTCGAGCGCGCCGACAACAGCGCGCGGCTGCTCGACGTCAAATATCATCTGTTGCTGCCCAGCGGCGAGAAGATCGGCGGGGTGATCGACCGCGACCAGTGGACGACGATCCTGCAGACCGTGTCCGCCGTCACCGCCTATCGCTGGCTGTACAGCGACGGGCTGGAACCGGTGAACGTCATCGACCTGTTGATCTGTCGCCCCGAACTCCCGCGCAGCCTGGCCGCGTGCGTCGAGGAAGTGGTCGAAATGCTCAACGCGCTGGCCAAGCGGACCGGATTGCAGGGCGAGGCCGACCGGATGGCGCGGGCGCGGATCGCGCGGATGCAGAAGACGCGGGCGCATGAAGTGATCGTCAGCGGGATGCACGAATATCTTGAGGCGTTCATTCAGGAAAATGCGCTGCTGGATGCGGCGATCGCGCGCCAGTTCCGGTTTGTTTGATATCGGCTTTGTTGTGGTTGCCGCACCGGCCCACTCCCCCACCCCGCCACCCATCGGCAGGATATTCTGAAATGGGTGGCGGGGTGGG
>CADEEK010000197.1 GCA_902826325.1 uncultured Sphingomonadales bacterium
AGCGGCTGACCATCACGCCGATCGGCGCGCGTTCGCGTTCCATCACCGAATGGAGTTCGCGCACCATCTTGACCCCGACATGGTCGCCGCCCTTTACCGATACCAGCGCCTTGGCCGTCGTCTGGCGTTCGGGGCGGAAATAGATGATGCCGTCGATGCCGCCGTCCGGCCCCTTCTTGCGGCCGGCAAAGGGCATGGCGTCGATCATCGCGACCACCCACCATTGGAATTGATAGGGATCGCGCCGCGCCAGATCGTCCGCCGATGCGCGGTCGCGCGGCGTTCCTTCGACATTGAGCGCGAGATCGGGAAAGGCGGCCTGCATCCGCCGTTCGATCAGGCTGATCGCGAGATGGGTGATGTCGATCCCCGCCCAGCGGCGCCCCAGTTTCTGCGCGGCATGGATCGCGGTGCCGCAGCCGCAAAAGGGATCGAGCACGATGTCGCCGGGATTGGTTGAGGCGGCGATGATCCGTTCGAGCAGCGCGATCGGCTTTTGCGTCGGATAGCCCAGCCGCTCCTGCGCCTGCGAATTGAGCGCGGGGATGTCGCTCCACAGCGCCTGCACCGGCATGCCGCGCGCCTCGTCCAGATAGCGTTTGAGGCGGATGCCCCCTTTGCTGGTAAAATGCAGCCGCCCTTCGCGATCGAGCCGTTGCATCGTTTCCACCGGCATCCGCCACCAGGATCGCACGCCGCGATATTCATAGTCATAGCCGCCGCCTGACAGCCCCTTGGCCGTCAGATTATCGTCCATCCAGCGCCGTCCATCGGGATCGCGGTTGCGGAAGCGCGCGGCATAATCGGCCTCATAGGGGGTGAATTGCGGGTGCCAGACCGGCTTTGGCCCCTTGGCATAGAAAAGCAGAATGTCGGTGTTGCGGCCATAGCGCGCGCCGTCGCTGTGCGCCGAGGTGCGTTTCCAGGTGATTTCGTTGCGGAACCGGTCGGCGCCGAAAATGCTGTCGAGCAGCAGCTTGAGATAATGGCTCGCGGTCGGGTCGCAGTGGAGATAGAGGCTGCCCGTGGTCCTGAGCACGCGATGCAGCTCGATCAGCCGGATCGCCATCATCGCCAGATAGGCCATCATGTCGTTGTCGCCGAGGAACGAGCGCATCGCGGCGAGCATGTCGAAGGCGCGCGACCGCCCGCTGTGCATCACCTGGTCAAAGGCATCCTCCGCCGCGTCGTTCCAGTGCCAGCTGTCTTCGAACGCTTCGACCTGTGCGTCCGATTCGCTGCCCGATGCAGTGCGGAACAGGATGTTGTAATTGGCATTCGAATTGAACGGCGGATCGAGATAGATGAGATCGACGCTGTCATCCGGCACATGCGCGCGCAGCACATCCAGATTGTCCCCGTAAAACAGATGGTTGGCCAACTGCATCTTGCGCTCCCACCGCATCGGGCGGCGGGAGAACGTTAAAGGATCATAATCGGAACGTGTTGCAAAGCTCATCCGCTTTGGACCTACCCCTTGGGATCCCAATTGAAGTGGCGACGGGATAGCGCCGTGTCGGGCCTGTCGTGGGCGAAGCTGAACGGATTTGGCGGGACACGCCGCGCGAATGGGCGAGTGTGCGTGAAACTGGTTTATTTTCAGGCGGATGGTGGCGGAACAGTTGCGCCGAAACCGATGCGATGGCGGGCGGCGGAGCGGGGGAACATTTTCCCGATGCTGGCTGTTCAGCGTCGATCGATGGAAGGATTGCCATGAGCTTTCAGCAGCTTGACCCGCCGCTTCCGGTTCACGTCCTCGACAAGGGATCGGGCTATGCCTTTGCCGTCATCGACTATGGACAGGAACATAATCTGATCTGGGTGACGGCACTGGATGACAGCGGCGAAATCTGGTGCGCGCCCAATCCGCTGGTGCGGGTGCAGGCCAACTGGACGATGGGTCGCAAACGCCCGCCCGCGATCGAGGCGTCACGCGCGAAATCGTGCGGCACGATGCCGCCCGCCGCGACTCAATAACGGCTGAGTTCGACCGGCAGCTTTTTATAGCCATGGACGAAACAGGCGGCGACCCGTTCCGGTTCGCCGACGACATTGGCGCGCAGGCGGCGTTTGCCCATTTCCTCCATCAGCACCCCGATCTGCAGTTCGGCGAGCCGCGCGCCGACGCAGCGATGGATGCCATGGCCAAAGGCGAGGTGGCGGCGGGCATTGTCGCGATCGACCCGGATCGCGTCGGGATCGTCGAACACGCTGGCGTCGCGATTGGCGGACAGATACCACAGCACCAGCTTGTCGCCCTCGGCGATTTTCTGGCCCATCAATTGCGTGTCGCGCGTCGCGGTGCGGCGCATATGGGCGAGCGGCGTCTGCCAGCGGATGATCTCCTGCGTCGCATTGGGGATCAGCGTGGGGTCTGCTTCCAGCTTCGCGCGCTCGTCAGGGAACTGGTGCAGCGCCCAGGCATAGGCGGACATCGAATTGCGCGTGGTGTCGTTGCCGCCGACGATCAGCAGGATGAGGTTGCCCAGAAACTCCATCTGATCCATCTGCGCCATCGCGTCGCTGTGGATCATCATCGAGATGAGGTCCGGCGTCGGGTCCTTGCCCACCTTGCTGTTCCACAGCGCGCCGAATTGCGACGCGCATTCGAACAGGATGGCGCGGCGTTCCTCCTTCTTCACCGGGTCCTTGGCGATTTCGATATCGCCGGCCCAGTCGGACCAGTGGGTCAGCTTGCGCCGTTCTTCCCAGGGAAAGTCGAACAGCAGCGCCAGCATCTGCGTGGTCAGTTCGATCGACACGGCATCGACCCAGTCGAACGTTTCGCCGACCGGCAGCGCATCGAGCAGTTCGGCGGTGCGCCGCTGAATATCGCCGCGCATCCGCTGCATTTCCGACGGGGTGAAGGCGGGGGCGACGGTGCGGCGCTGGCCGGTATGTTTGGGGCGGTCCATCGCGATGAACATCGGCATCTTGATGTCTTCGGGCATCAGATCGGCGACGGTGATGCCGCCCGCCTGGCTGGAATAGAGTTCGGGCAGCGATTCGACCTCGACGATCGGCTTGTAGGTCGAAATCGACCAATAGGGGCCGAACGCGCTGTTTTCGCAGCGATAGACCGGTGCTTCGGCACGCAGGCGCGCGAACGGTTCGTGCCAGCTGTCGTCGCGATAGAGTTCGGGGCGGGTGACGTCGAGCGGATCGACCGCAGACGTCGCGGTGGGCGCAAGGGTCGCCATGAATATTCTCTCCCGGTCGCTGGTTGCCGGCAGAGTGGCTTCGCTTACAGGAATGTCAATAGCGATGGCGGTTCGCCGACCGGCGTCAGGCCGCCGCCTTTTTGCTGCGCCGCAATTTGGGGCTGCCCGATTGCAGCACGCCGCGTCGGAACAGCCGCGCGGCGATGCTGACCGTGATGACCACCCACAGCGCCTGCCATGCCAGCGCCGCGCCGTGCCGCCACAATTCGGGCGAATTGGCCGCGCGCGCGACCATCGCGAAGGGCGAGCTGAACGGAAACAGTTCCGCCGCGGTCGCGACCCAGCTGTCGGGGCTGGCCGCCGCGGCCGAGGCGAAGCCGAACATCGCCACCTGAAAGATGGTGATCGGCAGCGACATCATCTGCAATTCGCGCTGGGTCGATGCCTGGGCGCCGATGCCCAGGAACACCGCGCCCAGCAGCATATAGGCCATGATGAAATAGCCGAGGAACAACAGCGGGAACATCGGCATGCCGACCGCTGGCCCCACATCGGAAAAGGCGAGCGCCATCTTGCCGGGCATCACCGTGGCGGCATTGGCGCCGATGTTGAGGACCACAGTGCCCCAGAAGACGAGGAATACCAGCGCCACGCCGAACATGCCGACCAGCTTGCCGAAGAACACGCTTTCCAGCGGCACGGCGGCGGCGAGGATTTCGATCACTTTGTTCGACCGTTCTTCCGCCATCGTGCCGACGACCTGTCCCGCAAGCATCAGCGAGACGATGAACAGCGCGAACACGGCGAAGAATGCCGCCGTCCCTTGCCCGCTGCGCGATGCGCTTTGCCGGGAAATCACCGTCTTGGTC
>CADEEK010000198.1 GCA_902826325.1 uncultured Sphingomonadales bacterium
TATTTCGATTCGTGTCGGGTCGATTGTGCTTTTCCTTTCTTTTTAAAGGATTTGCTATGGCTTAGTTTCCCCTGAACGCTGGAATCATCGTCGTTATCGGCGTTGTTGTCGCTGGCGGCATCGCGCTGGCGCGGCAACCTGCGGCGCCGATCTCGACCACCCCCGCGGCAATGCGACTGGCGCAGGGCGCCGCGCCGCAACCGCAGATCGATGCCCTGAAGGTCGAAATCGCCCAGCTCAAGCAGCAGATCTCAGCGCTGCAGAATGCGCAGAAAACCGTCGCGACCAAGGGGTTCGATACGGCCGGTCGCCTGTCGACCCTGGAAAAGGGGTTCAACGGTCACAGCCATCATGTGACGATCATCGCCGCATCGAACACGACGCAGGGGTGGACGTTCCATACCAAGCAGCAGCAAACGACGCTGGCCACGCAATTCTGCAAACAGACCGGGCCGTTGAGCGCGTCGAACCCGTGGACCTGCACCGCCCCCTGATCGCCGGATCACTGCTCGGGCGGCAGCGCCTTTTCGACGATGTCGGCATCGGTCTTGAGGCCGTGGCGCAGCAGCAGCGGGATATTGCCCATCGCGAACAACAGGGTGAGGGGGATCGCGCCCCACAGCTTGAACCCGGCCCAGAAGCTCAAATCGTCCTGCGGCCCGGGCGCCGACCAGCGCCAGACGATTTCGTTGAGCACGGCCATGAACACGAAGAACACCGCCCAGTTGATCGTCAGCAGCTTCCACCCGCGTTCGCTGAGCCCGGGATAAGCGGTGCCGAGCAGCGCCTGCAGCAGCGGCTTGCGCGCGATTACGCCATAGAACAGCACGACCGCGAACAGCGAATAGACGATCGTCGGCTTCATCTTGATGAAGGTGCCGTTGTGGAACCACAGCGTCAGCGTGCCAAAGATCAGCACGAACCCGCCCGAAATCCACAGCATCGGCGAGATGTGCCGCGTCTTCCACCACGACAGCCCCATTGCGACGAAGATCGCCGCCATGAACGCCGCCGTCGCCGCCAGCATCTTGGCGAGCGCGGGGCCGGGGGCGAAGCTGTTGACCAGGAAGAATATCGCGAGCGGGCCGAAATCGATCAGCATCCGGAAACCCGGCGATGCGGCGGTGGCGGGCGGTGGGGATTCGGTCATGGCGCCTCTTTGCAAAACATCGCGGGCTTGTCGATTGACGCGATCGCCTTGCGTTGCCGCTCGGCGCGGTCGGGGAGGGTGCTTGTGCCTCACCGGCCAGCAGCTATCGTCGGGGGCGGGCCGAACGATTCCGGCAACCGGCAGGAGCGCGCGATGAGGAAATGGGGAACGGCGTTGGTGCTGGCCGCGGCGATGGCGGCGACTCCGGCGGGCGCGCAGCAGACGGCGGCGCCCAATGTCGAGGAACGCTCGATCGAATCGCTTCAGGCCGATCTGTGGGCGGGGCGGACCAGCAGCGAGGCGCTGGTGCGCGCCTATCTCGCGCGGATTGCGGCGCTCGACCGGGCGGGGCCGGGGCTGCGCAGCGTCATCGCGATCAATCCCCGCGCGATCGAACAGGCGCGCCGCGCCGACCGCGACCGGCGGCTGCGGATCGCGCGCGGGCCGCTGTTCGGCATTCCGGTGCTGATCAAGGACAATATCGACACGGTGGAGAACGCGACCACGGCGGGCAGCCTGGCTGATCAAGCGGCTGCGCGAGGCCGGGGCAATCATCCTCGGCAAAACCAACCTGTCCGAATGGGCGAATATTCGCGATGGCGATTCGATGAGCGGGTGGAGCGCGGTCGGCGGGCTGGTGCGCAACCCCTATGCGCTCGACCGGTCGGCCTGCGGCTCGTCGAGCGGCACCGGCGCGGCGATCGCGGCCAGTCTGGCGGCGGTCGGCGTCGGCACCGAAACCGACGGATCGGTGGTGTGCCCCAGTTCGATGAACGGGCTGGTCGGGTTGAAGCCGACGCTGGGCGCGGTCAGCCGCACCCATGTCGTGCCGATCAGCCACAGCCAGGACACCGCCGGGCCGATGGCGCGCAGCGTTCGCGACGCCGCCGCGCTGTTCGGCGGCATGATCGGCAGCGATCCCGCCGATGCGGCGACGGTTGAGGCCGATGCGCGGCGCGCGGCGCTGACCCCCGATTGGTCGCGTGCCAGCCTGAACGGCGTGCGGCTGGCGGTGCTGCGGCCCAATATGGGTGCGGCGCTGGCGGCGCGGTTCGATGCGCAGCTGGCGGTGCTCAAGGCGCAGGGCGCGGTGCTGGTCGAGGTCGAACGGCCCAGGACCGACGGGCTGGGCGAGGCCGAGCTGCAGGTGCTGATGATGGAATTGAAAAGCGACCTCGCCGCCTATCTCGCAACGACGCCGGACAGCGTTGCGGTCCGCACGCTGGCCGACGCCATCGCCTTCAACAAGGCGCACGCCGATGCCGAAATGCCCTATTTCGGTCAAAGCCTGTTCGAACGCGCCGAACAGACCGGCGGCACCGACGATCCCGCCTATGCCGCGGCGCGCGACAAGGCGAAGACGCTGGCGCGCGGCGCGATCGACGCGATGCTGGCCAAGGCCGACGCGCAGGCGATCGTCAGCGTCAGCTATGGCATGGCGTGGCCGTCGGACCCGGTTTACGGCGACCAGTTTCAGGGGCCGAGCGCCAGCCAGCTGCCCGCCGTTGCGGGCTATCCGCACCTGACCGTGCCGATGGGGCTGGTAAAGGGTTTGCCTGTCGGCCTGTCGTTCATCGGCGCCGCGTGGCGCGACGGGCGCATGCTGGAACTCGGCTTTGCCTATGAACAGGCGGGCAGGGCGCGGGTGAAGCCCGAATATCGCGCCTCGGTCGATGCGGGCGAAGGGCTTGAGGGCGCCCGCTGAACGCCGTCACCCCGGCCCTGAGCCGGGGTCCCGCTTTAACGACCGCCCGAGGAAGCGGGACCCCGGCTCAAGGCCGGGGTGACGGGAATGGCGCTGAAACAAGACGGGCGGCGACTCCGGTTGAAGTCGCCGCCCCTATTCGTTCGATCCCGCAGGTTCAGGCCAGCGCGGCCTTCAGCGCATCGACCAGGTCGGTGCGCTCCCAAGGGAACAGGTCGCCTTCCGCCTTGCGCCCGAAATGGCCATAGGCGGCGGTCTTCTGATAGATCGGCTTGTTGAGACCCAGATGCGTGCGGATGCCGCGCGGGGTCAGGCCGCCCAGCTTTTCGATCTTGCCGATCGCCGCTTCGATCTTGTCGTCGCTGACCACGCCGGTGCCGTGCGTGTCGACGTAAAGCGACAGCGGCTTGGACACGCCGATGGCATAGGCAAGCTGGATCGTGCAGCGCTGCGCCAGCCCCGCCGCGACGATGTTCTTGGCGAGATAGCGGGTGATATAGGCTGCCGAGCGGTCGACCTTGGTCGGGTCCTTGCCGCTGAACGCGCCGCCGCCATGGGGCGCCGCGCCGCCATAGGTATCGACGATGATCTTGCGACCGGTCAGGCCCGCGTCGCCGTCCGGCCCGCCGATTTCGAAGCTGCCGGTCGGGTTGATGTGATATTCGGTCGCGTCCGACAGCAGATGCGCCGGAATGACATCGGCGATCACCGCCTTCACATAGGCGTGCAGCTCGGCCTCCTTGTCGCCCGTATCGTAACCCGGCGCATGCTGGGTCGACACGACGATGGCGGTGCAGGCGACCGGCACGCTGCCCTCGTAACGCAGCGTCACCTGGCTCTTGGCATCCGGTTCAAGGAACGGCGCGGCCTTCGAATGGCGATCCGCCGCCATCCGCTCCAGGATCTTGTGGCTGTAGTAGAGCGTCGCAGGCATCAGGTCCGGGGTGTCGTTGGCGGCATAGCCGAACATGATCCCCTGGTCGCCCGCGCCTTCATCCTTGTTGCCGCTGGCGTCCACGC
>CADEEK010000199.1 GCA_902826325.1 uncultured Sphingomonadales bacterium
GGTCCATCCGGTGCAGGCCGATATGGTGCTGGCACAGATCGACGCGGTGGCGTCCGACATCGGCGTCGATGCGGTGAAGATCGGGATGATCGGGTCGGCACAGACCGCCGCCGCGCTCGCCGACCGGCTGACGGCGCTGGCCGTGCCGATCGTGTTCGATCCGGTGATGGTCGCCACCAGCGGCGCCGCGCTGGCCGATGCCGCCACGATCGCGGCGTTCGAACGGCTGCTCGCCATCGCCACGCTGGCAACGCCCAACACGGCGGAACTGGCCGCGCTCGCCGACCTGCCGGTCGCGGACGAGGGGTCGCAGGCCATTGCGGCGGAAAGGGTGCTCAAGCGGTCCGGCTGCCCCGCGCTCCTTGCCAAGGGCGGCCATCTCGTCCTTGGCGGCCATGGCCTCGGCACCGATCCCGGCGGCGCGCCATTCGAACGCGCCAATGCCGGCCAGGTGTTCGACATGCTGTTCGAACGGGACGGAACCGGCGTTCGGGAAACGGTCTGGGATTCGCCGCGCATCGTCACACGCCACAGCCATGGCACCGGCTGCACGCTGGCCAGCGCGATCGCCACCGGGCTGGGCACGGGGATGCGGTTGCATGACGCCATCGCCCGCGCCCGTCGCTTCGTCCACGCCGCCTTGCGCGCGGCACCGGGGCTGGGCCAGGGTCATGGCCCGATGGGACATGCGCTGGGCGCGGCCCCGTTCGATCTGATGCAGGACGCAGGCGATGCCTGACCTCGCCTATGAACTGCGCCACGCCGCGCGCGGGCCGGTCGCCGGGGTGGATGAAGCGGGGCGCGGGCCGCTCGCCGGACCGGTCGTCGCCGCGGCGGTGATCCTCGATCCGGCGCGTATTCCGGCGGGGGTCGATGATTCAAAGGCGCTGTCGGAAAAGCGTCGCGACGCGCTCCACGCGGAACTCCTCGCCTGCGCGCGCGTCGGCATCGGCATCGCCAGCGTCGAGGAGATCGACCGGCTCAACATCCTGTGGGCGACGATGCTGGCGATGACCCGCGCGGTCGATGCGCTGGACCCGTGCCCCGGCTTTGTGCTGGTCGATGGCAATCGCTGCCCCGACTGGCGTCATGGCAGCGAGGCGGTGGTCGGCGGCGATGCCCGCTCGCTGTCGATCGCGGCGGCGTCGATCGTCGCCAAACAGCATCGCGACGCGATCATGGCCGATCTCGACCGGCTGCACCCCGGCTATGGCTGGGCCAGCAACAAGGGCTATGCCGCCCCCACGCACCGTCACGCGCTGCGCACGCTCGGCCCGACCGTGCATCACCGGCGCAGCTTCGCCCCGGTGGCCCAGGCGGAACTCGATTTCGGTCCGGCGGTTGGCCGGACGAAGGAGAATTCGCCGTGGCCACCCAAACGCTCCATCGCGGCCGTCTGATCGATCACATCCAGCTGGTCGTCGCCGACCTGCCCGCCAGCCGCCGTTTCTACACCGCCCTGTTCGATGCGCTGGGCATCCCGCTCGGCGGCGAGGGTGCGGATTATTTCTGGGCGGACGAACTGTTCGTGTCCACCGCCGACAGCGCGGCGGCGATGGGCAGGCTTACCGGCCGCCACCATCTCGCCTTTCAGGCGCGCGATCGGGCAACGGTCGACGCGGCGCACCGGGCGGGGCTGGCAGCCGGCGGCACGGACAATGGCGCACCGGGCGAGCGGCATTATCATCCCGGCTATTATGCCGCGTTCCTGATCGATCCCGACGGCAACAATATCGAGGCGGTCTGTCATGGCGCGGCACGCCGGAACGCCGATGCCGTGACGCTGGCGTTCGACGTGCCGGACGCTGCGCCATAGGCCGTCCGGTCCATTGCCCCGCCCTTTGGTCATCCGGCCCCGGTCATCCGGTCGCCGGCGCAGACGCATGAGCAGATGTTCGACGCCGAGAGACCGGCATCGTCCGACTGACGGCAATCAAGCCACGCCGTCGCAAGGCAGGCACCGGGACCGGCGCCGCCCCGATCGCCCGCGCCGGCAATTCAACGGAAAAGGCCCGCCGCCACGCCAGATGGCGTGACGACGAGCCTCCTTTCCTCCCCAGGAAACTGGTTGATCGTCGCCCCGGCCCGCCCGCCGCTTGCGCTACCGCGTGGTAGCGTGTCGGTGCGGCGATCGGGTCAGGCCGCCGCGAACTGGTTCATCGTGTTGTGAACCCCGCCCGCCTTCAGCGCGGCTTCACCGGCGAAATATTCCTTATGGTCATCGCCGATGTCGCTGCCCGACATGTTCTGATGCTTGACGCAGGCGATGCCCTGGCGGATTTCCTGCCGCTGCACGCCCTTGACGTAACCCAGCATCGCCGCGTCGCCGAAATATTCCTTCGCCAGATTGTCGGTCGACAGCGCGGCGGTGTGATAGGTCGGCAGCGTGATCAGGTGGTGGAAAATCCCCGCCCGCGCCGCGGCATCCTTCTGGAAGGTGCGGATCTTGTCGTCCGCTTCCGCCGCCAGGTCGGTGCTGTCATAATCGACGCTCATCAGCCGGTCGCGGTCATAGGCCGAAACATCCTTGCCCGCCTGCGCCCAGGCGTCGAACACCTGCTGACGGAAGTTGAGCGTCCAGTTGAACGACGGCGAGTTGTTATAGACCAGCTTGGCGTTCGGGATCACTTCGCGGATGCGATCGACCATCGACGCGATCTGCTCGATATGCGGCTTTTCGGTCTCGATCCACAGCAGGTCGGCGCCATGCTGGAGCGAGGTGATGCAGTCGAGCACGCAACGGTCCGCCCCGGTGCCTTCGCGGAACTGGAACAGGTTGCTGGGCAGCCGCTTGGGCCGCATCAGCTTGCCGTCGCGGGTGATGACGACATCGCCATTGCCGATCTGCGTAGCGTCGATCTCGTCGCAATCGAGGAAGCTGTTATACTGGTCGCCGATGTCGCCGGCTTCCTTGCTGAACGCGATCTGCTTGGTCAGGCCCGCGCCCAGCGAATCGGTGCGCGTGACGATGATGCCGTCATCGACGCCGAGTTCGAGGAAGGCGTAGCGGCACGCGCGCACCTTGGCGAGGAAGTCCTCGTGCGGCACCGTGACCTTGCCGTCCTGGTGGCCGCACTGTTTTTCGTCGGACACCTGGTTTTCGATCTGCAGCGCGCAGGCGCCCGCCTCGATCATCTTCTTGGCGAGCAGATAGGTCGCCTCGGCATTGCCGAAGCCCGCGTCGATGTCGGCGATGATCGGCACGACATGCGTTTCGTAATTGTCGATCGCGGTCTGGATACGCGCCGCCTCGACCTCGTTCCCGGCATCGCGCGCGGCGTCGAGATCGCGGAACATCATGCCCAGTTCGCGGGCATCGGCCTGCTTCAGGAACGTGTACAGTTCCTCGATCAGCGCAGGCACGCTGGTCTTTTCATGCATCGACTGATCGGGCAGCGGCCCGAAATCGCTGCGCAGCGCCGCGACCATCCAGCCCGACAGATAGAGATATTTGCGCTTGGTCGTCCCGAAATGCTTCTTGATCGAGATCATCTTCTGCTGGCCGATGAAACCGTGCCAGCAGCCGAGCGACTGGGTGTATGCCGCCGGGTCCGCGTCATAGGCGGCCATGTCGCGGCGCATGATGCCCGCGGTGTATTTGGCGATGTCCAGCCCGGTGCGGAAGCGGTTCTGCAGCCGCATGCGCGCCACGGATTCGGCGTCGATCCCGTTCCAGCGGCCGTTTGCGGCCTCGATCGGTTCGCGTGCCCGGGTGATTTCGTCCTGATACGTCATAAATACCTCGCTGTGTTGGGGGCGTCTCTATTCAAATTGACAGACGTGTCCCTCGTGGAACGGCAGTCTGGCGGGTCAATGGGTCATCATGGCGGCCAGGGGCAACGAAAATCTGTAAATGATTTAC
>CADEEK010000200.1 GCA_902826325.1 uncultured Sphingomonadales bacterium
GGGAGGAACGAGGTAGGGGGCCGCGCCTGGGCGCGAGCCAAATTCGATCAGTAGTTGTAGGCGCGTTCGCCATGTTCGCCGAGGTCGAGGCCTTCCTGCTCGACTTCGGGGCTGACCCGCAGGCCGGTGACAGCCTTTGCGATGAAGAACGCGATGGCCGAACCGACGGCTGCCCAGGCGATGGCCACACCCACCGATTTGACCTGGATGATCAGCTGCGCGACCATGTCGTAATCGTCCGCACCCGGGCCACCCAGCGAAGGCAGCATGGTGACGGCGGTCAGGATCGAGCCGATGATGCCGCCGACCGCATGGATGCCAAAGGCGTCCAGCGATTCGTCGATGCCCAGCTTCGGCTTGATCGAGATGACGAAGATCGCGCAGAGGATGCCGGCGACCGCGCCGAGCAGGATCGCGCCGAACGGACCCGAATTGCCCGCCGCCGGGGTGACGGCCACCAGCCCTGCGATCGCACCCGAGCATGCGCCGAGCAGCGAGGGCTTGTGACCCAGGCCGCGTTCGGTGAGCATCCAGAACAGCACGCCCGCCGCCGTGGCGACAAAGGTGTTGATCAGCGCAAGACCCGCCGAGCCATTGGCTTCGAGAGCCGAACCGGCGTTGAAGCCGAACCAGCCCACCCACAGCAGGCCGGTGCCGACCAGCGTCATGGTCAGCGAGTGCGGCGCCATCCGCTCGGTCGGGAAACCGACGCGCTTGCCCAGGATGATCGCACCGACCAGCGCCGAAACACCGGCGTTGATGTGGACCACCGTGCCGCCCGCGAAGTCGAGCGCGCCCCAGCCGAAGATCAGGCCGGTCGAAGCGTCATCGCCGCCCAGATACCAGACCATGTGCGCGATCGGGTAATAGACGATGGTCAGCCAGATCAGCGCGAACACCATCAGGCCCGAAAACTTCATGCGTTCGACCAGACCGCCGATGACCAGCGCGACGGTGATCGCGGAGAAGGTCATCTGGAATGCGATGAACACGAATTCGGGAATGACGACGCCGTCGGTGAAGGTGGCGACGTTCGAATCCGCCGTGATCCCGGCCAACAGATATTTGCCGGTCGAGATGAACTGGTTGGCATCGCCGCCAAAGGCGAGCGCATAGCCATAGATCACCCAGAGCAGCATCGCGAAGGCCGCGACGGCCAACACCTGCGTCAGTACCGACGCCATGTTCTTGGTGCGGACGAGGCCGCCATAGAACAGCGCGAGGCCGGGGACGATCATCGCCATCACCAGCACGGTCGCGACCATCATCCAGGCCGTATCGCCCTTATCCGGCGTCGGCGCGGCGGCCGCCGCGTCCTGTGCCCAGGCGGGCATCGCCGCGAACAGCGCGGCGCCCGCGCCGACTGCGGCAATCTTCAAAGCAGTTTTCATGGATACCCCCATTTTTACAGCGCGGTCTGATCGGTTTCGCCGGTGCGGATGCGCACCGCCTGACCGACGTCGAGCACGAAGATCTTGCCGTCACCGATCGCGCCGGTGTTGGCGGCGGCCTGAACGGCCTCGACCACCCGACCGGCCAGATCTGACGCGCAGACCACCTCGATCTTGATTTTCGGCACCATGTTGGTGCTGTATTCGGCGCCTCGGTAGATTTCGGTCTGGCCTTTCTGCCTGCCGAAACCCTTGACCTCGGTCACGGTCATGCCTGCGACACCCAGTTCGGTGAGTGCTTCGCGGACATCATCCAGCTTGAATGGCTTGATGATTGCGATGACGAGTTTCATTCCGCCCCCTTTCGCTTTTGGTGCGGATCACCAATCAGCAAGGGGCGTGCCAGAGTCGGAATCGGGAGGATTCCGCAAGAGTCGCGTGGGCGCGGCGTTAACAAGAGGTAAAAAATTGTGCAGGCGCGAACGTCTGCCTAATTTTTAGGCGGCAGGAAGTGCTGCCCGCGCAATAAGCAGATCGTCTTCGTCGACCATTACTCGCACCGGGATCAGTGCGGCGATGCTGCCCTCGGCAATGCGGGCGCCGGTGTCGAAGGCGACGGCCATGATCCCCTGCGCATCGAGCAGGCCGATCACCATATGCGCCTCCGGCGAGGGGTAGCGTCCGAGTTCGACCAGCGCCATCAGTCCACCCGTTGCGGATTGCGCACCGGCAGGCCGTCGATGCTGGCGGTACGCACGGCATATTTGGCGAAGCGTTCGGCCTCGCTCTGCCGGGCATGATAGGTGCGCAGCGTGTCGCGTTCGCGCGCCAGCTGCATATGCGGGACGCCCCAACCGCATGACGTCTGCACGCTGTCGACATCGATCACGAAGATCTGGCGCGTGCCGGGGAGCGGCGGGAAGCGGTCGCACAGCGCCGTCCACTCGCCATCCTGCGGCAGCACCGCGCGTCCCCGGCCATAGATACGCAGGATCAGCGCGGGATTTTCAAAGGCGCAGAACATGATCGTGATCCGCCCGTCGGCGGCGAGGTGGGCGTTGGTTTCGTTGCCGGAACCCGCGACGTCGAGATAGGCGGCGGTGCGATCGTCGAGCACGCGAAAACAATCCATCCCCTTGGGACTTAGGTTGATGCGTGCGCCATCGGCGGCGGTGGCGACGAAGAACACCGGCTGTCTGGCGATGAAGGCGCGATGATTATCGTTCAGCGCGTCGAAAAACTCGGCCATCGCCGCCTCCCCGCTTGGCGCGTCACTCCGCCGTGCCGCCGACGGTCAGCCCCTCGACCAGCAGCGTCGGCTGGCCGACCCCGGCGGGCACCGACTGGCCGCCCTTGCCGCACATGCCGATCCCTTCGTCGAGCGCGAAGTCGTTGCCGATGCCGATCACCCTGGTCAGGCAGGTGGGCCCGTCGCCGATCAGCGTCGCGCCCTTGATCGGCGCGCCCAGCCGGCCATTTTCGATGCGATAGGCCTCGGTGCAGGAAAAGGTGAACTTGCCCGAAACGATGTCGACCTGGCCGCCGCCGAAGCTTTTGGCAAAGATGCCCTTTTTGACGCGCGACAGCAGTTCGGCGGGATCGTCGTTGCCGCCGCGCATGAAGGTGTTGGTCATGCGCGGCATCGGCGCGTGCGCGAAACTCTCGCGACGCCCGTTGCCGGTGGGGGCGACGCCCATCAGCCGCGCGTTCTGCCGGTCCTGCATATAGCCCTTGAGGATGCCGTCCTCGATCAGCACGGTTTCCTGCGTCGGCGTGCCTTCGTCGTCGATCGACAGCGACCCGCGCCGGTCGAGGATCGATCCGTCGTCGACGACGGTTACGCCGGGTGCCGCCACCCGCTCGCCGATCCGCCCGGAAAAGGCCGATGTGCCCTTGCGATTGAAGTCGCCCTCCAGCCCGTGCCCGACCGCTTCGTGCAGCAGCACGCCGGGCCAGCCGGGGCCGAGCAGCACGGTCATTTCGCCCGCCGGGGCATCGACCGCGTCGAGATTGACCAGTGCCTGTGCCAGCGCCTCGTCGATCGCGCGGTTCCAGGTCGCCGGTTCGAGCAGCCGGTCGTAAAGCGCGCGGCCGCCAGTGCCGAAGCTGCCGGTTTCGCGCCGCCCGTTCGCTTCGACGACGATGGCGACGTTGAGCCGCACGAGCGGACGGATGTCGGTGGCGACGAAGCCGTCGGGCCGGACGATCTCGACCACGCTCCACGAACCGAGCAGGCTGGCCGACACCTGCACCACGCGCGGATCGCGGGCGCGCGCGGCGGCGTCGATCGTCTGGCACAGGTTCACCTTGTCGGCGAAGGGGACGAGGTCGAGCGGGTCGGCATCGGTATAAAGATGCCGGTTGGTGCGCGGC
>CADEEK010000201.1 GCA_902826325.1 uncultured Sphingomonadales bacterium
GCGTGCTGCGCATGCGCTTCGGCATCGGCATGAACACCGATCACACGCTGGAAGAGGTCGGCCAGCAGTTCAGCGTGACCCGCGAACGCATCCGCCAGATCGAGGCGAAGGCGCTGCGCAAGCTCAAGCACCCGTCGCGCAGCCGCAAGATGCGCTCGTTCCTCGACCAGTGACGGGTCCGGGTCGCGCCATCGCGACCGGAGCCTGACATTGTTGCGCCGCCTTTGGCGTGGCGCGCATCGGCGCTGGCGGGGTCGCACCGATCCCGCCCTGCGCGAGGTGCGTCTGCGCGGCGGCATGATCCAGAAGGTCGTGCGAGTAGGCGACACCGTGCGGCGCCGACCGCCGGCCAATGCCGACTTTGTCCGCGCGCTGCTGGGCAAGCTCGAAGCCGCGGGCTTTGACGGCGTGCCGCGCTGGCTCGGCATCGACGCCAGGGGCCGCGACATCTTCAGCTTCGTCGAGGGCGCGGTGCCGCTCGGCCTCGGCCATCACGACGACGTCACGTTGCGCCAGGCCGCATCGCTCATCCGCCGCTATCACGATGCCACCGCCGCCTTTTGCGAGGACGGGCGCGTCGCCTGCCACAACGATCTTTCGCCCTGCAATGCCGTGTTCCGCGATGGCGTGCCCGTGGCGCTGATCGACTTCGACAACGCGGCCGAGGGCGAGCGGATGTTCGATCTCGGCTATGCCGCCTGGCTGTGGCTCGATATCGGCAATGAGGCGGATTATTCGCATGCCGAACAGCTGCGGCGGCTGCGGCTGTTCGCCGCCGCCTATGGGCCGTCGATCGAGCTTGTGCCGCTGCTCGACCAGATCCTGCTGCGCCAGCGATTGCTGATCGAAATGCCGTTTCCCTGGCGTCTTCGCGGTATCGGCATATGGGCGCGCCGCTGCCTTGAGGCGACGTTGCGCCTGAAAGCGGCGGCCTGACAGCGACGGCGTGCGGGAAAAGGGCCGGCCAGCCGTTCGGCATCGCCCGCGCGCGCCCGTGCAGGATGAAGGCTGTTCTCGATCAACCGGGCGTATCGGCGGGATCGCGGCCCAGCCACGCCGCGGATCACTCCAGCGTGTCGCCATAGCGGCGCATCGCGATCACCGCGAACACGGCGCCCAGCGCGGCGAGCATTGCCAGCTGGCCCACGGCTTCGCCCGCGTCCCATCCCTTCAGCATCACCCCGCGCACCACGCGCAGAAAATGCGTCACCGGCAGCGCCTCGCCGATCCACTGCGCCCAGCGCGGCATCCCGGCATAGGGAAAGGCAAAGCCCGACAGGAGGATGCTGGGCAGGATGTAGAAGAAGCTCATCTGCATCGCCTGCATCTGCGTCCGCGCAAAGGTCGACAGCGTGAAGCCGAGCAGCAGGCTGACGGTGATGAACACCAGTGTCGCCAGCGCCAGCAGCCATGCCGCGCCGGCAAAGGGCACATGAAAGATCAGGCCCGACAGGCCGACGATGATCACCGTCTGTGCCGCGCCGATCAGGACATAGGGCAGGATCTTGCCCGCCATCACCTCCATCGGGCGCAGCGGCATCGCCAGCAAATTTTCCATCGTCCCGCGTTCCCGCTCGCGCGCCACGGCGATCGACGTCATCATCACCATCGTCATCGACAGCACGACGGCGAGCAGGCCGGGGACGATATTGTGGCTGGTGATCCCTTCGGGATTGTAGCGGCGCTGGATCACCACCTCGACCGGCGGCGGTGCCGCCGCGCGGCTTGCGAGCGGCCCGACCAGATCGTGCCGCAGGCCGGACAGCACCGCCTGTTCCACCGCGGCGATGGCATTGCCCGTCGATGCGGGATCGGTCGCATCGGCCAGCACCAGCAGCTGCGGCCGGTCGCCCCGCACCAGATCGCGGGTGAAGTTGGTCGGGACGACGATCAGGAACTGCACCGATCCGCGGCGCAGCATCGCCTCCCCCTCCCCCGCGCGATCGACCGGCACCAGCTCGAAATAGCTGCTGGCGCGCAGTGCGCTCTCCACCGTGCGCGTCACCGCGCTATGGTCGTTCATTTCCAGCGCCGCGCGCAAATTGCGCGGATCGTTGTTGATCGCAAAACCGAACAGCGTCAGCTGGACCAGCGGCAGCCCGACGACCATGCCAAAGGTCAGCGGATCGCGGCGCAACTGGTGCACCTCCTTGACCAGCACCGCCCAGATGCGGCGCCAGGCGGCGGCCAGTGCGGCGCGGCTCATGCGCCCGCGCCCACGCTGTTGTCGCTGGCGCCGCGCATCAGATGGATGAACACATCTTCCAGCGTCGGTTCGGTCTCGCGCCAGCGGATGTCGGGCGCCACCGCGTCGACCGCGCGGCGCAACGCCGCCATCTCCTGCCCACAGACATGGATGGTCGGCCCGAACGCGGCGGCCATCGCCACGCCGTCGCGATGTTCCAGCCGGGGCGCCAGCCGGTCGGCCCCCGGCCCCTCACCCGCCAGCGCGACCAGCCCCGATTCCGCGACGATTTCGGCCGCCGTGCCGCGCGCCAGCATCACGCCATAGGCGATATAGGCGATGTCGTGGCACCGTTCGGCCTCATCCATATAATGTGTCGACACCAGCACGGTGACGCCATCGGCGGCAAGCAGGTGGATCTGGTCCCAGAATTCGCGCCGCGCCAGCGGATCGACCCCCGCCGTCGGCTCGTCGAGCAACAGGATGTCGGGTTCGTGCAGCACGCATGCCGCCAGCGCCAGCCGTTGCTTCCATCCCCCCGACAGCGTCCCGGCAAGCTGATGCGCGCGCGTTTCCAGCCCCAGCCGTTCGAGCGCGGCGTCGACCCGCGCCCGCTTGTCGTCAATGCCATAGGCATCGGCGACAAAGCCCAGATTTTCGCGGATCGTCAGATCCTCGAACAGCCCGAACCGCTGCGTCATATAGCCGATGCGCAGCTTGATCGCGTCCCGCTGACGCCGCAGGTCCAGGCCCAGCACCTCGCCTGCCCCGTCATCGGGGATCAACAGGCCGCAGATCATCCGCAGCGTCGTCGTCTTGCCCGAGCCGTTCGGCCCCAGAAAGCCGCAGATCCGCCCCCGCCCGACGGTCAGGTCGACATGGTCCACCACGGTCCGCTCGCCGAACCTTTTGGTCAGCCCCTCGACCCGGATCGCGGGCCGCTCGCTCATCGCGGCCGCACCTCGACCGGCAGGCCGGGGCGCAGCCGGTCGGCGCCGCGATCGGGATAGGCTTCGACCAGGAACACCAGCTTGGCCCGCGCCCGCTCGCTATAGATGACCGGCGGGGTGAACTCCGCACGCGGTGCGATATAGCGCACCGTGGCGGTCATGCCGTCGCCGCAACCGTCACAGCCGACCGCCACCTTGCCCCCCGGCCGGACCCCCGCCAGCGCCGGTTCGGGAACGTAAAAGCGGATCTTGACCCGGTCGGGCGGCAACAGGCGCACGACCGGCGTGTTGGCGGGCACCCATTCCCCGGCCTGGAAATAGGTTTGTTCGACCGCTGCCGCGACCGGCGCGGTCGGCGCGATTTCGGTGCCGCGCCGCTGTTGCGCCGCCAGCGCGGCGCGCGCCGCGGCGATCTGGGCGTCGGCCGATGCGATCTGGTCGGTGCGCGCGGTCAGTTCGCCCGACGCCTCGCTCGCCCGCGCCTGATCCAGCGTCGCGCGCGCCGCCTCCGCCGCCGCCTGGGCTGCGTCCAGCTGGCTCTTGGTCGCAAAGCCGCGCTGCGCCAGCGTCGAAATCCGGCCGAATTCGCGCGCGGTGCGCGTCACCTCCGCCTGT
>CADEEK010000202.1 GCA_902826325.1 uncultured Sphingomonadales bacterium
CCGGCCCGCTCCCCCACCCCGCCACCCATTTCAGAATATCCTTTCGATGGGTGGCGGGGTGGGGGAGCGGGCCGGTGCCGCAACCCAACAAAGAACTCGGGCTGGTGCGACAACCACAACAAAGACGCCGACCACCCCCCCCAATCCCAATTTACCGCACTGTAAACACCACCTGGTCCGCCACCCGCCCGCGCGGACCGATCAACCGCAGCCGGTGGCGGCCCGGCCCGGCCAGCACCATCGGCCGCGCATCGGCGATGCCCAGATCGCGTCCGTCGAGTACCAACCGGTGCCCGGTCACTTCGCCGGTCACGCTGATCGCCATGCGCTGCCGGTCGATCGGAATGTCGGGATCGAGCGCATAGACGCTGCCCGATACCGGGCTGACGATGCGCGGGCGCCGCGACACGGCGGGCGCGGCGGCGATGCGCGTCATCGCCGTGCCGGACAGGAAATATTCGCGGCGCGGCTGTTCGATATTCGCGTCGAACCGGATGTCGCGCGCCTCGATCCCGCGCGGGCGTTCGGGCGCGCGTCCCGGCCGGTCGGCATGGATCGCCATCATCACGTCGCGCCAGACCGGCGCCGCGCCGCTGGTGCCCGACACCGCGCGCATCGGATCGCCCTCCAGATTGCCGACCCACACGCCGACCGTGTAGCGATCCGAAAAGCCGATGCACCAATTGTCGCGCATCGCCTTGGACGTGCCGGTCTTGACCGCCGCCCAGAACGGCAGGCGCAGCGCCGAATCCATGCCGAACGTGCCCGCCCGCGCATTGGGATCGGCGATCATATCCGCGACCAGCCAGGCCGCCTGCGGCGTCGTGGTGACGCGCGGCGGGGGCGCCTGCTCCCCCTTGCGCACCTGCAGCGGCGTCCAGCGCCCGCCAAGCGCCAGGCTGCGATAGGCGCCGACCTGTTCGATCAGCGTGACTTCGGCCGACCCCAATGCAAGGCTGTAGCCATAATATTCGCCGCTCTCGGTCAGCCCGCGATAGCCCGTATCCCACAACCGGTCGCGAAACGGCTCGACCCCGGTCAGCAACAGGGTGCGCACCGCCGGCACGTTGAGCGACCCGGCCAGCGCCGCGCGCGCACTGACCGGCCCCTTGAACGCGCGATCGTAATTCTGTGGCACATACAGGCCCGATGCCGTGTCGAGCTGGACCGGCGAATCGTCGAGGATCGAGGCGGGGGTCAGATAGCCCTTCTCGATCGCCTGGGCGTAAAGGAACGGCTTGAGCGTCGATCCGGCCTGGCGATAGCTCGACGCGCCATCGACCGACGGCGCGGTCGACGCGCCGCCGATCCCGCCGACCCAGGCGCGGATCTCGCCGGTCGCATTGTCCGCGACCACCACCGCCCCGTCGCGCGCACGGGTGCCGCCCAGCCCCTGCAACTGGCGGCGCAGCGCGCGGATCGCGATCGTCTGGACCCGCATGTCGATCGTCGTCGCGACGCGCAGGCCGGGTTGCGTCAGCAATTTGTTGGACAGATGCGGGGCAAGGCCGGGGTCGAGCGCCAGGCTGCGCGCCGGACCGATCATCGACGCGGCGGCCCCGGCGAACCGCGCGCAATCATCCCCGCGCGACAGGGCGCAGGCGCGCCGCGCAATCTCCGCCGCGCCCGCCGACGGGTTGGGCAGCAGCGCCGCGAGCAACAGCCCGTCGTCGCGGGTCAGCGCATCGGGCGTCTTGCCGAACAGGCCGAGCGCCGCCGCGCCGATCCCCTGCGCCTCACCGCGAAAGCCCGCCAGGTTCAGATAGGCTTCGAGAATCCGGTCCTTCGACCATAGCCGCTCGAGCGCCGCGCCCGCGCGCATCTGGCGTATCTTGTCCAGCCACCCGCGCGATCCCGGCGCGGCAAGTTCGGGCGACAGATAGGCCGCGACCTGCATCGACAGGGTAGAGGCGCCGCGTGCGCGCTTGCCCTCGATCCGGTCGCGCAGCGATCCGGCGATCGACCACCAGTCGATCCCGCCATGGCGGTAAAAGCGCCGGTCCTCGGCCGCCACCAACGCCGCCACCGCATCGGGCGCCACCTTGTCGAGCGGCGTCCAGGCGAGCCGCCGTGCCTGAAAATCGACCCGCGCCGAATCGAGCAATCGCCCGTCGCGGTCATACAGCCACGCCTCGGACGGCCGCCACGCCGCCACGACCGCCTTGTGGGCCGGCAGGTGCGGCGGCAGCGTCGCATAGTCCGCCGCCATCCACAGCGCCGCGATGCCCAGCACGGCGGCGATGACGATCCGGGGGCCGGTCCACCAGATGCGATGCGTCACCGCGTCGATCCGGGTCCGGATCGCGCGCGCCTTCACCGCAATATCCGATTGCCACGACACTAACGTTCGTCACCCCGGCCCGGTGCCGGGGTCCACCGGGCAGACGTCCATGCCCGGGCGGCACGGGCGCATCGCATGCGACAAAGCGGCCCCCGGCACCGGGCCGGGGTGACGTTCACGAACACAAGGCCGTCTCACTCACCGCTGCGCGACCACCATCGGCGCATTGGGCACCGCCGCATGGATTTCCGGCGAATACATCGCCTCGACCCGTGTCGGGGGCAGCTGCAACCGGCCCGCCGCATTCAGCCGCATCGTATAGCTGACGACATGGGTGCCGCGCGGCAACCAGGCGAAATAGCCGCGCCACGCATCGCGCCCGCGTTCGGCATAGCTGGGCTGCGCGCCCTTGGCCTCGCCCCCTTCGGCCAGCATCTCCGATTGTCCGCCCAGCGATCCGATCACCGTCGCCCCCGCCGGGACCGGATCGTCGATCACCACCCAGTTGCGGTCGGCGGTCGCTTCCACGCTCAGCGTCACGCGGATCACGTCGCCGCGCGTCAGCACCCCCTTGGTCTTGGCCTGCACCACCTCGGTTTTCTTGGTCAGGCGATAACCGGCGCTCAACGGCTGGGTCAGCGGCACCGCCGCCTTGACCTGCACGCTTGCCCACGGTCCCGCCCCGCCCGCTTGCGCCAGCATCAGCGGCGTCTGCTGCCCCGTCGCGGGCAACGCAAAGACGAAGCGGCGCTGCGCATCGGGCAGCGGCCAGTTGCGCTGCACGCGCTGCGCCCCCAGCGTCGCGGTGGTGATGCCCGCCACCTCGCTCGCCGGATAGGTGGTTTCGAACCGGCGCGCGGCGATCACGCCCCAGGCATTGGCGGTCGTCGTATCCCAATGGCCGCGTTGCTGGCGCAGCGCCGCGCCGACCATCATCTTCGGTCCCTCGCCCGCAAAGGACGGTCGGCCAAGCGTCACGACCAGCGATTTGAGCACCGATTCATCGCCCGACGCCATCAGCCACCAGGGCGCATTGCCCTTGTCCGACAGATCGATCCGCGTCCCTTCATAGACCAGCCGGGTCTTGAGCACGGCCTCCGCCGCCGCACGCAGCTGCGCGCCATTGGCAAGGCCCGGCACCTTGCCCAGCGCCGCGATATAATCGGCGAGCGAGGAGGTCGGCATATCCTGTGGCGTGATGCCGATCTGGCCCAGCATCGCCGACGTCGCCGCGCCCTGCCGCGCCAGCGCCGCGAACGCCGCAACCTTCTGCAACCGGACATCGCCATATTCGTCATGCCGCAGCCGCCCGTCGAGCACGGCCTTCAGCGCATCGATCATCGCGGTGCGCGGCCCGTCGGGGATCGGCAAACCGGCCTCGGCGGCGATCGACAGGATGTAACTGGTCAGCGCCTCCGACCCGCGCAGATTTTCCGACGGGAAATAACGCAGCAGCCCGTCGC
>CADEEK010000203.1 GCA_902826325.1 uncultured Sphingomonadales bacterium
TAACAGCGGACAGCAATGATGGCCGACACAAAGCCCGATCTCGACAGCTTTCTGGGCGGCAAGGTGACGCCTGCCTGGCGCCGCTGGCTCAAATGGGGCGGCATCGCGCTGGCGGTCGTCATCGTCCTGTTCATCCTGTCGCGCGTGTTCGGGGGCAGCGACGAACCGGGCTATGCCACGCAAAAGGCGCAGCGCGGGTCGCTGACCGTCACCGTGTCGGCGACCGGCAAGCTGGCGCCGACCAACCAGGTGCAGGTGGGGTCGGAACTGTCCGGGCTGATCACCCGCGTGCTGGTCGACGTCAACGACCGCGTCACGGCGGGGCAGCCGCTGGCGCTGATCGACCCGTCGCGGCTGGACGATACGATCGAACAGGGCCGCGCCGCGGTCGCCGCCGCGCAGGCGACGGTGGCGCAGAACCGCGCCACGCTGGTCGAGGCGCAGTCGCAGCTCGCCCGGTTCGAGGAGGTCAGCCGCCTGTCGGGCGGGCGCGTGCCGGCCAAGACCGAAATGGACAATGCCCGCGCCGCGCTGGCCCGCGCCGCCGCCACGCTGCGCGCCGCGCAGGCGCAGGTGGTATCGCAACAGGCGGGGCTGCGCTCCAGCGTCACCCAGCGGAACAAGGCGATCATCCGCTCCCCGGTCAACGGCGTCATCCTGGCCCGCCAGGTCGAACCCGGCCAGACCGTCGCCGCATCGTTTAACACCCCGACCCTGTTCGTCATCGCCGAGGATCTGGGCGCGATGGAGCTGGAAGTCGCGATCGACGAGGCCGATGTCGGCCAGGTCAAACAGGGGCAAAAGGCGACGTTCACCGTCGATGCGTTCCCGGGCGAGACCTTTCCCGCGACGATCCAGCGGGTCGATGTCGGATCGAACCTGTCGGCGCAGGCGAGCAATTCGTCGGCGGCCACCGCGGCGACGGCCGCCAACCAGGTCGTGTCCTATGCCGCGATCCTGAGCGTCGCCAATCCCGAACAGCAATTGCGCCCCGGCATGACCGCGACGGCGGAGATCGTGACGCTGGAAAAGCGCAACGTGCTGCTGGTCCCCAATTCGGCGCTGCGCTTTACCCCGACCGACGGCGATGCCGCGCGATCGGGCGGCGGCATGACCGGCGCGCTGGTGCCGCGACGGGGACGGCGCAGCGGCGGCGCGGAAAAATCCGCGACCGTCGGGCGCGGTGCGCGCCAGACCGTCTATATCAAGGGCGCCGACGGCACGCCGCAGAAGATCGACGTCACCACCGGCGACACCAACGGGCAGGTGACGGAGATACTGGCGGGCGGGCTGAAGCCCGATATGGAGGTCATCACCGGCCAATATGCGGGTGAAACGGACGGGCGCGGACCGCGATCGGGCGGCGGCCAGCGCCGGTCGGGTGGCGGCGGTGGTTGACCCGATCATCCGCCTGCGCGGCGTCACCAAGACCTATGGCGACGGCGCGACCGCGTTTCAGGCGCTGAAGGGCGTCGATCTCGACATTGCCGCGGGCGATTTCGTCGCGGTGATGGGGCCATCGGGATCGGGCAAGTCGACGACGATGAACATCCTGGGCTGTCTCGACGTGCCGAGCGGCGGCGAATTCACCTTCAAGAACGTGCCGATCCAGACGCTCGACCGCGATCAGCGCGCCCTGTTGCGGCGGCGGTATCTGGGGTTCGTTTTTCAGGGGTTCAATTTGCTGTCGCGAACCAGCGCGCTCGAAAATGTCGAGCTGCCGCTGCTCTATCGCGGCGAGGACAAGAAGGTGCGGCACGAAATGGGCATGGCCGCGCTGGACAAGGTCGGTCTGGCCGACTGGTGGGACCACACCCCCGCCGAACTGTCGGGCGGGCAGCAACAGCGGGTGGCGATCGCGCGCGCCATCGTCACCAATCCCGACGTGCTGCTGGCCGACGAACCGACCGGCAACCTCGATTCGGAACGGTCGGTCGAGATCATGAAGCTGTTGACCCGGCTGAACCGCGACAGCGGGATCACCGTGCTGATGGTGACGCACGAACCCGATATGGCCGCGTTCGCCAATACCATCGTCCATTTCAAGGACGGGCTGGTCGAACGGATCGAAGCGGGCCTGCGCGCGGGAGTCGATGCCTGATGCTCGGCACCATCTTCACCCTCGCCGTCCGGTCGATCCTGCGGCACAAATTGCGGTCGTTCCTGACCACGCTCGGCATCATCATCGGCGTCGCGGCGGTGGTCGCGATGGTGACGCTGGGCAAGGCGACGACGATGGCGGTGCAGCAACAGATCGCCAGCCTTGGCACCAATATCCTGCAGGTCCGCCCCGGCCAGGGGTTCGGGCGCGGCGGCGGCGGGCCACGCCCGCCCGATTTCGACCAATATGATGTCGAGGCGATCGCCGAGCAGGTGGCGGGCGTCACCGCTGTCGCCCCGCAGGCACAGGCCGCGGGCACCGCAATCCATGAAGGCGCCAACTGGTCGACCACGATCAACGGCACCACCGGCGCCTATTTCCAGGTCCAGCCCTGGCCGCTGACCGGCGGCCGCACCTTTTCACCGGCCGAGGAAGCGGCGGGCAAGGCGGTGTGCATCATCGGCAATACCGTGCGCCAGAACCTGTTTCGCGGCGGTGCGGCGGTGGGCGAACGGCTGCGCATCAACAATATCTCGTGCGACGTCATCGGGACGCTGTCGACGCGCGGCCAGGCCGGGTTCGGCGGCGATCAGGACGATGTCATCATCATGCCGATCAAGACGGTGCAGCGCCGCTTCACCGGCAATCGCGACATCCGCCTGATGCTGGTCGGCGTCGACCAGAGTTTCGACAGCGCGCAGGTCCAGTCGTCGCTGTCCGACCTGTTGCGCGAACGGCGCGGCGTCGCACCGGGGGCGGAGGATAATTTCAACATTTTCGACACCGCCCAGATCAGCGCGACGCTGACCGGCACAACGACGCTGCTGACCCAGATCGTCGCGACGGTGGCGGGCATCAGCCTGATCGTCGGCGGCATCGGCATCATGAACATCATGTTGGTGTCGGTCACGGAGCGCACGCGTGAGATCGGCATCCGTCTGGCCATCGGCGCGATCGCGAGCGAGGTGCTGATGCAGTTTCTGGTCGAGGCGATCGTGTTGTCGATGCTGGGCGGGATCATGGGACTGGCGCTGGCGCAGATGGTGATCGCGCTGATCATCCCGCTGATGCAGGTGCCGTGGGTGTTCGACCTGCAGATCAACGTCATCGCCTTTGCGATTTCGGCGATCATCGGCGTCGTGTTCGGCTATTTCCCCGCGCGCCGCGCCGCCGCGCTCAACCCGATCGACGCGCTGCGCCACGAATAGGGTGGCGCTCGCCTCGGGTGGCGCTCGCCTCGGGTGGCGCGATCGGCTAGGCTGGGGCCGGTGGGCCGGGAGACCTGAGGGATGCCGTATCGGTGGCGGGCCGCGTTCGTGCTGGCTATGGTGGCGCTGCCCGCGCCAGCCAGGGAGGCCGCCATTTCGCCCAGATCGCCCATCGTCATCGCGCATCGCGGCGCCAGCGGCGAGCGGCCCGAACATACCATCGCCGCCTACACGCTCGCCATCGAACAGGGGGCCGATTTCATCGAACCCGATCTGGTATTGACCAGGGACGGCCAGTTCGTCGCGCGCCATGAAAACGACATTACCGATACCACCGATGTCGCGAGTCGCCCCGAATTCGCCGACCGCAAAACGTCCAAAACGATCGACGGCACGAAACATAGCGGCTGGTTCACCGAGGATTTTACGCTG
>CADEEK010000204.1 GCA_902826325.1 uncultured Sphingomonadales bacterium
TTGGTCCCGCTGGGGGCGGCGGCCTTGGCATCCTCCATCATCGCGCGGCCGCCTGCGGCGTGGACGGTCAGGATCGCGGGGTTGAGCGGGCGCAGCGCCTGGATCGCCTTGCCCACCGTATTGGGGATGTCGTGGAATTTGAGGTCGAGGAACACCGGCAGGCCGATGTCCGCCATTTCGTGCACGCCGTGGCGGCCATTGGCCATGAAGAATTCAAGGCCGAGCTTGATACCGCCGACATGGTGGCGGACGCGGGCCGCGATCGCCTTTGCCCGGTCGATGTCGGGCGTGTCGATGGCGACGTAGATCGGGCTCATCGCGTCACCAGCGACGGCGCGGAGGGGGCGGGGACGGGGATTTCGCCGAGCAGGTCGGCGGCGGGTTCGGGTTCCACGGCGGCGGGGTCGGGCGCTGCCGGTTCGGGCGTGGCCGGTTCGGTGGGGCCGGTCGCGGCATGGGCGGCGCGCAGATCCTCAAGCGTGCGTTCGAGCGTCGCGATGCGCTGGCGCAGCCGCCAGCGGACGGCGTGATAGACCAGCATCGTCGGGATCAGGCCGAGCAGGAACATCGCGACGAGCAGCGCAGGCAGGTTCACATCGGCGACCAGCCCGCTCCACAGCTGGATTTCGACCGGTTGCCAGTTGGTCGCCGCAAAGGCGGCCATAAGGCCGAGGATCAGGAACCAGAAAAGTGCCTTCAGAAACTGCATCCGCGCGCATTGTCCTTTTGCCGTGTCGCCGCAGTCTAGGCCGGGTCGGCGCGATAAGCCAGCCTCAGCCGATCTCGCCGCGCAGCTGTTCGAACAGCGCGGGAATGGCGGTCAGGCGTTGCTGTTCCTGATCGAGAATGGCGAGGAAGATCGCGCGTTTGAGGCTGGCGATCCGGCCGGGGGGCAGGGCGGTGCCGTCGGGCAGGGTGGAGATGACGATGTCGATCAGCCGTTCGGCGCCGTGCAGGCGGCCCCACAGATAGTCGTTTTCGCGATAGGCGCGGCTGAAAAAGGCGCCGAAATTGTTGAACTGAATCCCCTTCAGCGTCGCCGCCGCGCCGCCCGCGCGGATGCTGGTGGCATCGTCGGGCGAGATGCGGTCGACGCGGATCGGGTCGAACTCGTTCAGCCCCTCGCCCTGCAGCAGCGGGAGCGTCGCGATGTCGAAAAAGGGGAAGCCGAGATAGGCAAGCAGCATCGGGCGGCGCATCTCCTTCGACAATTGGCTGAGGCCCGCCGACAGCCGTTCGTCGGTATCCTGGTCGAGCGTGCGCAGGTCCATCCGCGCGGCGAGCTTGTCCATCAGCGCAGGGACGTCGGGTTCGTTCGCGCGCGCCTCCTCGCGCAGCCCCGCAAACGGGTCGGACCGCTGGCATTCGAGATAGCCGGCGAGCGATTCATAGATCGCCTCACGCATCGGGGTCAGTTCCTCGCGATCATGCGCCTGATCCAGCTCGGTCATGCGGCGGGCGAGGAGGCGCAGGCGGCGGATGCGAAAGCCGAGATCGTGCGCGCGCAGCAGGTCGAGCGTCGCGGCGCTGGCGGCGCCGGGGTGGCTGACCGCGAAATCGTCGGCGCCGCGCCGTTCGATCTCCGCCCAGACCAGGTCGCGCAGCCGCCGCCAGCGGTCGCCGCCGGACTGGGCGGCGATCTGGTGGAGATGGGTGGCGATGCGGTCGGCAACGCCCTCGACCTTGAGCATGCCATAGGCGGCATGGCCATAGCCCGCCTTGGCCGCGGCGGCGATCTGGGCGCGGCTGCGCCAGGCGGCGAGCCGCTTGGGCGTCGGATAGTCGAGGAACAGGGTATAGCCGAACAGCGCTTCGACCTGGCCTTCCACTTCGCCGCGGATGCGTTCGACGATCGTCATCATCCGTTCGATCCGGGCCGAACGGCCGGTGATTTCGTCGAGATTGTCGCGGATCGGCTGTTGGCGGGGCAGGTCGGACAGCGCGCCGATGATCGTCTGGAAAAAGCCGGGTTGTGGCGATGTCTGGTTGAGCAGGCGGATGCGGTGGCCGGGGGAGGGGTCGATGAACACGAACCGCCGGTCGATCTGGCGGCGCGCGGGGCGTTCCTTGAGCGCGCCGATCGCCGGGCGGAACGGCGCGTTGGCGAGCACCGATCCGTCGATCAGCGCCGCGCCGTCGATCGCATTGGCGGCATATTGGCGCGGCAGCACCCGTTCGAGAAACGCTTCACGTCCCGGCCAGGCGGCCTTGCGGTCGGCGAGCACCCGATCGAGTTCGCCGACCGTCGCGGGGGGAAAGGCGCCGGGAAAGCTGGATGTTGCGCGCGCGGCAAAGGCGAGTTCGGCGGGATGGGCGAAGTCGCCGCCTGCCTGGCCATGGTCGCTGAACGAAAACACCAGCCGATGTTCGGTCTCCACCACTTCGGGCGGGGAATTGAGCCGGATGCGTTCGGGATGGCCGCGAAAATCGGTGACGGTGACGAACAGGTCGAGCGGCTGGCCGGGCGCCAGCAGGCGCGGTCCGGCCGGGGCGGCGGCCATCGCATCGAACGCATCGAGCATCATGCCGAGCAGCTGCCGCCCGCCAAAGGGCGGTTCGAACCAGCGCGAGCGGACGAACTTCGCGAGCTTGGCGCGCACTTCGGGTCGTGCGCCCGCCTCCACCGTTTCATCGACCGTATCGCCGCGCGTCGCCATCCAGGCGATCGGCAGCGCCCAGAATTTGGTCAACCGGCCCGACGGCGCCTGTTCCGGATCGAGCAGCGCCTCGACATCGGCGGTTTCGAGCCACAGATCGGTCAGCGGATCAAGCGACTGGCCGCTCGCCACCGCCTGCGCCAGAAACACGCTGTTGATCCCGCCCGCGCTGGCCCCCGCGACGATATCGACCATCGCGCGCAGCTGCACCCCGGCCGCATCGGCGATTTCGGCGAACAGCTGGTGGTAGATGCTTTCGCTGCCAGGGCCGGGGGCATCGCCGTCGCGCTGCGCGCGGCTGGCGCGGGCGAGGTGCCAGACCTCCTTGGTGATGCCGTGCATATAGACGGCGAGGCTGATCCCGCCGTAACAGACGAGCGCGAGCCGCAATTCCTTGTCGCGCATCCTCCCCCTCAATCCCGGTTCAGCACCGCCCAGACCGGCAGATGGTCCGACGCGGTGCGTGCCGCCGCGCTGTCATGCACGCCGCAATCGGCGACGTCGAGGCCTGTCGACACCATGATCCGGTCGAGCCGCGCGACCGGACGGCGGGCGTGGAACGAGCGACCGGTCGGGGCAAAGGCGAAATCGCGCCCGAAATCGCGCAGGCAACCCGATTGCGCGCTCCATTCGTTGAGGTCGCCCATCATCACCGTCGGCGGGGTGCGTTCGCTGGATTGCAGATGGGTCAGGATGGCGTGCGCCTGTCGCCGCCGCCACAGGCCCGACAGGTCGAGATGCATGCCGACGATCCGCACCACCTCGCCGCGGACGCGGATGTCGGCCAGCACCGCGCCGCGCGGTTCGAGCGCGGGGAGGTGGATGATCTCGCAATCGATCACCTGCGCCTCCTTGCGGATCAGGATCGCGTTGCCGTGCCAGCCCATGCTGCCGGTGCGGACGCCGAACTGCACCGCTTTCCACGGGCTGTGTTCGTCGAGCATGTGGAGCGGGATGACCCCCTGACGCGCGCCGAAACGGCGGCGCGCGTCCG
>CADEEK010000205.1:0-2062 GCA_902826325.1 uncultured Sphingomonadales bacterium
CCTGGCCCCGATCGGTGCGGGTGAAGGCGATCGTGGCGAGATAGTCAGCGGTCCTGGCATCGGCATCGGGCGCGAAGCCCATGCCCGCCATCTCGCGCGCCACCGCATTGGCATAGAGGCGATATTCGGGACCGGTCACGGCCGGATCGACCGGCTGCACCGCCAGCGTGCCCGCCGGGACCGGTTGCGAAAGGTGATAGCGGGTGACGTCGACCGGCGCCACGCGTGGCCCGGTGGCGCAGCCCGCCGCCAGCGTGGCGACGGCGAGGACGGGAAAAAGCCTGTTCATCATGGTCGAACACTCCTGCCGCCGCGGATCGACGGCCTGTCACCGGATCAACTTCGTTACGCCCCTGTCGGTTCCCGCCTTCGCTGGCAAGCGATCGCCAGCTTGACTTGGGCGGGCGCGGCGATTAGGCGGGCGCCTCTTTCCGACACACCTAATTGCAAGAGATTCGAGACGGGTCATGAAGATCGTCAACAGCCTGAAGTCGCTCAAGGGCCGCCATCGCGACAACCGCGTGATCCGTCGTCGCGGGCGCGTCTATGTCATCAACAAGACCCAGCGGCGGTTCAAGGCCCGCCAGGGCTGAACAACGCCGGAGCGCGGTGCGATGCCGCAGCGGATCAGGGCCGTTATCTTCGATATCGGCAATGTCCTGTTCCACTGGCACCCCCGCTTTCTTTACGAGCGCCTGATCGGGGACGATCGGGCGCTCGAAGCGTTTCTGGCCGATGTCGTCACGGTCGAATGGCATTTCCAGCACGATGCCGGACGTGATTTTGCCGATACCAGCGCGGAACTGACCGCGCGGTTTCCGCACCATGCCGAATTGATCGCCGCCTGGGGCCCGCGCTTCAACGACAGTGTCGGCGGGCCGGTGGCCGGGATGCACGAACTGGTCGCGGAACTGGACGCGCGCGAAGTGCCGCTGTTTTCGATCACCAATTTCAGCCACGAATTCTTTCCGCCCTTTCGTGCGCAATGGGCGGGGTTGTTCGACCGGTTCGGCGATATCGTCGTGTCGGGGGCGGAGCGGCTGGTGAAGCCCGATGCGGCGATCTATCGTCTGGCGCTGGACCGGTTCGGCGTGAGCGCGGACGAGGCGGTGTTCATCGACGACAATGCGGCCAATGTCGCGGGCGCGCGGGAGATCGGCATGCGATCGATCCATTTCAGCGATGTCGAGGCGACGCGCGCGGAACTGCTGGCGCTGGGGCTGTTGTCGCCCGCAGCCTGACCTGCGCCTATCCTGTCCTGAAAGCCTGCCCTGAAAGATTGTAGGCCCGGAAGCGTCACCGGGGGGGGGAGGGGTAGACGCTTCCGGGCCCATTTCTTGGATCGCGAGAGCGGGGGGGCAAAAGGTCACGATCCGAAGAGCAGAACGCGGGTATCGGGCAGTGGTTCCGGGCGGGCCGCAAGTTTTTTCACTTTTTTTCGATCGTGCGCGCGACCGGTTCGCAACCGTCTGAACCGCAGGTAGAAATCGCGGTCAAAGCCGTCCGGTGATCGCGATTTCGACCTCGAACGCGCCGATCAGCGGATCATAATGCAGGCGCGAGCGCAGCTGGCGGACCAGGCCGCCGATCACGCGGCCATAGCGCGTGTCGTTGAGATGGGTGAAGTGCGGCGTTTCGACCAGGGCGGGGGAGCTGATCCGCAGCGTGGCGCGCGCGTCATCATCCTCGATCTGCGTCGCCGAGATGCGAACCTGGGCATTGTCGCTGGCGTTCATCGCCAGTTCGACGATTTCGGTGATCAGAAACGCCACGGCGACGGCGCTGTCCTGTGTGACCAGCAGCGGTTGCACGTCGAGGACGATGCCGACCGGCTGCGTCTCCGGCGCGGTGGCGCGGATGTTGGAGGCGAGTTCGCCGATCACCGGACGCAATTCGATGCCGCGCGTTGCCTCGAACCCGGCATAATGATGGCGGTGGACCACCGCGAGCGCATCGACGCGGCGCTGGATCGAGGCATAGGCGGCAAGCGCCTCGGCGGTTTCGGCGCCGCGCGAATGGAAATTGATCAGGCTGGCGATCACCTGCAGGTTGTTCTTGACGC
>CADEEK010000205.1:2072-3642 GCA_902826325.1 uncultured Sphingomonadales bacterium
GGTGCGGCTGATCGCGCGGAACGTGTCGCCGAGCGCCCGGATTTCCTGTGCCGGATAGGCGCTGCCCGCCGCCGGGTCGATCAATTGGCCGGGCCGATATGCGCCGACGGTCGACCGCAGGCGGCGCAGCGGGCGAATCAGCAGCCGGTCGACGACGAACCAGCCGATCCCGGCGGCGGCCAGCCACATCAGGAACGGCAACAGCGCGGCGATGACCAGCGACGAGGTGATCGGCGCGCTGGCGACCGTCATGTGCAGCTCAAGCTGTTCCACTCCCACCGCATATTGCAGCCGTTCGCGGCGATTGAGCGCGCCGAGCCGGGGCAGCGGGCGCAGGATGAGGTCGCGTTCCGGCGCCGCGAGGACGACGCCATAATCGCCGCCCATCGCGCTCGGCTCCGCCGCCGAGGCGATGAAGTCGGTCGGAAAGAATGCCCGCGCGATATAACCGGTCGGCGACAGCGCCTCGATCTGCACCCCCTGGTCGGGGACCAGATGCACCACGGATTTGCCAGTTTCGGGCGGCGCCCCAGCATTTTCGAGCGGCACGCCACAGATCAGCCGCCCCGCGCCATCGATCAGCGAATAGCGGATGCCCTGTGCCGCCTGTGCCTCGAACACGCCGGCCAGCCGCCCGCAATTGGGCACCTCCTCGGGTGCGACGGGGAGCGCGCCGCGCAGCTCGCGCGCTTCCCAGGTCAGTTCGTTGCGCAGCGAGCGTGCAGCTTCGCCGATCGCGATGCGCAGCCGCGCGCGCACCTCCTGATCGGCGATCCGGGTGGTCTGGATCGAGGCGAAGAAGGTGATGAGCGCGAGCGGGAGCAGCGCGGCGCTGAGCGCCAGCAGGACCTTCAGCCCGGTGGGCAGACGCGCGACGCGGGGATCGGGCCTGACGTCCGGGCGCGAGGATGCGAGCGGATCAGGGCCGTCGGAAACGATCGTATCGGGACTGGCGCTGGCCATCAGGCCATCGGTTAATCGAGCTTGCTCAACAGGTCGAGCAGGTCGTCGGGCACTTTTTCATCGACCGCCTCGCTATACACGCGACGCAGCGCATCGCCGATATTGCGGTCCTTGCGCGCATTCGTGCCGCCGCCCGTTTGAACCAGCGGTTCCTTGTCTTTGTCGTCGGCCGAACGCACTTCGTCCCCCTGTAAGCCCCAGGTTGCGGGCGGATGCACAAAAAACCCCATGACTTCAAGCCATGGCGATACGATAGCCAATTACCGTATTTCGCAGCATGAAACCATTTGCCGCCTCGATTGTTCCACAGGCGATGCGATTTCCGGGGAGGGGCGACAAATGGCCAGATTTCGGAAGGCGCAGATCTTGAAATGCCGTGCGGCTCCCCGCATCAGGGTGCGCACCGAAGGAGTATGAAATCGCCATGTCGCTTGGACAGCAGCTTGCGCCCCATCTTCCGTTTCTGCGCCGCTATGGCCGCGCGCTGACCGGCAGCCAGACCGAGGGCGATCGCTATGTTCGCGCCACGCTGGAAGCGATCATCGCCGCGCCCGAAGAATTTCCCCGCGACGTCGATCCCCGGCTTGGCCTCTATCGCACCTTTCAG
>CADEEK010000206.1 GCA_902826325.1 uncultured Sphingomonadales bacterium
GGCTATGGCCGCGGCGAAATGGCGCCGCACAGCGATGTCGATATCGGCTTTATCACGCCATGGAAGCAGACGAGCTGGAGCGAACAGGTCATCGAATCGATGCTCTATTCGCTATGGGACATGGGGCTCAAGGTCGGCCATTCCTCGCGCTCGCTCGACGAAATGGTGCGCGAGGCAAAGAACGACGTCACCGTGCGCACCGCGCTGCTCGAAGCGCGTTACGTCTGGGGCGACACCGCGCTGTATGACGAGGCGGCGGCGCGGTTCCGCACCGATGTACAGCACGGCACCGCCCGCGCCTTCATCGCGCAGAAGCTGGCCGAGCGCGACGAGCGGCACCGCAAGATGGGCGACAGCCGCTATGTCGTCGAACCCAATGTCAAGGAGGGCAAGGGCGGGCTGCGCGATCTGCACACGCTGTTCTGGATCGGCAAATATGCCCATGGCGTGAGCGAACCGGCGCAGCTGGTCGAAGCGGGGTTGCTGACCAAGCTCGAATATCGCCAGTTCCGCCGCGCCGAAAAGTTCCTGTGGGCGGTGCGGTGCCATCTGCACACGATCGCCGGACGCGGTGAGGACCGGCTGACCTTCGACTTCCAGCGCGAGATCGCCGAGCGGATGCGCTATGCCGACCGGCCCGGCAAATCCACCGTCGAACGCTTCATGCACTTCTATTTCCTGCAGGCGAAGATCGTCGGCGATCTGACCGGGGTGTTCCTGGCGCATCTGGACGAGAAGTTCGCCGCACGCGGCAGCCGCTTCGGCCTGCCGCGCATCCGCCGTTCGCCCGCCAAGCTCAAGGGCTTCGTGCTCGATCGCGGGCGGCTGGCGCTGCCCCACGAACAGTTTTTCGCCGAAGACCCGGTGCGGCTGCTCGAAATCTTTCAGCTTGCCGACCTGCACGGGCTGGAAATCCACCCGCTCGCGATGCGCGCCGCCGCGCGCGATGCCAAGCTGGTCGACGACAAGCGGACCGATCCGCGCGCGAACGAGCTGTTCATGGCGGTGCTGACCTCGCCGCGCGATCCCGAAACCGTGCTGCGCTGGATGAACGAGGCGGGGGTATTCGGCCGGTTCGTGCCCGATTTCGGCCGCGTCGTCGCGCAGATGCAGTTCGACATGTATCACCATTTCACTGTCGACGAGCATACGATCCGCGCCGTCGGTCTGCTCAGCCGGATCGAAAAGGGCGAACTGGCCGAGGATCACCCGCTGGCGACGGCGCTGGTCAAACAGGTCACGTCGCGCAAGGTCCTCTATGTCGCGGTGCTGCTGCATGACATCGCCAAGGGGCGCGGCGGCGACCACAGCGTGCTGGGCGCACAGGTGGCGACCAAATTATGCCCGCGTCTGGGGCTGACCAAGGCGGAAACCGAAACTGTCGCCTGGCTGGTGCGGTGCCATTTGCTGATGTCGGCGACGGCGTTCAAGCGCGACCTGTCGGATTTCAAGACGATCCTCGATTTCGTCGCCGTGGTGCAATCGCCGAAGCGGCTCATCAAGCTGCTGATCCTGACCGTGGTCGACATCCGCGCGGTCGGCCCCGGCGTCTGGAATGGCTGGAAACGCCAGTTGCTGACCGATCTGTTCGAAAGCGCCGAAGAGGTGCTGCGCCTCGGCCACAAGCAAAAGGGGCGCGCCGAACGGATCGTCGCGAAACAGGCCGCGCTCGCCGCCGAACTGGGTCGCGACGTCAGCGGCTTTATCGACCGCCTGCCCGACGCCTATTGGGTCGCCGAGCCGGAGGATGTGATCGCCCGCAACGCGCGCTTCATCGACCGTGTCGATGGCGACAAGCGGCTGTCGGTCGAAGCGACGGTCTATCCCGAACGCGGCGCGACGCTCGTCACCGTCTATGCCGCCGATCATGCCGGCCTGTTCTATCGCATCGCCGGCGCGATCCATGCGGCGGGCGGCAATATCATCGACGCCCGCGTCCATACGACCCGCGACGGCATGGCGATCGACAATTTCCTGGTGCAGGACCCGCTCGGCCGCCTGTTCGACGATCCGGGGCAACTGGCGCGGATCGAAGGCACGATCGCCGACGCGCTGGCCAACCGCGCCCAGCTGACCGAACGGCTGGAGGCCAAGCCGCTGCCCCGGCTGCGCGCCGATGCGTTCGAGATCGAACCTGATGTGCTGATCGACAACAAGGCGTCGAACCGCTTCACCGTGATCGAGGTGAATGCGCGCGATCGGCCCGCGCTGCTCCATCACCTCGCCTACGGGCTGTTCCAGTCCAAGGTGACGCTGCACAGCGCGCATGTCGCCACCTATGGCGAGCGGGCGGTCGACACCTTTTATGTGACCGACCTGACCGGCGACAAGATCAACTCGGTGCTGCGGCTCAAATCGCTCGAACGGCGGATGCTGGATGCGGCGATCGGCGAGGGCGAGTTCGCCAGCATCGCGTGACACCCACCGCCCGTCCAGCGTATAGCGGGCGGCAACAGGGAGGCGAAGCGATGGGCGTTCTGGGCATGGGCGGGCTGTTCTTTCGGGCGAGGGACCCCGATGCGCTGAACGCCTGGTATCGCGAACATCTGGGCGTCGGCGCGGGCTGCGCGGCGGAGGATACCGGCGACATCGACGAATGGACCTGGCAGGTGCAGGGCGGGCCGATGGTGTTCGCCCCGTTCCGCGCCGACAGCGATTATTTCGCCGCCGACAAGCAATTCATGATCAACCTGCGCGTCCGCGACCTGGAAGGGCTGCTCGAACAGCTCAACGCCGCTGGCATCGCGATCATCACCAAAGCCGAATGGGATTCCCCGGAAACCGGCAAATTCGCCCGCATCCATGATCCGGAGGGCAATGCGATCGAGCTGTGGGAACCGCCGGTGAACTGATGGGCGGTCATTCGACCGTCAGGTCGCCCCGGTCCACCCCGGCCCTTCCCACGGCGTCGATCGCTCCGTCGCCAGGTTCAGCGGGACAGCACGGCGCGTTCCAGCTTGCCCAGCGTCTGCTGACCCAGTTCCTCGGCGCCGATCGCCTTTGCCGCCTGGAACTCGGCGGCCGTGGTGAACACCATGCCCAGCGTCACCTTCGTCGCCCCGTCCAGCGCCTCCAGCGTCACCCAGGCATCGGCATGTTTGGGTCCGTTTTCGCCCGATAGCAGCGCATAGGCGATCCGCTCTTCCGGCCTGACCTCATGATAGAGATGGTGGTTGGGAAAGACGGTGCCGTCGGGCGCGATCATGTCGAACAGCCATTCGCCGCCTTCGCGCAGATCGATCCGCTTGGTCCGGCACGAAAATCCGTCCGGCCCCCACCACAGCGGCAGCGTATCGGGGTTCATCCACGCGCCCCATATGGCGGATCGCGGCGCCTGGATCAGCCGTTCCAGCACCATCGTCCGCGCTTCCACGCCGGCCGCATCGTCGAGGCTCATAGCTTGTTCTTGCGTCATTCTTCGCCTTTCCTTGTCCTGTCCATCACGAATGAATCCAGCCGCCCGAGCCGGGCCTCCCAGACCGCGCGCTGTTCGTCGATCCAGCTGCGCATCGGGTCCAACGCCTCCGGCACGATCGCGCAGGTGCGCGTCCGCCCGTCCTTTGCGCTGGTGATCAATCCCGCCTCTTCCAGCACCGCCAGATGGCGCATCACGGTCGGCAGGCGCAGACCG
>CADEEK010000207.1 GCA_902826325.1 uncultured Sphingomonadales bacterium
AACGGCAACCCGCGCTGATCGGTCAGCCAGCGGATCGCATCGCCATGCGCGCCACAACCGAAACAATGGTAGAAGCCCTTGTCGTCGTTGATCGTGAAGCTGGGCGTCTTTTCGTTATGGAACGGACAGCACGCCTTCCATTCGCGACCGGCGCGGGTGATCTTCACGCTGCGCCCGATGAGCGAGGAGAGCGTGGTGCGCGCGCGCAGTTCGTCGAGAAAGGCGGGGGTCAGGGTCATGCCGCCGTCCTATCGCTCGTCATGCTGAACTCGTTTCAGCATCCACCCCTCCACAAGCGGCGGCATCGCCGATGGCACCGTGGATGCCGAAACGAGTTCAGCATGACGGCAGGAGAGGGACAGGCGTTTTTCGATCACTTTATGCCAGCGCCGCCTTCACCAGCGCGCTCGCCTTGCTCATGTCGAGTTCGCTGGCGTGGCGGGCTTTCAGTTCGGCCATTACGCGGCCCATGTCCTTCATGCCGGTGGCGCCGAGTTCGGCCTTGATCGCCTCGATCGCGGCTTTGGTATCCGCCTCGCTCATCTGCGCGGGGAGGAAGCGTTCGATCACCGCGACTTCGTTCTTTTCGGTTTGCGCGAGTTCCTGGCGACCGCCCTTTTCGAACATTTCGATCGATTCGCGGCGCTGTTTGACCATTTTCTGCAGCACTTCGACCACCAGCGCGTCGTCGTCGGTGACGGGGGCGCCGGTGCGCGCTTCGATATCGCGGTTCTTGATCGCGCTCTGGATCAGGCGGATGGCGGCGGTGGTCGGCTTGTCGCCGCCCTTCATCGCGGTGACGAGAGCGGTCTGGATATCGTCGCGGATCATGTTTCTACCCACAGGTGAATCGGAATTATCCGCCAATAGACCCCGTCGGCGCCAGTTGCGAGGGTTGACGGGAGGGGGGTAGGGGTCTAGCGGGCGGGCCTTAGCACACATTGCCGGAAACCCTACAGGAGCGCCCTTTCAAAATGGCCGACGCGACGCCTATTCCCATGCCTGAAGGTGCCACCGGGGTTCTTGTTCTGGCCTCGGGCGAAGTCATCTGGGGGCGCGGGTTCGGGGCGGAAGGATCGGCGGTGGGCGAGGTGTGCTTTCACACCGCGATGACCGGCTATCAGGAGATCATGACCGACCCGAGTTTTGCGGGTCAGATGATCTGTTTCACCTTTCCCCATATCGGCAATGTCGGCGCGAACCCCGACGATGTGGAGGCGGACAATCCCCATGCGCTCGGCATGATCGTGCGCGAGGATGTGACCGAGCCGAGCAATTTCCGCAGCGCCGAGCATCTGGACGCATGGATGCGCAAGCACGACCGTATCGGCCTGTCGGGCATCGACACCCGCGCGCTCACCCGGCGCATCCGCGGCGGCGGCGCGCCCAACGGGGTGGTCGCGCATGCGGCGGACGGCAAGTTCGACATTCCCGCATTGCTGGCGCAGGCGCGGGCCTGGCCGGGGCTGGAGGGAATGGACCTGGCGATCACCGTGACGGCGGAGACGCATTATGGCTGGGAAGGCGGCGTCTGGCGGCTGGGGTTCGGGTATGGCGGCGAGGGGGCAGAGGACGAGCGCCCCCATGTCGTCGCCATCGACTATGGCTCCAAGCACAATATTTTCCGCAATCTGGTGAAGGCCGGGGCGAAGGTGACGGTGCTGCCCGCGACGGCGACGGCGGAACAGGTGTTGAGCTTCGACCCCGACGGCATCTTCCTGTCGAACGGGCCGGGCGATCCCGCCGCGACGGGCGAATATGCCGTGCCGGTGATCCGCGAATTGCTGGCGACGAAAAAGCCGTTGTTCGGCATTTGCCTTGGCCATCAGCTGCTGGCGCTGGCGGTCGGCGCGCAGACGACCAAGATGTTCCAGGGGCATCGCGGCGCGAACCACCCGGTCAAGCGGCTGAGCGACGGCGCGGTCGAGATCACGTCGATGAACCACGGCTTCGCGGTCGAGAGCGCGACGCTGCCCGAGGGCGTGGTCGAGACGCATGTGTCGCTGTTCGACGGCAGCAATTGCGGGATCGAGATCGACGGCGGACGGGCGTTTTCGGTGCAGTATCACCCCGAGGCGTCGCCGGGGCCGCAGGATAGTTTCTACCTGTTCGAGCGGTTCGTGGGGATGATGCGGTGATTGATGTACCGCCTCCAAGTTACGAGCAGACGATCGAAGCCATAGCCAAGTGCGATATCCCTCGTTCGAACATCTCGATCAAGTACGAGGACTATCTGCGGTCGGATGAGGTGACGATCAGCGACTTAGGCAAGGTGGATGACGCCAAGCTACGCTGTCTCAAGGCTGCTGTGCATCCGTTCTACATATTGACCCTTGCAGAGCCGGCGCAGCAGGCCGCGTTTTACGAGTTCGCGCGGCGTGAAGATCGCCCCGCTGAAAAGGCCGCTGCTCTAGAGTGGGCGCGCTCTCGGAAACTGATCGACAAGGTGCCTAACTATATTCGGGATGAGTCACTGCAGTCCTTTGGTAACCGTCTGGAGACTGCCTGCGGGATTCAGCCGGGCAGCACGCTCGAAGTATTCAACGGCGATTTTCTGACAATCAGGCGCGATGTCATTCTGGGCGGCGATTTCAAGAAGCTCAGCGGTAAAACAGAGTGCCTGATGAACGTGTTCACTGCATCAGATGCGCAGGAGCATGGTATCAGGTTCGGCTTCGTCGGCAACGAAGCATTCGTAGAAGAAAAGAAGTAAGATGCCCAAACGCACCGACATCTCCTCCATCCTCGTCATTGGCGCTGGTCCCATTGTGATCGGCCAGGCTTGCGAGTTCGATTATTCGGGCACGCAGGCGATCAAGGCGCTCAAGGAAGAGGGCTATCGCATCGTCCTGGTCAATTCGAACCCGGCGACGATCATGACCGATCCCGAGCTGGTGGGTGGGCTTGGGGACGGGGGGGCGACCTATGTCGAGCCGATCACGCCCGCCGTGGTCGCCAAGATCATCGAGAAGGAGCGGCCCGACGCCGTCCTGCCGACGATGGGCGGGCAGACGGCGCTGAACACCGCGCTGGCGCTGGCCAATGACGGGACGCTGGAGAAGTTTGGCGTCACCATGATCGGCGCGAATGCCGAGGCGATCGACAAGGCCGAGGACCGGCTGAAGTTCAAGGACGCGATGACCAGGATCGGGCTGGAATCCGCCCGTTCCGCCATCGCGCATAGCGAGGCCGATGCGATGGCGGCGCTGGAGACGGTGGGCCTGCCCGCCGTGATCCGACCGTCTTTCACGCTGGGCGGCACCGGCGGCGGCATCGCCTATAATCGCGAGGAGTTCGTCGAGATCGTCCGCAATGGCCTCGACCTGTCGCCGACCAACGAGGTGCTGATCGAGGAGTCCCTCCTCGGTTGGAAGGAATATGAGATGGAGGTTGTGCGGGACCGCAACGACAACTGCATCATCATCTGTTCGATCGAGAATGTCGATGCGATGGGGACGCATACCGGCGATTCCATCACGGTCGCGCCCGCGCTGACGCTGACCGACAAGGAATATCAGATCATGCGCAACGCCAGCATCGCGGTGCTGCGCGAGATCGGCGTCG
>CADEEK010000208.1 GCA_902826325.1 uncultured Sphingomonadales bacterium
TGCCGATGCCGAAGCGCATGCGCAGCACGCGCTCCTCGCGCGGGGTGAGGCTGGCGAGGACGCGGGTGACGGTTTCCTTGAGGTTCGCCTGGATCGCGGCATCCACCGGGATGATCGCGTTCTTGTCCTCGATGAAATCGCCGAGGTGCGAATCCTCCTCGTCGCCGATCGGCGTTTCGAGGCTGATCGGTTCCTTGGCGATCTTCATCACCTTGCGCACCTTTTCGAGCGGCATCGACAGACGCTCGGCCATTTCCTCGGGCGTCGGTTCGCGGCCCTGTTCGTGCAGGAACTGGCGGCTGGTGCGCACCAGCTTGTTGATCGTTTCGATCATGTGGACCGGGATGCGGATCGTGCGCGCCTGATCGGCGATCGAACGCGTGATCGCCTGACGGATCCACCAGGTCGCATAGGTGCTGAACTTGTAGCCGCGGCGATACTCGAACTTGTCCACCGCCTTCATCAGGCCGATATTGCCTTCCTGGATCAGGTCGAGGAACTGCAGCCCGCGATTGGTGTATTTCTTGGCGATCGAGATGACGAGGCGCAGGTTCGCCTCGACCATTTCCTTCTTGGCGATGCGTGCTTCGCGCTCGCCCTTTTGCACCATGTTGACGATGCGGCGGAATTCGGTGAGCGCCATCCCGGTCTGCTGGCTGATCTCCGCCACCTCGACCCGGATGCGGTCGACCGCGCTGCCTTCATTGGCGGCGAAGGCGGCCCATTTCTTGTCGAGTGAAGCGACCGAATCGAGCCAGCTTTCGTCCAGCTCGTGATTGACATAGCGATCGAGGAAATCCTTGCGGTTGACCTTGTGCCGTTCTGCCAGCCGCAGCATCTGGCCGCCCAGCGCGGTCAGGCGGCGGTTGAAGCTGTAGAGCTGATCGACCAGATATTCGATCTTGGCCTGGTGGAACTGCACGCTTTCGACCTCGGCGGTCAGCTCCTCGCGCAGCTTCTGATATTTCTTTTCCTCGCCCGCGCTCAACTCGCCGCCGGCCGCCATCGCGTCCAGCCGCTGCTGCTGCATCTTGCCGAATTTCTTGTAGATCGCGGTGATGCTGGCGAATTTTTCCAGCGCCTGCGGCTTCAGCGTCTCCTCCATCTGGGCGAGGCTGAGCGTATTGTCCTCATCGTCATCGTCATTCTGACGCTGGGTGCGGCGTTCGGTCAGGCCGTCTTCCTCGTCGTCGGACGATTCCTCCTCGACATCCTCTTCTTCCTTATAGGATGCGCCGGCGGTCTTTTCGCTGATCTCGCCATTATCGTCTTCCTCGGCGCCCTCGACCTGTTCGGCGGACGGGCCCTTGGACAACATGGCGTCGAGATCGAGGATCTCGCGCAGCTGCATCGTCCCCTCGTTCAGCGCATCGGACCAGCCGATGATCGCGTTGAAGGTGATCGGGCTTTCGCACAGCCCCAGGATCATCGTATCGCGGCCCGCCTCGATCCGCTTGGCGATGGCGATCTCGCCCTCGCGGCTGAGCAGTTCGACCGCGCCCATTTCGCGCAGATACATGCGCACCGGATCGTCGGTGCGGTCGACGGTTTCCTTCTTCTTCTGAATCTCGAACGCGGGTTCGCCGTCCTTGTTGTCGGCATCGACCTCGTCCGGGGTATCGTCCTCGGGCTGTTCGTCCTCGCCGACATCCTCATTCTCGACGACGTTGACGCCCATGTCGGACAGGGCGGACATCACATCTTCGATCTGGTCGGTCGTGAACTGATCCTGGGGGAGCATTTCGTTGAGCTGGTCGACGGTGATGTAGCCGCGCTTCTTGGCGCGGGCGACCAGCTTCTTGATCGAGCCTTCGTTGAGATCGATGAGGGGGGCGTCGCCCGTTTCCGTGGTTTCGCCGTCGTCCGCCATGATTGCCTTTGCCATCGAATACCTTTGCAGTCGGATGGCGGCAATTATACGCCGCCCTAATCGCTCAATTATCCCTCGTCCGCAAGCATCAGATTCGCGAGCCGCGACCGCAGCTCTGCCTGACGCCGCACCAATGCCACCTGCCGTTCGAACGCTTCATCGCTGAACGCCGCCTGCACCGCCGCGGTTGCCTGTGCCAGCGCCGCCTCGACATGCGGGGTCGCCGCGAGCACGGCGATGGCTTCGCCAAGGTCGGTCGCCGCCCGCCCGGCATCCCATCCCTTTTGCGTAAAGGTGAAGGGAAGCGTGTCGGCACGCAGCAGCTCGCCCGCCTGATCGTCAAAGCCGGACGTCGCCAATATGGTGCGCAGCCGCGCGGTATCAAGCGCCTGATCTTCCAGCGCAACATCGATCACCGCTTCGAACAGGCGGCCAAGCGCGCCATCGGCCAGCCGCAGCGTCGAGAGCGTTTCGACGTGCCGCGCGATCTGGGCCGGATGGCGGATCAGGCCCGCCAGCACCGCCTTGGCCAGCACCCGGTCGATCCCGCCGCTGCCAACCGCGCGCACGGTGTCGCCGGGGGGCGGATCGGGCGGCTGCCAGCGCGCGCCGGGGCGGGCCGATCGCGTCGGGCCGCGCGGGGTAAAGGCGCGCGGCGTGGGCGCGAAATGCGCGTCGAACCGCCCGCGGAACTCGGCGACATATTCGTGGCGGACATTGCCGTCCTGAATCGTCGCGGTCAGATCGGCGAGGCGGCGTTTGAGGCCTGCGCGCGCTTCTGGCGTGTCGAGCGGTTCGGCGGCGAGCTCATGCGACCAGATGCGGTCGGCGAGCGGTTGCGCGGAGGCGAGCAGCGTTTCGAACGCCGCCGGTCCGGCGCCGCGCACCAGATCGTCGGGGTCCTGTCCCGGCGGCAGCGTGACGAAGGCGAGGCTGCGTCCCGGCGCCAGATGCGGCAGGGCGCGGTGGGCGGCGCGGATCGCCGCCTTTTGCCCCGCATTGTCGCCATCGAACGCGAGCAGCGGAATGTCGGTCATCCGCCACAGCCGTTCGATCTGATGTTCGGTCAAGGCGGTGCCGAGCGGGGCGACCGCTTCGCCAAATCCGGCCTGGGCGAGCGCGATGACGTCCATATAGCCCTCGACCGCGATCACCCGGCCTGTCCTGCGTGCGGCGGCCTGGGCGCGATCGAGATTGTAGAGCGTGCGCCCCTTGTCGAACAGCGGCGTTTCGGGGGAATTCAGATATTTGGGCTCGCCGTCTCCGATAATCCGGCCACCAAAGGCGATGGTGCGGCCGCGCGCGTCGCGGATCGGGATCATCAAACGCCCGCGAAACCGGTCATAGGGGTCCTTGCCCTCGACCTGGATCAGCATGCCCGCCTCGACCAGCATCGCGTCGCCATAGGATTTGAGCGTTTCGCGCAGCCGTCCGCGCGAATCCGGCGCATAGCCAAGGCCGAAGGCGCGGGCGGTGTCCGCGTCGATGCCGCGCCGTTCGAGCACCGCCCGCGCCTCTGCGCCCGCGAGCCCGTGAAGCTGGTCGATGAAGAAGGCGGCGGCGTCCGCCATCGCCTCGTGCAGCCCCCTGGCGCGTTCGGCGCGCTGGGCGGCGCGCGGGTCGGCCTGGGGCACCTCCATATTGGCGGCGGCGGCGAGTTCCTTGACCGCATCCATGAACG
>CADEEK010000209.1 GCA_902826325.1 uncultured Sphingomonadales bacterium
GGCCGTTATGCCAATATCGTCCGCGTGCCGGGGACCAATTTCCGCTATTCGAACCTGGGCTATGGCTTGCTCAGCCGCGTGATCGAGGTGCGGTCCGGCCAATCCTATGGCGACTATATGCGCGAGAACGTGTTCGCGCCGCTGGGTCTTACCCGCACGGCGGTCAATCCGACCGCCGCGTTCGGCCCCAATGTCGCGATCAGCTATAATCTCGACAACACGCCGATCGCGCGGTTCGTGACCGATCATCCGGGCGCGACCGAAGTGTTCAGCAGCGTGCACGACCTGATCCGCTTTGCCGCGTTCAACATGAAGGCGCATCGCACCGATCAGCAGGCGATCCTGACCGATGCGCAGATCGACGCCAGCCATCGTCCGCCCAACGGCAAATCGGGCTATGCGCTGGGGTTCAGCGTGGGTGAGCGATCGGGCTACCGGACGATCTCGCATGGCGGCGACATGCCGGGTGTCGCGACGCAGATGATGATGTTTCCAGAGCAGGGCGTGGCGATCGTCGTGCTGGCCAACAGCATGCGGCACGACATGGTCGCGCGGATCGCCGATGCGGTCGCCAGCGCCGCGCTGCCCAAATGGGAGACGCGATCGGGCCCGACCCCCAGCCTGTTGTCGGACAAGCCGTTCGCGCCGCCCGCCGAAGCGGTCGGCCGCTGGGTCGGCCGGATCGCGCGGCCCGAGGGGGATATGCCGGTGACGATCAATGTCGGCGCGGACGGTGCGCTGACCGCCGCCGTCGGCGATGCGCCGGCGGTGCCGATCAAGGGCGCGCGGATCGATGACGGCGACCTGACCGGTCAGGCGAGCGGCACGCTGAAGACAAAGGATGCCGAACGCTATCCCTATGACCTGTATTTCGTGCTGCATCTGGAGGGGCATCGGCTCTATGGCACGGTGACGGCGCTGGGCGATGTCAGCCCGTCGAACAAGCATATCGTCGCGGCATTGTCCTATTGGGCTGACCTCGCGCGCGCGCCCTGACGCGCCGGACGGCGGGGCGGGTCAGTCTCGGCTGAGGTCGGGCAGCGCGATCAGCCGGTCCAGCCCCGCCGCCAGATCATCCTTGAGCTCGTCGAGCGGCCGGTCGCTGGCCAGCGCGATCCAGATCATGCCGTCGACAAAGGCGGCGACCGCCAGCGCGGTCTGATGCGGCGTCATCGTCAGCACCGCGGTACCGTTGGCCGCGACCTGTTCGATATAGGCCGTCAGCGTCGCGAGCGATTGCTGCACCTGGGGCTTGAGCACGTCGTGCATCGGGCCGGGATGGGTGCATTCGGCATAAAGGTGCAGGCGGGCGCGTGAGGCGGTGAGCGCGTCGATCCCCATTTGCGCGACCATGTCGATCAGCCCCGCGCGATAGTCCGCCCAGTCGTCGGGCAGGCTCGCCTGCGTCATCGTGCCATAGCGCAGCGTGGCGGCGATGATTTCGTCCTTGTTGCGGAAATGGGTGTAGAGCGCGCCGGTGCTCAACCCGGCATGGCGACAGATGTTCGAGATCGAGGTGCGCTCGATCCCGCGTTCGCTGATGCAATCGATGGTTGCGCGGATGATTCGTTCGCGCTGGGCGCGCATATGGACCGGATCGCGTCTCGGCATCTCGTTCTCGACCGTCAAACTCCCCGGAACGATGTGGAATCGTTCCGGGCCGGACCTTTCTTGCCGGATTGCGCGCATTTGTCGACCCGGGGATGTGGCCGGCGGGTCGCGCCGCCATGGGGTCAGGCGACCGGCTGGACCGGGGTTGCGGGCGGCTGGGTGCCGGGTTGCGGCGCGGGGACGTCGATATCGGGGGGCGGCGGCTGCACTTCGGGCGTGGCCGGGGCGGGCTGGCCGGGTTGGGGGGCGGGGGGCGCTTCGGGCGGGGGGACGCTGGGTTCGGCGGGGATCGGCGGTTCGACGGGCATTGCGGCAACTCCTTTGCCCGGTTCAACGCGCCGTGCCGCCGCCGGTTCATCGCGTCTGGGCCGCTGATGGGTCGGCGTGAGAATGTGTCGGAAGCGGGGGTGTGCATCGCGGCTTGCCCCCGACCCCACCCTTGCTATAGACGCGCCCGACCTGCGGTGTCCCTTGAATGCGGGCGTGGCGGAACTGGTAGACGCGCTGGATTTAGGTTCCAGTATCGCAAGATGTGGGGGTTCGAGTCCCTTCGCCCGCACCAGTCCGTCGCGCGGTGCCCGAAATGGGATGCATGAGGCGACGCCGCGATACCGATTCCACTTCCAGAGCAGGAAGCCTGATTGAAATGCAGACTGTCGAAACGTTGAACGAAGGCCTCAAGCGCGCCTACACGCTGAAGATCACCGCCAAGGATATCGACGCGCGCGTCGATGCCGAGGTGAAGAAGGTCGCCCCGACGATCAAGATGCCGGGGTTCCGCCCCGGCAAGGTGCCCGCCAACCTGATCCGCAAGATGCATGGCGATGCGCTGAAGCAGGAAGCGCTCAATTCGACGATTCAGGAGGGCGTGCAGTCGATCATCGCCGACCATAAGCTGCGCCCCGCCGTGCAGCCGTCGGTGAGCATCGAGGGCGAATTCACGCTGGGCGCGGACGCCGACGTCAAGGTCGAGCTGGAAGTGCTGCCCGATGTGCCGACGCCGTCGATCGACGGGTTGAAGCTCGAACGGCTGATCGTGCCGGTCGAGGACAGCGCGGTCGATGCGCAGCTGGAACAGATCGCCGGTCAGCAAAAGGCGTGGGAAGATGCCCCGGCCAAGCACAAGGCGGCGCAGGGCGACCAGGTGGTGATGGATTTCGTCGGCAAGGTCGATGGCGTGGCGTTCGATGGCGGCACGGGCGAAGGCATGGCGATCGAGATCGGATCGGGCCGCCTGATCCCCGGGTTCGAGGATCAGCTGGTCGGCGTTAAGGCGGGCGACGACAAGCAGATCGAAGTGACCTTCCCCGAAGATTATGGGGTCGATGCGCTGAAGGGCAAGCCCGCGACCTTCGACCTGAAGATCACCAAGGTGCAGACGGCGGGCGAGACCAAGGTCGACGAGGATTTCGCGAAGAATCTGGGGCTGGAAAGCCTGGAGCAGCTGCGTGGGCTGATCAAGGGCCAGCTGGAGAATGAAACCGGCGGGCTGACGCGCACCTATATGAAGCGCAAGCTGCTCGACCAGCTGGCCGCGGGGCATGATTTCCCGGTGCCGCCGTCGATGGTCGAGGCCGAATTCAACCAGATCTGGGCGCAGCTGGAGCAGGAAGCGGCGCAGGAAGACGATGTCGAGGCGGCGAAGGCCGAGCTGGAAAAGGATCGCGACGATTACCGCGCGATCGCCGAGCGGCGCGTGCGGCTGGGCCTGTTGCTGTCCGAAATCGGGCAGGCCAACGGGGTCGAGGTGACGCAGGCGGAAATGAACCGCCTGATCGCGCAGGCCGCGCAGCAATATCGGCCCGAGGATCAGCAGCGTTTCTTCCAATATATCCAGCAGGAGCCGATGGCCGCCGCGCAGCTGCGCGCGCCGCTGTATGAGGACAAGGTCGTCGATTTCCTGTTCGAAAA
>CADEEK010000210.1 GCA_902826325.1 uncultured Sphingomonadales bacterium
GACCAGGCACGCTGAACGTGCTGGTAACCGCGCTCACGCGGGAACCTGCCTGACATAACGCGCACGCTTGCCCATGCTCTGGAGCTCGATGCGAAGCAGCCATCGCCCTGGCGCCAGGGCCTCGGTGGACCGCCAACGACCATCAGCCGTTTTTTCGAAACGTAGATGCTGATCAGGAGCCCGGCCAAGCGGGTGTTGCGCAGTTGCGATCAGCGCTCCGTCGCGCGGAGAGGCTGCAACGTCCACAAAGCGGTCTGGTGTCAAGCGCAACTCGAACGACCAGCCAAGCGCTTCCTGCTCACGCGCCTCGGCCAGCCAGCGATTATAGTCCTGGCTGGCGACGTAGCTGTTGTCGACCACCGTGCCGCCAAAGGTCGAGACCGCAAAGCGGGCCATGATGAGGTTCACCGCGATGATCGTGCCGAACATCCCCAACATGATGAACAGCATGTGGCGGCCCGTGAATTCCCGGATCATTGCGCCCCCTCCGGCCCTTCGAAGACGGTGTTCTCGCGGTCGCTTCCACCCTGGATATCATTGGCGCGGATGGCGAACGTCAAATCGCGCCGGGTGCGCTCGGGGGCGGCGACATAGACGCGGGTCTTGCGGGCCTGGTCAGGTCCGATCTCGATCGGCAGGGATTGCGACGCGGCATTACGGGACTGGGCGTCGGTCCAGATTTGGGCCCCAGGAAGCCCCTCGATCGACAAGGTGATGTTGCGCGGGCGGGCTTCCATATTGCGCACGTTGATCGTGTAGGCGTTGCGCACCATGCCGTCCGAAAGCTGCACCCAGATCGGGTTGCGCTCCTGACGGATGCTGAGATCGAGTCGGGTGCGGGAGCCGAGTGTGAACAGGAGTCCGAGCCCGATCGCGCCCCAGATCAGGAAATAGGCGATGGTGCGCGGGCGGAACAGGCGCTTGAGCGGCGGCTCGGGTGCGCCGCCATTGCCGGCGATGAGCTCGTCGGCGACGGTCGAATAGCCGATCAGCTTCTTGGGCCGGCCGATCCGCTCCATGATATCGTCGCAGGCGTCAATGCACAGGCCGCAGGTGATGCAGCCGATCTGTGCACCGTTGCGAATATCGATGCCGGTCGGACAGACCGCGACGCAGTTGTTGCAATCGATACAGTCGCCAATCACTCTTGGATTATTGTCGGGGTTGGAGGCCAAAGCCACCAGGGACGGCAGACCATATTGCGGCTGCGCCCCAAGCTCCCCGTCGGGCTGGTGCACCGCTGGCCCGGCTCGCTTAATGCCATGTGTGCGCGGCTCGCCGCGCCACGCCTTGTAGGTCACCATCAGAGATTTTTCGTCGAGCATCGCGCCCTGAATGCGCGGCCAGGGACAACCGTAGATGCAGAATTGCTCCCGCATCAATCCACCAAGAATATAGGTTGTTGCGGTCAGCAAGCCGATCGTGAACCAGGCCGGATACGGGGCATCCAGCGAATAGAGCTGCCGCGCCAGCGTCGGCGCGTCGGCGAAGTAGAAGATCCAGGCACCGCCCGTCGCCACGGCGATCAGCAGCCAGATGGCGTGCTTGGTCACGCGTTTCGTGATCTTCTGAAGCCCCCAGGGGGCCTTTTCGAGCCGGAGTTGCGCATTACGGTCCCCTTCGATCGCGCGCTCCACATGCTGGAAAAGGTCGGTCCACACCGTCTGCGGGCAGGCATAGCCGCACCAGGCGCGGCCCACTGCCGAGGTAACCAGGAACAGTCCGATACCGGCCATGATCAGCAGGCCGGCCACATAATAGAATTCGTGCGGCCAGATCTCGATCGAGAACATGTAGAAGCGCCGATTGGCGATATCGACAAGGACGGCCTGATCCGGGGCATAAGGGCCCCGGTCCCACCGCAACCAGGGGGTGACATAGTAAATCGTCAGCGTGACGGCCATGACCAGCCACTTGAACCGGCGGAATGGCCCGTCGATCGCCTTCGGAAAGACCTTCTTGCGCTTCTCGAAAAGCTGCTGTCCGGGGCCGGTCAGATCATCAGGGCTGGACATTGCTCTTGGCCGGGTTGGAGGGCGTCGCCGACGCCGCGGCTTGCGGCGTTGGGGTTGCGACGGGCTCGGGGAGGAAATCTTCGCCCCCTCCGAGCGAATGGACATAGGCTGCGAGCATCTTCAGGGTTACCGGATCGAGCCGTGCACCCCAGGCGGGCATCACGCCGTAGCGCGAGTTCGTCACCGTCTGCGTCAGGGTATCGCGATCGCCGCCATACATCCAGATCGAATCGGTCAGATTGGGAGCGCCAAGCTTGCGATCCCCCTTCCCCTGCGGGCCATGGCAGACTGCGCAATTGTCGGCGAACAGCTTCCCTCCGCGCTGCGCCGCGGTGCTCGCCTTCTCCTGGCGCGAGATAAAGCCGATATAGCTGACGACGTCCCCGACCTGCTCCGGCGTCAAGATGCCGTCGCGCCCGAACGCCGGCATTTGAGACATGCGCGTTTCGTCATGACCGGGCTGGCGGATGCCGTGCACCAGCGTCGTGTGGATCTGCTTGATGTCCCCGCCCCACAGCCAATCGTCGTCGTTGAGGTTGGGATAGCCCTTGCTGCCCGCCGCGCCCGAACCGTGGCACTGAACGCAGTGCACTTTGAACGCGGCGCGCCCCCCTTCGACCGCCGCCTGCATCAGCCGCGAATTCTCGTTCAGCCGCTCGATTGGAATGCGTGAGAGCGCGAGCTGAAGCGGCGCCTTGCGCACACGCTCGGCCTCTTCTTCACCCGCCAGTTCCGCCCGGCTCGACCATCCGAGCAGCCCGGAGGTAGCCGAATTGACCAGCGGCCAAGCCGGATAAAGCACGGTGTAGATAATCGCCCACACAATTGTTGCGTAGAGCGTCCATAGCCACCAGCGCGGCATCGGCGTGTCGAGTTCCTCGATGCCGTCCCATTCATGTCCGACCGTCGGCGTTCCGGTCGGTTCATCGATCCGCTTTTCAGCCATCATCTTCCTCCAGGATGGAGCGAGCGGCGCGCTCCAGATCGGCGCGCGCGCCCTTGCGAAAGGTCCAGCCGATCAGAACCAGGAATATGATGCTCATCAGCACCAATCCCCAGCTGTCGGCGAAGTGGCGCAACGCCTCGTAGTTCATCGCTTCCGCTCCTGCGCAGCGGCGGCGTTGGTGTCGACCAGGGTGCCGAGCATCTGCAGGTAGGCGACGAGCGCATCCATCTCAGTGAGCTTCGAGGGATCACCGTCATAGTCGCGGACCTGAGACTTGGGATAGCGCTTGGCCAGATCCGCTGCATCGCCGTCAGGCTCGCCCTGCAACTTGAGATCGGCCTCCGCTGCCTCGATCATCGCTTTGGTGTAGGGAACGCCTACCTTGCTGAGCGCGCCGAGTTTGTCGGCAATCCCCTTCTGGTCGAGCTCGGTCTCTGCCAGGAAGGCGTAGGACGGCATAATCGATTCCGGCACCACCGACCGCGGATCCTTCAGATGCTGCACATGCCATTCATCGGAATAGCGACCGCCCACTCGGGCGAGATC
>CADEEK010000211.1 GCA_902826325.1 uncultured Sphingomonadales bacterium
TGCCCGACCTGCCCTATCGTCAGTCACCGCAGATTACCGTGCCGATGCATCGGTGGGTCGCCCATCAGGCGCGCGCGGGCAAATGTCCGATCAAACGGCGCGTCGATGACAAGCGGCCGGCGTTGCGCATCGAAATCGCGGTGCTGGTCAATCCGGAGGATGGCGTGCGCACATCGGTGCCCCGCGCTGCCGGTTGCCCGGTCGTCGAACAATATGCGGCAGGGCTGGTGACCGGCTTTGCGCGCAACAACCTTGCCGCACGCACCACCGCGGCGGAACAATGGTATCGCACCACGCTGACCTTCGTCTGGGCGAAATGACGCTCAGCGACGCGGAGCTGGATCGCTATGCCCGCCATATCGTGCTGCCTGAAATCGGCGGCGTGGGTCAGGCGCGGCTGAAGGCGGCGCGGGTGGCGGTGGTGGGGGCAGGCGGCATCGGCTCGCCCGCGCTGCAATATCTGGCCGCGGCGGGGATCGGGCGGCTGACGATCATCGATGACGACCGGGTCGATCGCTCCAACCTGCAACGCCAGACGCTGTTCGCGACCGCCGATGCGGGACAGGGCAAGGCGGCGACGGCAGCCGCGGCGCTGCACCGGCTCAACCCGCATGTCGCGGTGATTGCCTGCGCATCGCGGATCGACCGCGCCAATGCCGCATCGCTGCTGGCCGGACATGACGTGATCCTCGACGGCACCGACAATTTCGCGACGCGGCTGGCGGTGGCGGACGCCGCGCTGGGGCTGCGCATCCCGCTGGTCGCGGCGGCGGTCGGCCGGTTCGAGGGGCAGCTGGGGGTGTTTCGCGGCTGGGAAACGGACAAGCCCTGTTATCGCTGCTTCGTCGGCGCCGATCCCGAAACGCCGGGGATCAACTGCGCCGAACAGGGGGTGCTCGGCGCATTGACCGGCATGCTGGGCAGCCTCGCCGCGCTGGAGGTGATCCGCGCAATCGCCCCCTTTGGCGAGGACAGCGCGGGCAAATTGCTGATCGCCGATACGCTGGCGCTGCGCTTTCGCACGCTCATCCTGCCCAAGGACCCGGGGTGCGCGACATGCGCGGCCTGACGATCATCGCCCTGACCGCCGATCGCGAACGGTTTCGCGCCGCATTGTCGCTCGCCTGCGCCCATGCGGCGCTTGGCGGACCGACGCGGCTTTACTGCCATGAAGCGGCGGTGGCGCTGCTGCGCGAAGATGCCGATCCCGGCGACGAGGCGCTGGCCGCCGCCGCACTGCCGACGCGCCGCCAGCTGATCGGCGCAGCGCGCGACAGCGGCGTGGCGCTGATCGCATGCCAGACCGGGCTGGCGATCGCAGGCCTGAGCTTTGCGGCGCTGGCGGATGGCGTGGTCGCGGGCGGCCTCGTCTCGCTGCTCGCCGAACTGGGCGAGGATCGGCTCGTCACCGTCTGACGCCGCGCCGCCGTGTCAGTCATTGTCGCTGGTGCCGGCGCGCCGAACTGCTAGGCACAGGCGATGCGCGGCGTCCCGCTTCTGCTCGCCCTCACCCTGGCGCTACCCGCGCTCGCGGCGGATCGCATCGCCGCGCCTGCAGCGGCCAGTCTCCCCCGGCTCAGGGCCGCGCATGATGATTGCAGACAAGCCAATCCGCAGGGCGATCGCTGCTTCAACCTCCAGATCGCGCTCGCCCGGATGCTGATCGACAGCGGCGATGCGACGGCGGCGACCGATATTGCGGAAGCCGCGCGCCGCGACGCGCAGCAGGCGTGGTCGGACGCTGACGATGTCTATATCGCGGCGGAAGGGCGCGCATCGCGCCCCGGCGCAACGGCGGCGGAAAAGGCCGCCCATCAGCAGGCCATGGCCGCGTGGAAAGCACTGTGGCTGGATCAGGCGGTGGCCGCCGAATTGCTCGGCACCGCCTATGCCGCCCGTTCCTGGCACCGCCATGCGGCGCAAAGCTTTCGACAGGCCGCCAGCATCCGCGCCGAATATGGCTCGGGCGACGCCAATCGCGACCGGCGGCTCCATGCCGCCGCCCAGGCTGCGGTCGGCATTGCCGGGTCGGACGGGCTGGCGGCGGGCGAAGCCGCGCTGCGCCCCGTGCTGGCCGAGGCGGAGCGGGTGCATGGGGCGAACAGCCCGTTTGCGGCGCGAATCCGGCTCGATCTCGCCGACATGCTCGCGGCGCAGACGCGCGAGGACGAGGCGCAGGCGACCTATCTGTCCGCGCGCGCCGCGTTGCGCGGCGATGCGGCGGCGATGCGCGATGCCGATGCACGCTATGTCCGCTTCCTCACCCGCGCCGATCAGGGGCGGGAGGCGGAGCCGCTGGCACGCGACCTGCTCGCCCGCCTGTTCGCGGCAAAGGCCGGTCCGGGGCCGATCTCCACCGCCTATCTCGACCTTGCCGCGCTGTTGCCGCTCGCCGATGCACAGCCGCTGGTCGAACAGGCGGTCGAACTTCGCCTGACCGCTTATGGCGAAAAACATATGGACACCGCCCGCGCACGGATCGCGCTGGCGCGGCTGCTCGAACGATCGGGACGCATGGCCGATGCGGCGGCGATGCGTGCGCCCGCGCTGCTGACGCTGCACGCGACGCAATTTTCGGTCGGCCGGGAAAAGGCGGCAGCCAATCTGGAACAGGGCGAAAATCTCGTCCTTCAGGGCAAGGCCAGGGAGGCGGTCTTTTATCTGACGACCGCATTGCGCGCGTTCGAGGCGGAGGGCGGCGAAGCCCATCCCGGTGCCGGACGCACGCGCCTGTTCCTGGCGATGAGCGCCGCCGCCACCGGCAGCGAGGACCCCCGCCCGCTGGTCGCCCGCGCCATGGCCGCGATCCGCGCCGCCCATGCCCCGACCCATATCGAGCGGTTACAGGCGGAATTCATCTATGCGCTGATGCTGCGCAACATCCATCGCGACCTGCCCGCCGCGCTGGCGCAGAACCGCCGCGTGGTCGCCGCCAGCCTGGAACGGCTGCGATCCTTCCCCGATTTCGGCCCGGCCGCGCAATATGAACTGAAACAGGTCGCGCCGGTGTTCATGACGCAGATCGCCCTCGCCTGGGAAGCATCGCAAACCGCACGCTGACGGCGATCGCGCAGGCGCGAGCGGACATGCCCAAGGCCCCGGCAACGGACGGACGGCGCCGCGCGACGCAATGCGCCGCCCGACCGATCAGCGCGTCGCGTTATATTTAAGCTGTTCGTCGGTCAGCTGGAACCCGACCAGCGCCTCGAACGTCGCGCGCAGCACTGCCTGACGCACTTCGGGACGGGACAACGGGTCGATCGCGGCGGTTTCGTCGCCCGCCTTGCGCTTGGCCAGGATTTCACGGCGGATATCGTCGGGCAGCGTCGCCGCCGACCGGGTGACAAAGGCGGTGCCGGTGCCGGTGGTCGATGCCCGCAGCTCGCCTGCGGCGAATCGCAGCGTCACCTGGCCGACGCGCTTGGACACGACCGAGCTGCCGCCCTGCACCACCGTCACGAAATAGGGCAATGTCACCTCCCGCCCGCCCTCGCCCGC
>CADEEK010000212.1 GCA_902826325.1 uncultured Sphingomonadales bacterium
GCGATCGCGTCTTCCAGCGCATTGTGCGGGACGGCGCTGGCCGATGCGGCGTCGAATCCCGGCGGATCGCATAGTTCGAAACGCAGATGGGCGATCGGATGGCGCCGCCCCGGTCCCGCGATCAGCGCGCTGGCGGCATGGGCGATATCCTCGGGCCAGTCGGCGATCAGCACCGGATCGGGATCGTCGGCGAGATAATCGGCGAGCAAGGCGCCCAGCTGCGCGCGCGACACCGGCGCGATGCCGATCACCGGCAGGACGTGCGCGGCGACCCAGGGCGTCGGATCGGGGCAGTCGAGCGCGGCGTAGAATGGCGCTGCGCCGTGCTGTTCAGGGGCCAGCGCCAGCGCGATCAGCGCGCCGCCGAACCCGTTGAACTCCGCATCGAGATAGTAGCGCATCTGTCGGATCAGGCCGCCAGCGCGAAGCGCAGCAGCCGATCGTCGAGCGGCACCAGCGCCTGTGCGCCGCCGCCCACCGCGCGGATGATTTCGGGATGATCGGCATCCAGTCCACCGGTCAGTGCGCCGAAGGCGGGCAGGATCAGCTTGGTCGGCGTTGCGACGAAACAGCGCCGCGCGACCTGCCGACCGCGCAGCCGCACGCGCAATTTCGGGTGAAAATGGCCGGACAATTCGGGCTGCGGATCGCCGGGATCGGCCTCGTGCCGCAGCATCAGGCCGTCGACCAGCGCTTCATCGACGATTTCCCCGCCGCAACCATCGGCGATACCGACGTCATGATTGCCCGTGACCCAGCACCAGCGCAGCCGCGCGGTCAGCGCCGTCAGCTGTGCCCGCGCGTCGCACGGCAGGCGATCGACCCCGGCGGCGTCGTGGAAACTGTCGCCGAGACACCACAGCTCCTGCGCGCCGGTCTGCGTCACCAGGGCGTCGAGCGCGGCCAGCGTCGCGAGCGAATCATAGGGGGGCAGCATCTGGCCATGGCCCGCGAACCAGCTGGCCTTTTCGAAATGCAGATCGGCGACGATCAGCGCGCGGCGCGCGGGCCAGAACAAGGCCCCTTGCGGCATCAGGCACAGCGCGGTGTCGGCGAACGAAAAGGGAACCATGGCCCCGCTATGCGGCGCGATGCGTGGCGCGTCAATCGGCGCCGGTCAGCCGCCCCGGGCGAGCGGCGTGCGCGGTTCGAAGCGAATTTCCCGCCGCGCGAAATCGATCTCGACCCGGCGGAACAATTTGAGCGAATCCATGCCGAGCAGCAGGGCGGGTTTGTTGGCGAGGCCGAACCGCCGGAACGGCGCGACATCGGCAAAGGCGACGGGCAGCTGTTGCAGCGCGAGGCCGCCGAGCCGGACGCGGCGGGCGATGCGGTAATTGGCGGTCAGGGTGCGCCCGGTGACGTCCATCAGCGTGACGACGCCCGCCGCCTCGGTCTCGCGCAACCGGTGCATCAGCGCGGTGTTGCCGAGGCTGACCGCCGAACCGGTGTCGATCACCACGGTGATCCGCGTCTTGTCATATTGCGCGTCGGTGATGATCAGCTGGCCCGATTTCGACCGCGCCTCGACGACGATCTCGTCGATTTCGGCCCGGGGCGCGGGGGCAAAGGCGCTGCCCGTGCGCAACAGCATCTCGTTCCGGTCGAAATCGATCGCCAACACCCGGCCGCGCAGCTGTTCGATGCCCAACAGGCCGTGCGCGCCCAGATGCGTCTGTTCGAGCGCGGGGGCGTGAAAGCCGCGATTGTCGCGTATCCGTCCGATCGCAATCGACGGGACGCGAACCGTGCCGACCCGATCGACCCCGCCCATCGACACCAGCCGCACGGTCGGCCCGGTATCGAGCCGTAACGCCTGGGCCAGCTGGCGGGAGATCACCGATCGTTCGGCGCCGGTATCGACGACGAACGGGTGCGGGCCGCTCTGGTCGATCGAAACGCCGACGGTCATCCGGTCGGACGGCGGGATGAAGGGGAGCACCGTTTCGGCCTCGGCAGGCACTTCGTCGGCAACGGGCCGGGGCATCGCCGGCGACGTCGTCGCGCCGACGATCAGGGCGAGCATCAGGTGACGCAACGCGGACATGGCGCGATGATAGGCCCGTTCCGGCCTTTTCGCAATCGACTCAATCCAGCCGCATCGCCTGTGCCGCCAGCGCCTCCGCCTCGATCAGCATCGCGTCCTCCGCTGCGCCCTGTGCCACCGTTTCGCGGCCGATCATCACCAGCACGGGCACGGCGAGCGGGGTGACGCGGGGCAGGTCGACATGGATCATCGTATCGGCGGCGCGATCGAGCAGGTCGGCAAGCCGCCCGACATCGGTCATCCGCGCGCGCGCATCGGCCCAGGCGGCGCGCATCAGCAGATGATCCGGCTCATATTTGCGCAGCACCTCATAGATCAGGTCGGTCGAAAACGTCACCTGCCGCCCGGTCTTGCGCTTGCCGGGATGCTGGCGTTCGACCAGCCCGCCGATCACCGCCACCTCGCGAAAGGCGCGTTTGAGCAGCGCCGATCCCTGCACCCATTCGACGAATTCATCCTCAAGGATATCGGGCGAGAACAAGGCCGCCGGATCGGCGATCGGCTCCAGCCCGTAACAGGCCAGCGCATAATCATTGGCGACGAAGCCGATCGGCTTGAGGCCCAGCGCCTCCATCCGCCGCGTGACCAGCATGCCGAGCGACTGGTGGGCGTTCCACCCCTCGAAACTGTAGATGACGAGGTGATGCCGCCCTTCATGCGGAAAGGTTTCGACCAGCAGCCGGTCGGGCGGCGGGAGTTGCGAGCGGGCGACCTGCACCTCCAGCCATTCGCGGACATCGGGCGGAAAGCGCGTCCAGCTGTCGCGATCCCACAGGAATTCGCGCACCCGTTGCGACAGCCGCGTGGTCAGCGCCAGCCGCGCGCCCATGTAACTGGGGATGCGCGCGGGGCGGTGCGTCGCGCGGACGACGACATCGGCGGTGTCGATCCGCTCGACCTCCAGGCTCATCCCCGCAAAGGAAAAAGTGTCGCCGGGGGAGAGCGAGGCGGCGAAGGCCTCCTCCACCTTGCCCAGCCGCCGTCCGTTGCGAAACCGCACCTCCAGCATCGGCGCTTCGACGATGATCCCGGCGTTGAGGCGATGCTGGGCGATGAACGCGGGTTTGGTGACGCGCCAGCGGCCGTCGCGATCCTTTATCAGCCGTTTGAACCGGTCATAGGCGCGCAGGGCATAGCCGCCATCGGCGATGAAGCCGAGCACACGGTCGAAGGTTTCGGTATCGAGCGCCGAATAGGGCAAGGCGCCGCGCACCTCCGCCAGCAATTCCCCGGCATCGAACGGCTGGGCGCAGGCACAGGCCATCAGATGCTGGGCCAGCACGTCGAGCGCACCGGGGCGGAAAATGTCGGCATCCAGCTCGCCCGCCGCGACCGCGTCGAGCGCGGCGCGCGCTTCGAGATATTCGAAGCGGTTGCCGGGGACCAGCACCGCCTCGCTCGCCTCGTCCAGCCGGTGATTGGCGCGG
>CADEEK010000213.1 GCA_902826325.1 uncultured Sphingomonadales bacterium
GGGGGCGTGGGCCGGTGCCGTTCCGGAAAACAGTTGAAGGACGCCAATGAACGAAGCGGACCTACTCATCCTCGGCGGCGGGCTGGTGGGCAGCGCGCTGGCCGTCGCGCTCGATGCGCATGGCATCTCGTCGATCGTCGTCGATCCGGCGGACCCCGACGCGATTCTGGCCGCCGGCCATGACGGGCGCGCCTCGGCCATCGCCGCCGCGCCGATGCGGATGCTCGACGCGATCGGCGTGACCCAGCGGCTGGCGGGCAAGGGCTGTCCGATCGAAAGCATCCGGGTGAGCGACGGTCTTGCCCCCGGCAAGCTCGATTTTCATCCGGGCGCGGATGAAGGCGCGCTCGGCACCATGTTCGAAAACCGCCATCTGCGCGCGGCACTGATGGCGGCGGCGCAGGCGGCACCGCTCGCCGATGTGCGGATGGAGACGCGGGCGCTGTCAGTCGAACGCGGGCCGCATGGCGTCACCGCCACGCTGTCATCGGGTGAAACGGTGCGCGCGCGGCTGTTGATCGGGGCGGAGGGGCGCAATTCGCCGACGCGCGATGCCGCGCATCTCAATGTCGCGCGCTGGACTTATGACCACAGCGCCATCGTCACCTCGCTCCATCACGAATATTCGCATGAAAATACGGCGTTCGAGATTTTCTATCCGCAGGGGCCGTTCGCGATCCTGCCGCTGGTCGATGACGATGCGGGACATCGCTCGGCGATCGTCTGGTCGGTCAAGCGGCATGAGGAAGCCGGGATGATGAAATTGTCCGAACGCGGCTTCCTCGCCGAAGCGGACAAGAAGATGGGCGGGTTTCTGGGCAGGCTCGGGCCATTGGGACCGCGCTTCAGCCATCCGCTCGGCTTTCATCATGCCGCCACCATCACCGCCGATCGGCTGGCGCTGGTCGGCGATGCCGCGCACGGCATCCATCCGATCGCGGGACAGGGGGTCAATGTCGGCTTTCGCGACGTCGCCGCGCTTGTCGAGGTGCTGGTCGAGGGCAAAAGGCTGGGGCTCGATCCGGGCGATGCGCAACTGCTCGCGCGCTATCAACGGTGGCGCAGCCTCGACACTTTCATGGTCAGCGTCGCGACCGATGCGCTCAACCATCTGTTCGGTATTCCGGGCAGGCTGCCCAACGCCGCCCGCCGTTTCGGCCTGTCGGCGGTGGACAAGGCGCCGGCGCTCAAGAACTGGTTCATGGCCGAAGCACGCGGCGAGAGCGGCGCGACGCCCAGATTGCTGGTGGGGGAACTGGCCTAGCGCGGATCGTCACTCTACCGGGGCGGAGGCGCGCCGCGTTGCGTTCGCCGTCTTGCCGGGTTCGCGGGTCATGATGAAACTGCCTTCCCACACGCCGGGAATGGACCAGCGGCCGTTGATCTCGGTCCCCTCCGCATTGGCGGTTCCGGTGTAGAGCACGACGTCATATCCCGCGACGTCGGCATCGTAGAATTTGGTGAAGCGCAGGCCGGGGCCGTCCTTCAAGCCGTCGATCGTCGCGGTGAGCGCATCGCCCTGGCCGGTCTGGTCCACCTCTTCAATGGTGCCGGTTATCGCGTTCGCGACATCGCGGATCGTCGCATCGAACCGGGTCGGCGGATAGCTGTGCGAATAATTGAAGATGCCGATCCACCTGCCGCTGAGATCGGTGTCGGACATTATTGCAACGTCCCTTCGTCGCCATCGCCATAGCGGCCGAAGAACTGCATCAGCTGGATGGTCAGTTCGGCGCGATCGGCCAGCGTATCGGCCTCCAGCAGCGCCTGTTTGGCGGCGGGATCGAACGGGGCGATCTGGGCGATGCCGTTGACCAGGCTGTGATCGTCGAGCCGCGACACCGCCTCCCAATCCACGGCATAGCCCTGAACATCGGCGAAGCGTCGCGATTCAAGTTCGAGCGCTGCGCGCTCGCCCATCGACAGCGTCGCGTCGTCATCGTCGGCGACCAGTTCGGCCTCGACCTGGCGGAACGGTGTCGTGACGTCGAGTTCGCGCACGATGCGAAAGCGCGACAGCCCTTCGAGCACGAGGTTGAACCGGCCATCGTCCAGCGCCTCGACCTCTGCGATGCGGCCGACACAACCGATTTCGAACAGCGGCGGCTTGTCGCCCGGCCCCTTGGGCTGGACCATGCCGATGCGCCGGTCGCGGGCAAGACTGTCCGTCACCATCGCGCGATAGCGCGGCTCGAAAATGTGCAGCGGCAGCTGCATGCGCGGGAACAGCAGCGCCCCGGCCAAAGGAAACACGGAAAGCCGCGTCAACGTCATCCGAACAGGATGGCGGAGAGTTTGCGGCGCTGCGCCGACACCCACGGGTCCTCAAGGCCGACCGCTTCGAACAGCTTGAGCAGCCGCTGGCGCGCCGCGCCCTCATTCCACTCGCGGTCCTCGGCGATCATCGCGAGCAACAGCTCGGCGGCATTTTCGCGGTCGCCCGCCATCAGCGCCCCGGCCAGCTCGTAACGCGCGACCATGTCGCCGGTCGCGGCCCGTTCGCGCAGTTCGGCCAGATCGTCGCCATCGGCGCCCGCCGGGGCTTCGCGCGCGATGCTGAGCGCGGCGCGGGCCTGTTCGACCAGCGGCGCCCGGGCCGCGTCCTCGGGCAGGCTGGCGAGTGCGGCTTCGGCTTCATCCAGCTGACCGAGCGCGATCAGCGCGCGGGCGACGCCGGCAACGGCCTGCGGATGATCGGGCGCCATTTCGGCGATCTGGGCAAAGACCGACAATGCGCGTTCGGGTTCGCCGCCCGCCAGCACTTCCTCACCCATCGCCAGCAACGGTTCGAGTTCGGCCTCCCGGTCCGACGCCTCGCTCTGCACCGGGATTTGCTTGAGGATCTGGTCGAGATTGGCGCGCAGCTGCGATTCGGTGCGCGCATTGGTCAGATCCGCGACCAACTGCCCCTGGAACATCGCATAGACGGTGGGGATCGACTTTACCTGAAACTGGGCGGCGATGAACTGATTGGCATCGACGTCGATCTTGGCCAGCACCACGCCCTTGTCGGCGTAATCGGCGGCGACCTTTTCCAGCACCGGCGCCAGCGCCTTGCACGGCCCGCACCATTCGGCCCAGAAGTCGAGGATGACCAGCTTGGTCATCGACGGTTCGACGATGTCGCGCCGAAACGCCTCGACGGCATCCTTTTCGGCGGCGGAAAGTCCCAACGTGGCCACGGCGAATCCTTCTGGTGCAAAATCCGCCCCTATGTGGGCGTTGCGGGGGCGCGGGCCAACCCCCTTCGCGGGTTTCATCTTGGGGCTTGCAGACCCACAACGCCGCTGCTAGAGGCCGCCACCTTGCCCTGCCCCCTCGGTTTTTCGAGCGGGCGACACAGCGCCAGCGAGCGGGCGTAGCTCAGGGGTAGAGCACAACCTTGCCAAGGTTGGGGTCGAGGGTTC
>CADEEK010000214.1 GCA_902826325.1 uncultured Sphingomonadales bacterium
CGCGATCCGGGATAAATTGCGGTTTCGTGATCATATGCGCGGCGATGCGGAGGACAGAGCGGCCTATGGCGCGCTCAAACGCGCATTGGAGGCAGAAAATCAGCGGGGAATTGGTGAGTATATCGAGCGCAAGGCGCCGTTTATCGAGACGATCCTGTCCCGACTGGCGGCGGCAGGCGCGAACTAGTCGAACCGCTGTCGACCGCTCATTGACGGCCACGCAACCGGGGCCGGATGCCCGTCGGCAAATCCCGCGTCACGCCCGACTTGCCTATAGCGCGCTCGCGCGGGCATAAGCCGCGCTCCTTAGGCCCAAGCAGAAAGTCCAATCCCCGTGACCGAAATGTTCCGCATCACGCTGCCCGACGGTTCCGTCCGAGAGGTTGCGCCGGGGACCACCCCTGCGGACATCGCCGCGGCGATCGGTCCGGGGCTGGCCAAGGCGGCGATCGCGGCGCGGGTGGATGGCGAATTGCGCGACATCGGGCGCGCGTTCGAGGGCGATGCACAGCTCGCGCTGGTAACGGCGAAGGACGAAGCGGACGCGCTGGAACTGGCGCGCCACGATTTCGCGCATGTGCTGGCCGAGGCGGTGCAGGCGCTGTGGCCCGGCACGCAGATCACCTTTGGCCCCGCGACCGATGACGGTTTTTACTACGACGTGATGGCCCCGGCCGCGCGCGAGCCCTTCTCGATGGACGACCTGCCCGCGATCGAGGAAAAGATGCGCGAGATCATCCGCGCCGACAAGCCGCTGCGCCGCGAAGTGTGGAGCCGCCAGCAGCTGATCGACAAATGGTCGGCCGAGGGCGAGACGTTCAAGGCCGAATGGGCCGCCGAACTGCCGCAGGGCGAGGAACTGACCGTCTATTGGTCGGGCGGCGACTGGCTCGACATGTGCCGGGGGCCGCACCTTGCCAGCACCGGCAAGCTCGATCCGCAGGCGTTCAAACTGATGCGCGTGGCCGGCGCTTACTGGCGCGGCGATCAGAAGAATGCGCAGCTGACGCGCATCTATGGCACCGGCTGGCTCAACAAGAAGCAGCTCGATGCGCATCTGCACCGGCTGGAGGAAGCGGCCAAGCGCGACCACCGGCGGCTGGGGCAGGAGATGGACCTGTTCCATCTGCAGGCGCAGGCGCACGGATCGGTGTTCTGGCACCCCAAGGGCTATGTGATCTGGCGCGAGCTGGAAGCCTATATGCGCCGCGCGATCGACGGTGCGGGCTATCGCGAGGTCAAGACGCCGCAGGTGATGGACGCGCGGCAATGGGAACAGTCAGGCCATTGGGGCAAATATCGCGAGAATATGTTCGTGATCCCCGACGAGGTCCCGAACGTCGCGGACGACGGGCCGATCGTCAGCCAGGATGCCGACTGGATGGCGTTGAAGCCGATGAACTGTCCGGCGCACGTCCTGATCTTTCGCCAGGGGATCAAATCCTATCGCGACCTGCCGCTGCGGCTTTACGAAAATGGTTGTTGCCACCGCAACGAGCCGCATGGCGCGCTGCACGGCCTGATGCGCGTGCGCCAGTTCACGCAGGACGACGCCCATATCTTTTGCCGCGAGGACCAGATCGTCGATGAGGTGAAGGCGTTCTGCGCGCTGGCCGACCGGATCTACAAGGATTTCGGTTTCACCTATTCGATCAAGCTGGCGCTGCGCCCCGAAAAGCGGTTCGGGACCGAGGAAATGTGGGACCGGGCCGAGGCGGAATTGCGCGATGCGGTGGCGGCTGCGGGGCTGAATACGCCCGAATATGGCTGGGAAGAACTGCCGGGTGAGGGCGCGTTCTACGCCCCCAAGCTCGAATGGCATCTGACCGACGCGATCGGGCGGACGTGGCAGGTCGGGACGATCCAGTCGGACCGGGTGCTGCCCGAGCGGCTCGACGCATCCTATGTCGCCGAGGATGGCGAGCGGCATCGCCCGGTGATGCTGCACCGCGCGATTTTCGGGTCGTATGAGCGGTTCATCGGCATCCTGATCGAACATTTCGCCGGGCGTCTGCCGGTGTGGCTGGCGCCGGTGCAGGCGGTGGTCGCGACGATCGTGTCGGATGCAGACAGCTATGCCGGGGACGTGGTGGAAAAGCTGCGCGCGGCGGGCATCCGCGTCGACAGCGACCTGCGCAACGAAAAGATCAACTACAAGGTGCGCGAACATTCGCTGGCGAAGGTTCCGCATCTGCTGGTGGTCGGCAAGCGGGAGGCGGACGAGGGGACCGTCGCGATCCGCACGCTGGGCGTCGAGGGGCAGAAGGTCGTTTCGCTCGACGAAGCGATCGCGATGCTTGCGGATGCGGCACGGGCGCCCGATATGGCATCGTAACCCGCGCGCCACAGCGTGTGGCTTTTTCGCCAGTCGCCGTGCGGCAGGGCTACCCTGTGGCGTGTTCCTGGGTTAGACTGAAGGCGCGGCGCCAGCCCGCGCCTCCATCCGGCCACCCGACGGACAGCTGTTCCCGGGTCGACCGGGCGGAGGCGCGGGCTGGCACCGAAGTGATTTGAAACAGTTACAGGAGAAGCATCTATCCGTCCTCCCATGTCCCGGCGCGGTTTCGCGCCCCCGGTGCCCACCGGCCCGCGCTATAACGAGTTCATCCAGTCGCCAAAGGTTCGCGTGATCGACCATGAGGGCGAAAATCTTGGCGTGATGTTCACGCGGGAAGCGATGGAACAGGCGCAGGAACTGGGCCTCGATCTGGTCGAGGTGTCGCCGAACGCGGACCCGCCCGTCGCCAAATATCTCGACGTCGGCAAGTTCAAATACGAGGCGCAGAAAAAGGCCAATCAGGCCCGCAAGACCCAGAAGACGCAGGAGATCAAGGAGATCAAGATGCGTCCCAACATCGACGATCATGACTATGATACGAAGATGAAGGCGGTCCACAAGTTCATCGGCGAGGGCGACAAGGTGAAGATCACCCTGCGCTTTCGCGGTCGCGAGCTGTCGCACGGGCAATTGGGCATGGCGCTGTTGCAGCGCGTGCAGGAAGATTGTGCCGAGGACGCCAAGGTCGAAAGCTATCCCCGGATGGAGGGGCGCCAGATGCTGATGGTGCTGTCGCCGAAATAGCATCGCGCGCGATTTTCCGGTTGAAGAAGGGCGGGGCCGATGGCTCCGCCCTTTTTACTTGCGGCGCCAGCGGGCCGGCAGAAACTTAGCCGATCGACGAAGTTTTTGCTTGCTTCTCCAGTCCGCGTCGGAATAGTTAGTCAAATGGCTAAGCATGATCCCGATCTTTCGCGGTTGTTCCACGCACTCGCGGAACCGACCCGCCGGTCGATTCTCAGCCGCCTCGCCGAAACGCCGGCCAGGGTGACGGAACTCGCGGGGCCGACCGGTCTGCGCCTGCCGACCGTGATGCGCCATCTGGCGGTGCTGGAAGAGGCGGGA
>CADEEK010000215.1 GCA_902826325.1 uncultured Sphingomonadales bacterium
GCTTGCGCTTGCGGTCGATGCGGACGTTGACGATGTCCTTGGCGTCGAACTCGAAATCGAGCCACGAGCCGCGGTACGGGATCACGCGCGCGGCGAACAGATATTTGCCGCTGGCGTGCGTCTTGCCGCGGTCATGGTCGAACAGCACACCCGGCGAACGGTGCATCTGCGACACGATGACGCGCTCGGTGCCGTTGATGAAGAAGGTGCCGTTGCCCGTCATCAGGGGCATGTCGCCCATATAGACGTCCTGCTCCTTGATATCGAGGACGCTGCGCGCTTCGGTATCGGGATCGACCTCGAACACGATCAGCCGCAGCGTGACGCGCATCGGCGCGGCATAGGTGATGCCGCGCTGACGGCATTCCTCGACGTCGAACTTGGGGTCTTCCAGTTCGTAGGTGACGAAATCCAGCTCGGCGGTGCCGGCGAAATCGCGGATCGGAAACACGCTGCGCAGCGTCTTTTCCAGGCCCGAGACATAGCCGATCGAAGGATCGGAGCGCAGAAACTGTTCGTAGGATTCGCGCTGAACCTCGATCAGGTTCGGCATCTGCACCACTTCGTGGATGTCGCCGAACACCTTGCGAATGCGGCGCTTTGCGGTGCCGCCGTCGATTGCCTTGGTCGCCATGTAGCTATTTGCCTCGTCAGCCGTCAATTTGCGTGCCCCTGTCCGGGGCCGGGACGTGCGAAAAGACGCAAAAAAGCCGCGCGATGCCCATCACGGGCTTCGGCAGCTTTCGGCGTCTTATGATCCCACACCGCCAATTCGACCGATGCGCTGCGCGACGGCGCATCATTTTCCGGCGATGTGGAGAAAGCGGGATATAGGCGGCATGTTGGATTTGTCAATTCGGGCAGCGGCCCGCGCGCCGGGGCGAGTGCATGCGGATGCATCCGGCCATTCACGGGAGCCGCAAATCAAGCTTCAGTAAAAATGTCTGGGATTTGTAGATGAACAGTTGTTCATCGGACCTTTTTGACAAAGGGCGGAATGCGCCAAGTATCGGACAAATAGTCGCTAAATCCAGAATTTCATTCAACTGGGCGACGCCAGTCAACGATTCACCGCAATTTGCCGGTTTCAACGCGACGATTCATCGCCGCCGTTCATTGAACCCCCGTTATGACCCAAAGCCCCTTTATCGCGCGGATCGCGCATCGTCGGGCGACTGCTCTGCTGCTTGCGGCAGTGGCCCTTCCTTCCATTGCGGCGGCACAGGATACCGTGTCGCCCCCGCTCGTCACGGTGCCGACGCAAAGCGCACCGGTGCCGGTCGCGCCGCCGATCGCCACCCGTCCGGCGCCCGCCACCCCGACCGATCCGGCGCAATCGCGGACAGTGATCGCACCCGGCGTGGCCGAAGCCGCCGAGGCGGAAGCGCGCGAACGTGCCGCGGCGGCGCGGGCGCAAGCGCGCGAAACCACCGCGCGAACGGCACCGGCGCCCGCCACTGCTGCGCCCGCTGCATCGGCTCCCGCTGCGGTGCCGGAAGCGGCGGCACCCGCGGCAACCCCGCCGATCGAAATCGCACCGCCCAGCGCACCGCCTGCCGCTTCCGCCGATGTGCCGGTGGTCGACACCGCGCCGGTGTCGCAACCCGCCGCGCCGGACGCGCGCCTGTGGTTGCTGCTCGCCGGGCTCGGCCTTGCCGCTGCGGCGATCGCGGCATTCGCGCTGCTGCGCCGCCGTCGCAACACGGTGGAGGCCGATCCCGTGATCGCCGAACCGGTCCCAGAAGCGCGCGATGCCGCCGTGATCGCCGACAAGCCGGTCGTGGCGACGCGCGAACCGGAGCGCGACCCTGTTGCCGCGGCGCCGATGTTCATGGCGCGCCGTGCCGAGGTCGAGCCGCTGGCGGCGAAACCCGCCGATCCCCATCCCGCGCTCGACCATCCGGTGCTGACCAGGCCGGATGCCGAGGATCTCGATGCCGTGCTCGGCGGTGCGGCGCCCAGCGGCGATCGCCCGCAGCTCGAACTCGCGATGCGGCCGATGCGCGCCGGGATCAATCGCGACGAAGCGGTGGTCGAGTTCGAACTGACCGTCGCCAATGCCGGTGGTGCCGATGCGCAGGATGTCCGGATCGGCGCGTTCATGCTGAGCGAGCGCCCGGGCCAGCAAAGCGAGATCGAACGGCTGTTGATCCGGCCACCCGCCGATGGGGTGGTGGATGCCGAACGCATTGCGCCTGGCGACGGCACGCGGCTCGACGCCGCCGTGACGCTGCCGCGCGACGAGCTCGCTTTGGTCCATGCCGATGGGCATGACGGCTTTACGCCGATCCTGCTGGCCGACGCCCGCTATCGCCTGCCCGATGGCAGCGAGGGGCGCACCGCCGCCGCCTTTGCCATCGGCCGCGTCAATGGCGGCGAGGCACTGATGCCGATCGAACTTGGCGAGGACGTCGCCATGTATGGCGATATCGAGGCGCGCTTGCGCAGCGTCGCGGCCAAGGTCTGATCGACGCGCCACCGACGGCCGTTGCCCGCCCCGTCGCCCTTGCGGCGGGGCGGTTCGCGTCCGCCAGCCGCCGGGTCGCCGCATCGCGCCAGCGCTCCGACTTTTTTGGCGCGCAGGGTGGCGCGCGACATGCTAACGGGCGATCCGTGCCTGTGTTGACCCTTCGCGCGACCGTCGCGCTGATCCCGCTTTGCCTCGTCGCCGCGCCCGCGCTGGGACAGAACAGCCAGCGGCCCGTCATCATCACCCCGCCGGTCGGCGACTTCAGCCTGTCGCCCAGCCGTCCGACCCCTGCGCCCGCGCCGACGTCGACCCCGCTTGCGACAGCAACCCCGTCGCCCGTCGCGACCCCCGCGCCTTCCGCTTCGCCGACGCCGCGCGCATCGCCCCGCCCCGCCGCGACGGCGACGCCGCGCGCTGTGCCCCTGCCGCCAACGTCCGCGCCGCCCGAACCCGCGCCATCGCCATCCGCGACGGCGGCCAGACCGGTGACACCCGCCGCCTTGCCGCCGCCGATCGCCGATGCCACGCCATCGGCGGCCTCTACGCCCGACCCGGTCGTCGATGTCCCGGCGTGGGTCTGGGCCGCGCTGGGTGGGGGCTTCCTGCTGCTGGTGCTAGGCGGGCTGTGCGGCTGGCTGATCGGACGGCGGCGTCGGACGGCGGCGGAAGCGGCGGCGGAGCCGGCGTTGGCGGCGCCTCTACCGGTGTCGCCGCCAACCCCGGGTCCGCCGCCGCTGCAACGCGATCCGGCGCCGTCTGCGCCGGTTTCCGCGCCGCCGCGCGCGACCGCGTCCCGTCCCGCCTCGCCCCCGCCACCCCCGCCGCCGGGGTCGCTCGTCACCGAATTGCGGCCGTTGCACGCGACGATCGCCAATGGCCGGGTGACGCTCGATTTCGAGCTGTTCGTCCAGAATCGCGGCCCCGAAAGTGCCG
>CADEEK010000216.1 GCA_902826325.1 uncultured Sphingomonadales bacterium
GATCGCCCCGGAAATCAGGACATATTTGCGCCCCTCGGGATGAATCGAGGGCCAGCGCCATTTGACGGTGTTGGTGCCGACCGGCGGCTTTTCGAGCGAAGGCATCGGCAGGCTTTAACCGCAGCGGCGCCCGCACGCTAGTGTATTGTATTAATAATACACATGGGCCGGTGCCAATGCGCGGTGTGCCGTTCCCGCCTGCGCCCGCATGGCCATCGCCCCCACCGGCTTGATCCCCGCGCACCTTACCCCTAGACGCACGCCCAACCTCCCGAATTAGCAGGAAAGCAGGCATGGCAAAGATCAAGGTAAAAACGCCGGTCGTCGAGATCGACGGCGACGAAATGACGCGGATCATCTGGGAATGGATCCGCGAGCGCCTGATCAAACCCTATCTCGACATCGACCTCAAATATTACGACCTCGGCATCGAAAAGCGCGACGAGACCAACGATCAGATCACGATCGATTCAGCCAATGCGATCAAGGAATATGGCGTCGGCGTCAAATGCGCGACGATCACCCCGGACGAAGCGCGCGTCGAGGAGTTTGGCCTCAAGGAAATGTGGCGTTCGCCCAACGGCACCATCCGCAACATCCTGGGCGGCGTGGTGTTTCGCGAACCGATCGTCATTTCCAACGTCCCGCGCCTGATCCCCGGCTGGACCAAGCCGATCGTCGTCGGGCGCCACGCCTTTGGCGACCAGTATCGCGCGACCGATTTCGTCGTGCCCTCGGCGGGCAAGCTGCGGCTGGTCTGGGAAGGCGAGAATGGCGAGAAGATCGACCGCGAAGTGTTCGACTTCCCCGGCGGCGGCGTCGCGATGGCGATGTACAATCTCGACGATTCGATCCGCGATTTCGCCCGCGCGTCGATGAACTATGGCCTCAGCCTCAAATGGCCGGTCTATCTGTCCACCAAGAACACGATCCTCAAGGCCTATGACGGCCGGTTCAAGGACCTGTTCGAGGAGGTGTTCGAAGCCGAATTCAAGGACAAGTTCAAGGAAGCGGGCATCGTTTACGAACACCGCCTGATCGACGACATGGTCGCCTCCGCGCTCAAATGGAGCGGTGAATTCGTGTGGGCGTGCAAGAACTACGACGGCGACGTCCAGTCGGACCAGGTCGCGCAGGGCTTTGGCTCGCTCGGGCTGATGACGTCGGTTTTGATGTCGCCGGATGGCAAGACGATCGAGGCGGAGGCCGCGCACGGGACCGTCACACGCCATTACCGCCAGCACCAGCAGGGCAAGGCGACATCGACCAACCCGATCGCGTCGATCTTTGCCTGGACCGGCGGCCTGAAGTTCCGCGGCAAGTTCGACGACACGCCCGATGTCGTCCGCTTTGCCGAAACGCTGGAACGGGTGTGCGTCGAGACGGTCGAAAGCGGCAAGATGACCAAGGACCTGGCGCTGCTGATCGGTCCGGACCAGCCGTGGATGACCACCGAACAGTTTTTCGAGGCGATCCGCGAAAATCTCGAAGCGGAAATGGCAAGCTGGCAGTAAATCGCCGGGTTCCGGACCGAAATCGGGGCCGTCAGCACCGCTGGCGGCCCTTTTTCGTGCGGTGCGGCGCGATTGGCGATGACAAGTCGTTTCGCCCACGCTTAAGGTAGGACATGGCTCTCGACCTGACCAATAGCGGCTTCAGCGATGCGCTGGTGATCCTGGGCGCCGCCGGGCTGGTCATCCCCGCCTTTGCCCGGTTCCGGATCAGCCCGGTGATCGGCTTCATCCTGGTCGGCGCGCTGGTCGGCCCGGCGGGGCTCGGTCAGCTCGTCGATCGCATCCCCTGGCTCTATTACGTCACCATCACCGATCCGGAATCGATCGAGCCCTTCGCCGAATTCGGCATCATCCTGCTGCTGTTCACCATCGGCCTTGAACTGTCGTTCAAGCGATTATGGTCGCTGCGCGGCCTGGTGTTCGGCGTCGGCGCCGCCGAGCTGATCGGCGCGGGATTGCTGATCGGCGCGGTGCTGTTCCTGATCGGCCAGCCCTGGACCGGGGCGCTGGGCCTCGGACTGGCGCTGGCCCTGTCCTCGACCGCGCTGGTGCTGCCGATCGCCGGGACGACCAGCGCGGTCGGCCGCTCGGCCTTTGCCATGCTGTTGTTCGAGGATCTGGCGCTGGTCCCGATCGTCTTCATGCTCGGCGCGCTCGCCCCGGCGGCGGCGGCGGATGCGGGATGGACCGGACTGGCGACGACGCTGGGCAAGGGCGCGATCGTCGTCGCGCTGCTGTTCGTCGGCGGGCGGTTCATCCTGCCGCGCCTGTTCGCCCAGGCGGCGCGGACCAAATCGCCCGAACTGTTCCTGGCCGCCAGCCTGCTGGTCGTCATCGTCGCCAGCATGGCCACCACCGTCGTCGGCCTGTCGCCGATCGTCGGCGCGCTGCTCGCCGGTCTGCTGATCGCGGAAACCGAATATCACAGCGAGGTCGAGGTGATGACCGCCCCGTTCAAGGGGCTGGCGCTCGGCGTGTTCCTGATCACGGTCGGGATGCAGCTCGACCTGCGCATGGTGATGCAGGAATGGGCGATGCTGCTCGGTGCGATTTTGTGCGTGATGGCGATCAAGGTCGCCGTCACCGTCGCGCTGCTCAAACTGTCCGGCGCGCGCACCGGCACCGCGACCGAAACCGGCATCCTGATGGCCAGCCCGTCCGAAACGACGCTGATCGTGCTGGGCGTCGCGGCGGCGGCGGGGGTCATCCTGCCGTCGACCGCCGCCTTCTGGACCACCGTCACCGCGATCGGCCTGACGATCACGCCGTTGTTGGCGCAGGCGGGCCGTTTCGTCGCGCGCAAGATCGAGGAGCGTGACCAGGATTCGGTCACGGTGCCGACCGAAGTGCAGGTCGGCGGCACCGTCATCATGGGGTTCGGCCGGGTCGGCCGCACGGTCGCCGAAATGCTGCAGGCGCATGGCAAGCCGTACCTCGCGGTCGATGCGGACATCGACGGCGTGGCGATGGCGCGGCGCGATGGTTATTCGGTGATGTTCGGCGATGTCTCGCGCAGCGAACTGGTCGACCGGCTCAATCTCGGCCATGCCGCCGCGCTGATCCTGACGATGGACGATCCGGTGCTGACCGTGCGGCTGACGCGCCGCGTGCGATCCTGGGTGCCGCACATCCCGATCATCGCCCGCGCCCGCGATGCGGGCCACGCCGCGGAACTTTACAAGGCGGGGGCGACCGACGCGGTGCCCGAAACGCTGGAAAGCTCGCTGCAACTGTCCGAAGCGGTGCTGGTCGATCTGGGCGTCGCGGTCGGGCCGGTGATCGCGTCGGTGCACGAAAAGCGCGACGAAATGCGCCGGGCGATCAAGGAAGCCGCCAGCCTCGACCGCGAACCGCGCCTGCGCCGCGTGCGGCAGGAAGAAGCGGGGTAA
>CADEEK010000217.1 GCA_902826325.1 uncultured Sphingomonadales bacterium
CCGAGGGCATCGGACTGATCCTGGGCGTCGATCGTTTCCTCGACATGTGCCGCACCGTGCTCAATGTCGTCGGCGACCTGGTGCTGGCGACCGTCGTTTCCGCCGGAGAGCCGGAATATAAGGCGACGCATGGCTGGCGATCACGCTGATCGAAGTGTTTTGCTTGAGCGAAGCGCCGCGCGCCCCTAAGTCGCGGAAATGACCTCGACCAACGATATTCGCCGCAGCTTCCTCGACTATTTCGAGGGCGCGGGCCATGCCCGGGTGCCGTCCGCGCCGCTGGTGCCGCACAACGATCCGACGCTGATGTTCGTCAATGCGGGCATGGTGCCGTTCAAGAACGTGTTCACCGGCCTGGAAACGCGCCCCTATTCGACCGCGGCGAGCAGCCAGAAATGCGTGCGCGCGGGCGGCAAGCACAATGATCTCGACAATGTCGGCTATACCGCGCGGCATCATACCTTCTTCGAAATGCTCGGCAATTTCAGCTTTGGCGACTATTTCAAGGAAGAAGCGATCACCCATGCCTGGACGCTGCTGACGAAAGTGTGGGGCATTCCGGCGGAAAAGCTGACCGCCACCGTCTATCATACCGACGATCAGGCGTTCGACCTGTGGCGCAAGATCGCGGGCCTGCCCGAAGAACGCATCATCCGCATCGCGACCAAGGATAATTTCTGGGCGATGGGATCGGACGGGCCGTGCGGGCCGTGTTCGGAAGTCTTCTACGACCATGGCGACCATATCTGGGGCGGCCCGCCGGGCAGCGCGGAGGAGGATGGCGACCGGTTCGTCGAGATCTGGAACCTCGTCTTCATGCAGCATGTGCAGGAGGCCGATGCGATCGTCGGCGATCTGCCCCGGCCCAGCATCGACACCGGCATGGGGCTGGAGCGGATCGCGGCGGTGCTCCAGGGCGTGCACGACAATTACGACACCGACACGTTCCGGGCGCTGATCCACGAAAGCGGCGCGCTGACCGGATCGGCGACCACCGACGACAATCAGGCGAGCCATCGCGTGATCGCCGACCATATCCGCACCTCCGGCTTTCTGGTCGCCGACGGGGTGCTGCCCGCCAATGAAGGGCGCGGCTATGTGCTGCGCCGGATCATGCGCCGTGCGATGCGCCACGCCCATATCCTTGGCGCGAAGGAGCCGTTGATGCACCGGATGGTGCCCGCGCTGGTTTCAGAAATGGGCGCCGCCTATCCCGAACTCGTCCGCGCCCAGCCGCTGATCGAAGCGACGCTGTTGCAGGAGGAAACCCGGTTCCGCCAGACGCTCGCCAATGGCCTCAAGCTGCTCGACGAGGCGACGGCGACGATGGGCGAGGGCGATACGCTGTCGGGTGAGACGGCGTTCAAGCTCTATGACACCTATGGTTTTCCCTATGACCTGACCGAAGACGCGCTGCGCCCCCAGGGGATGAGCGTCGATCGCGCCGGGTTCGACGCGGCGATGGCCCAGCAAAAGGCCGCGGCGCGCGCGGCGTGGAAGGGCAGCGGCGCAAAGGCGAGCGACGAGGTCTGGTTCGACATTGCCGAGGAACTGGGGGGCACCGAATTCATCGGCTACAATGCGACCGAGGGCGAGGGGCAGGTGGTCGCGCTGGTCAAGGATGGCGCGCGTGTCGATCGTGCCGGGGCCGGTGACGAAGTGACGGTGCTGACCAACCAGACGCCCTTTTACGGCGAGAGCGGCGGCCAGATGGGCGATGCCGGTACCATCGGCGGCGATGCGCTGCGGGCGAGTGTCAGCGATACGAGCAAGCCGCTCGGCCGCCTGCACGCGCATCATGCGATGATCGACAGCGGCGCGATCGCGGTGGGCGATACGGTGAAGCTTGCGGTCGATGTCGCGCGGCGCGATGCGATCCGCGCCAATCATTCGGCGACACACCTGCTGCACGCGGCGCTGCGCAACCGGCTGGGTGGCCATGTGACGCAAAAAGGCAGCCTGGTCGCGGCCGACCGGTTCCGGTTCGATTTCTCGCATCCCTCGGCGCTGTCGGCGCAGGAAATTGCGGCGATCGAGGCTGATGTGAACGCCGAAATCCGCGCCAATGAAACCGTCAGCACGCGGTTGATGACCCCGGACGATGCAGTCGCGGCGGGCGCGCTGGCGCTGTTCGGCGAGAAGTACGGCGACGAGGTGCGCGTGCTGTCGATGGGCCGCCTGACCGACAAATATTATTCGGTCGAACTGTGCGGCGGCACGCATGTCCGCGCGACCGGCGACATCGCGCTGTTCAAGATCGTCAGCGAAAGCGCGGTGTCGAGCGGCGTGCGCCGGATCGAGGCGCTGACCGGCGAAGCCGCACGGCTGTGGCTGGCCGAACGCGACGAGCGGCTGCGCGAGGTCGCCGCCACGCTCAAGACCTCTCCCGACGATGTGGCGGGCCGGGTCGCGGCGCTGGTCGAAGAACGGCGCAAGCTGGAAAAGGAACTGGCCGACGCCAAAAAGGCGCTGGCGCTGGGCGGGGGCGGGGCGGCGGCGCCTGCCGGTCCCGAACAGGTTGGCGGGGTCAATTTCGTCGGCCAGATCCTCGACGGGCTGGACCCCAAGGCGCTGCGCGGCGCGGTGGATGAGGCCAAGGGGCGGATCGGTTCAGCTGTGGTAGCTTTTGTCGCGGTAAATGAAGGGCGTGCCGCGATCGCGGTTGGCGTCACCGACGACCTGACCGGGCGCCTGAATGCCGTCGAACTCGTCAAGCGGGGCGTTGCCGCGCTGGGCGGACAGGGCGGCGGCGGGCGACCGGACATGGCGCAGGGGGGCGGACCGGACGGCGCGAATGCCGCCGCCGCGATCGCAGCGGTCAAGGCGGCGCTGGCCGAGGAGAAAGAAGCTGCCTGAACGTCCCTTCATTGCCGCCGCAAGCGCGCTGGCGCTGCTCGCATCGCCTGCCGCGATGGCGGCGCAGGCGAAATTGCCGCCCTATTCCGAAACGCTGCGCTGTGCGGCGCTGACCGCCGCCGCGCTGAAGATCGGCAAGGGCACGCCACAGGAATCGCAATTATTCGACCATGTCGTGTTCTGGGGCATGGCCAATGCCGATGCCGGTCGCGCGGCGGCCAAGCGGCCCAAGGAGGTCGAGGCCGATGTCGCCGCGCAATCGGCGATCGTCGAGCCAAAGCTGCGCACACAGGACGCGGCGAGCGTCGCGGCGCTGGCCGATTGCGCCGCACGGGTGCCGCCGCTGGACTGAGTTTCGCTGGCTTTTGCGGCTTCGGTTAGCTTCCGCGTTCGGTGGTGAATTGCGGTTTGTTGGGTTACGGCGCCGGTCCACACCGCATCAGCAGCGCGAAACCGCCCTTACCCCGCTTCTTCCTGCCGCACGCGGCGCAGGCGCGGTTCGCGGTCGAGGCTG
>CADEEK010000218.1 GCA_902826325.1 uncultured Sphingomonadales bacterium
TCCCGGATCGCGGCATGACCCTCGACACAGACATGCAGCTTGTGCGTCCGCACGCCATCGACATTCCGCCGGAAGAAATGATTGCCGACCGAAAGATCGCGACCGCGACGATAACCGCGCTCGGCGAGCAGAAAAGTCCATCGGCCAAGGCCGTCGGATGACGCGACGACGGCCAGGATGTCGATTTCCGGCTTCGCGACAAGGCCCGGAACCGCAGTGCTGCCGACATGATGGAGGGCGATCAGGGCAGGTCCGAAAACGGGCCGCAATCCGTCAGCCTCGTGAGCAAACATGTTCGGCCATTCCGGATCATAGTCACGGATCACGCTCGTGAGCTTCAATTCCGCCTCCCGTCGTCCCCGCTTTGTGCTAAGGCAGTCGCAGCGAGGCGTATGCCCGCGAAGGGAAGATATAGGCGCCATGTCCAATATGCATCAAGCGATGCCGGTCCTGCCCTGCAACGACATTGCCGCCACCCAGGCATTCTACGAACGCCTGGGCCTGCGCGTAGTCAGCAGCGATCCCACATTTCGCATCATGACCGACGGCAGGGGCTGGCAGGTGGCGCTGCGCCCCGCCGAACATGGCTGGGTCATTCCCGAGCGCAACGCGCACGGCATCTATTTCTATGCCGACGATGTCGATGCGGTCGCCGATCGCGTCCGGGACATCATCGTCGAGAAGGGCGCGCCGCATCTGAAGCCATGGGGGATGTACGAGTTCGCGGTCGGCGATCCTGACGGCGTGCTGGTCCGGGTGGGACGGATCGGCCGATAACCGTCCGGACGGATCACACCACCCCGAACGGCACGACGCGGTTCTGCGCGATATGGCCGATCCCGGAGCGGCCAAGATAGGGCACATCCATTTCGCGGCACCAGCGGATGATGATCTGTTCGATATTCTCGCCGAACGGCACGTCGTTTTCGACGATGTCGGTAACGGCGCCCAGCCGCACCCCGGCAATGCCCTTGAGCTGCGTCGCGTGCGCCATCTGGAACAACATCCGGTCGATCCGGTAGAGCGGCTCGCTCACCTCCTCGACATGCAAAACATGGTCGGTCAGGTCGGGCAGCCAGGGCGTGCCGATCATCGTCGTCAGGATCGACAGGTTGAACGCGGCGGCGGGCCGCCCGTCCAGCGTCGGTTCCAGCCCGTCGCGCCTGCCGTCGATCAGCCAGCCGAGCACCCAGCCCGCGTCCACCCCCTTGTCGTCGCGCCCGATCGCGCTCGCCATCGACCCATGCGCCTGCCGCCCGATGCCGCGGGCATAGAGCGCGCCGAGCAGGAACCCCATGTCGGAATAGCCGATATAGGTCTTGTGTCGCGCCGCCGCGCCGATTTGCGGCATGATCGCATCGATGATGCGGTTGGAGCCATAGCCGCCGCGCGCGAACCAGATCGCGTCGAACGCCGCATCATTGGCGAATTCCAGAAAGGCGGCGGCGCGCACATCGTCGGGTCCGGCAAAATGCCCTTCGATCATGAAACATTGCGGGTGAAACACGATGTCATGCGCGGGCCAGTTGAGCGCCATGAACGCCTGCATCCGCGCCGCCGCTTCCCGGCTTATCGTCCGTGCCGGTGCCACCACGCCGATCCGCATATCAACCAACCCCATCAACCTCGCCGGTCATCCTGAACTTGTTTCAAGATGACGGAAACCGGCACAGGCGATCCCTTGCCCCGCCCGCAAGAACCAGCGATAGCCCGCCATGATGCAACACGGCAAATCCCATTTTTTCGTGGGAATCGGGGGCAGCGGCATGATGCCGCTGGCGATGATCCTGGCGGGCCAGGGCGCAACGGTCGCCGGGTCCGACCGCAGCCTCGATTCAGGGCGTTTGCCCGCCAAGTTCGACGCCCTGCGCGCGCTGGGCATCGACCTGTTCGCCCAGGACGGCAGCGGCATCGTCTCGCCCGATCAGGTCGTGATCGCCTCCGCCGCGGTCGAGGACAGCGTGCCGGACATGGTGCAGGCGGCAACGCTGGGCTGTGCGCGCATGACCCGGGCAGAGCTGAACGCCGCGCTGTTCAACGCCGCGCCGCTCGCGATCGGCGTGGCCGGGACCAGCGGGAAATCGACCGTCACCGGGATGATCGCGTGGATCTTCCACTGCCTTGATCGCGATCCGACGGTGATGAACGGCGCGGTGATGAAGAATTTCGTCCGCGACGACGCCCCCTTCGCCAGCGCGCTGGTCGGTACAGGCGACGCCTATATCAGCGAGGTGGACGAAAGCGACGGCTCGATCGCGCTTTATGCGCCGCAGATCGCCGTGCTCAACAATGTCAGCCTCGACCACAAGAGTCTGGAAGAACTGCGCACCCTGTTCGGCGATTTCGCGGCCAAGGCGCGCATGACATTGGTCAATATCGGCGATGACGAAAGCGCCGCGCTGGCGATGGCGCTCGACCGCGACCGGACGATGACCTTTGCGGTGGAGGGCGATGCCGATCTGTCGGCGCGCAAGCTGGCGCCGGAGCCGTTCGCGATCGGGTTCGATCTGGTGATGGACGGGACGACGCGCCGCCTGCGCCTGTCGGTGCCCGGCACGCATAATGTCGCCAATGCCCTCGCCGCGATCGGCGCGGCGATCGCGGCGGGCCTCGATCGCGATGCGGTGTGCGATGCGATCCAGGGGTTCACCGGCCTGCGCCGCCGCTTCGAATTTGTCGGTGAGGCGGGCGGCATCGCGGTGATCGACGATTTCGGGCACAATCCCGACAAGATCGGCGCGACGCTCGATACGCTGCACGCCTTTCCGGGTCGCGTCCTCGCGCTGTTTCAGCCGCATGGGTTCGGCCCGCTCAAGGTGATGCGCCGCGAACTGGTCGAGATGTTCGCGGGTCGCCTCGGCGCGGACGACCTGCTGATCCTGCCCGATCCGGTCTATCAGGGGGGCACCGTCGCGCGCGAAGTCACCAGCGCCGACATCGTCGCGGACATCGCCGGCGCAGGCCGCAACGCGCGCCACCTCCCCGACCGCGCCGCCGCCGCCGCGCATCTGGTGGCACAGGCACGCGCGGGCGATCGCATCGTCATCATGGGTGCGCGCGACGATACGCTGAGCGTGCTGGCGCGCGAGATGGTCAGACAGCTCGAAGGAAAGCAAACTTGACATGTAAAGCGTCATAGACGTAAAGCGAACTTGTCTCCTTAGAAAGGACGCTTGCCATGGAGTTCTCGCTCGCCTCGCGCCGTTTCCTCCGGCGCTTTATCCTGTCCATCGCCGCTTATGCGGCTGTGATTAGCGCCGCGAGACCGGTGGTCGGAAATTTCGCCGCCGACCCGCATACCCTGATGGCGACGTCGCTGCTCCCGGCCACCGCCGTTGTCTCGACGGTGATAGTGCCCGGCCGAT
>CADEEK010000219.1 GCA_902826325.1 uncultured Sphingomonadales bacterium
CGTGGCGAAGGTTGCCAAGAGCACGGACAGCGAGACGGTGAAGAACGATCTGGGTTTCAAGGGCTGGCTCATAAATTTCTCCATTGATGTTGTGAAGAATGCTTTGGGTCTAACGAATGGTTGCAGGTGTCTTCAAAATTCCAGACTCAGCGTGATCGATCCGAATGCGTGATGGCCCGTCTGCTGGTCGAACTCGCGGGTTCTCCAAACGCGCATCACGGCGAGCCGCACGCCACGTCCAGCAACGATCCATTGGCTGCTGATGCCGAGAGCTGCTTGAGCGACCCAAGGCCGCCGGCTGACATGATGGCTATGCCGGAACATGTTTCCGTCGAGCGAGAAATCCCAGGCGACGGCTTTGGCCTCCAGGTTCATGAAAACATGTGCCCCAGGTTTGGGCGCCCGGGCCGATTGCGGCGTTGTCGTGCGCAGATCGGCAACGCTCGAGGGCGGGCGGTTTTCTGCGCCAGGGCGGATCGGATAGCTGCCGAAGTCGTTCGGTATGTTCCAGCCTGCGCGCAACTCCATCCCCGTGCTGGCGGCGGTTTCGATGTTTCCAACCCGCAGGGCATAGCTGCCGATCACGTCGCTGCCCCATCCAAGACGGACGGCCCCTTCCGTGTACGGCTTGAACTTGCGTTCCATGGCCATCTGAAACGCCGGCTCGTTGCGCAACTGGTTGTTCCAGCCGCGAAAGCGCTCAATGCCGCGCACCCGGTGCACCAGGTCTTGAGACTGCTCGGCCAGCGACCAGGGGCCAATCACGCCGAGAGTGATCTCGCGCGTGTCAAGCATTTCACGATTCGACTCGGGTTCGTGTTTTCGCCGGTTCCACGCCAATCCCATGTAGAGCAATCCCGCGTAGGGCCGATCGTTGGGGATCAAGTCTGTTCTGGTGTAATCCTCCGGCGTGTACATGGACTGGCCGAATCTGACCACCACGTTCTGCGTATCTGCGGAATTATCCGCATCGGCCCAGAATCCGGGGTTCATGAATTGGATGAGTTGCGCGTGCAGCCGGATCGGCGCCGGGAAGCACTCGGGCCGCAGCCTACCCGGGATGTCGTGCGAAATCAGGGTGAACGCCACGCCATTCGTGTAGTTTTGGTCGGTGCCGGTAAACAGGTCGTTTTCCAGCCTTGCCGTGCCGCCGCGGAATCTGAGTGTTTCTTCCGCAGCGCAACCCCCGGCACCGGCAACGCCTTCATTGGCGGCTTGCGCCAGGGCCGGCGAGGGAAGGAGAGCATTCATCGCCAGCACCAGTGCGGTTCGTCCCAGGCCATGCCGGACAAACGGGTTAGTGGAGGGAAGACGGCGCGCGCGCATGGTCACCCCTGCACAACCTCGGGGCTCGGCGGCTTGCCGCCATAGAAGGCTTCCAGGACGGCCACGATTTCTTCCGCGGCATCCACGCGCGTGAATAGCCCCACGTCCTGCGCGCTGATGAAGCCCTCATCCACGAGATAGTCGAAGTCGACTGTGCGACGCCAGAATTCTCTGCCGACAAGCACGATGGGAACTCGTGCCATCTTGCCGGTCTGCACCAGAGTTAACACCTCGAACAGCTCGTCGAGCGTGCCGTATCCGCCCGGGAAGGCGACCAGCGCCCGCGCACGCAGCAGGAAGTGCATTTTGCGCAGGGCGAAATAGCGGAACCGGAATGCAAGCTCGGGGCTGATGAAGGGATTGGGCTCCTGTTCGTGCGGCAGGGTGACATTGAGTCCGATGGAGCGCGCACCGGCCTCGAAGGCGCCGCGGTTGGCCGCTTCCATGATGCCGGGGCCGCCGCCCATCCCGTGCGCTCCGCCCCTGGCCAGTATTGACGCCTGCGCGGCCTCCTTGGCCTTTCCCCGTGGGTCGTCACTGGCCTTGGTGTTGAGGCGCCAGTCGCCGGAGAAATCCGGCCTGGGCGGCGATGCAGGCGCACTCCGATCTCTAAGACGTTGATACAGCGCCCAGTGAGCCGCACCAGCCGACCCGCATTCCGATTCCGCGTCGCGGATCGCCTGAGCCGCGGATACGTCCCCATCCTCCTGTGCCACCCCCGTGACGAGGCTCGTGATGCCACCGCCGACATGGCCTTGCGCCGGGGAAGGCGGCGCGGCCATGGCGCTGGCGACCAATGTCAAACCGAGCCACAGCACGGTAGCGAGACGCTTCTTCAGGTTCATTTCATATCTTTCGCCCTTATGGCGGGCTTTCCGCGCGACAGACCGCGCCAGGCAATGGCTGCGATCACCCCCCACACCAGCGTTCGGAAGCTCATCGCGATGACCGTGCGCATTTCATAGGCCCCGCCGGTATAGACGTGCGCGCCGAATGCCGCAAAGGCAAACGCAGTCGCTGCAGCGATGACGACGGCCAGCCACACCGCCCAACGATGCCGCAGCCACAGTCCAGCGCCAGCGATGACGTAGGCGAAGCCGGCCAGAAAGTTGAACCAGAGCACGAACGGCACGTAGTTCCCGGCAGAGGCTTGCGCCGCTTCGCCACCGAACAGGATCGCGCCGCCTTCCTTGATGGTCAGCAGACCGAACCCGACCGCGATCAGGGAGATTGCCCGGATGAGAAATCCGCGCTGTTGCATGAGTCCTCGCATAGTCATTGCTCCATGAATTTCTTTTGCCTTCAGCCCCTAAGAGACAGCCAGTCCCGCCCGGTATAGGGCGAAGGCCTCGACCGCCTCCCGCAAGAACCACCCCCTCCACTGCGGCGTGGTAGGGGTCCGGAGCACCAGTCCCTGGATGACACTGACAAGCGAAATTGCCTCGGCACTTGGTTGCACGTCGGCCCTGACCAGGCCCTGCTGTTTGGCGCGGGCGATGATTCGGGCCAGGCGGGTGGCGTAGTTAGCGATGAGCATCCGGATGCGCCGCTGAAGGCTGGGGTCGCCATCCCGTGCCAACCACAACAACAGTCGCCGGGGAACGTCGGGGTGCCTGGCGATGAACGCGATCTGCTGCTGGAATACGCTCTCCAGCTCCCGCAGCGAGTCGTCTTTCCTCCCGCTCTTGAATGAGCGCAAGAGCCGGCCTCTCACTCTGGCAATAAACCTTTTCCGGCCACCGCGGCTGTCCGTCTGCGGAGGCGACCATCCATCCTCGGCCACGACGGCGGTTCCAAGCAGACTTTCCATATCCGCGAACAGGTAGTAGCGCGTGTTTTCCCACCACCGCTTGAGATGCTCCTGCTCGAAACGATTCATGCTGTCGTCCGTCATGGCGCCTCCTCCTTTACTTGCAAGGTCATTCAACCCCCCGCCCTTCACCGGCCTCTCCATGGGTCACGCCATCG
>CADEEK010000220.1 GCA_902826325.1 uncultured Sphingomonadales bacterium
TGGGGCTTGTTACGCTCTCCCGGCATCGGTTCGGACAGCGAAATGTACACGCTGGGCTACAGCTTTCGCCCGTGGACGCAGGCGCAGGCGATCGCCGACGGGCCGTCGATCCTGACCTATCTCGACGAAACGGCGCGCGACCATGGCATCGACCGCCATATCCGGTTGCAGCATCGCGTGGTCGCGGCGGACTGGTCGAGCGCGGATGCGTGCTGGACGCTGACGGTCGAGCGCGGGCCGGACCGCGAGCGGGTGACGATGACCTGCAACTTCCTGTTCGCGTGCATGGGCTATTATAATTACGCGGCGGGCTATCTGCCGCATTTCGAGGGGCGCGAGGCGTTTGGCGGCACGATCGTCCATCCGCAGCATTGGCCCGCGGACCTTGATTATGCGGGCAAGCGGGTGGTGGTGATCGGCAGCGGCGCGACGGCGGTGACACTGGTGCCGGAAATGGCGAAGACGGCGGCACAGGTGACGATGCTGCAGCGTTCGCCGACCTATATCGTCGCGCGTCCGTCGCAGGATGCGATCGCCAACCGGCTGCGGCGCTGGCTGCCCGCGCGGCTCGCCTATCGGCTGACGCGGTTCAAGAATGTCGGGATGGGGCAGTTCTTCTACCGGCTGGCGCGCAACAAGCCCGCGGCGACGAAGGCGCGGCTGATCGAGATGGTGCGGGCGCAGCTGGGACCGGATTACGACGTCGCGACGCATTTCACGCCGCGTTACAATCCCTGGGACCAGCGCATCTGCCTGGTGCCCGACGCCGATCTGTTCGCGGCGATCCGCAAGGGGAAGGCGGTGGTCGTGACCGACCATATCGAACGGTTCGAGCGCGACGGCGTGCGGCTGCAATCGGGCGCGTTGCTGCCCGCCGACGTGATCGTGACCGCCACCGGCCTCGACATGCAGTTGATGGGCGGGATTCCGTTCACGCTGGACGGCGCGCCGGTCGATCCGGCGCGGTCGATGGGATACAAGGCGATGATGTATTCGGACATTCCGAACCTCGCCAGCAGCTTTGGCTATACCAATGCCAGCTGGACGCTGAAATCGGATCTGACCGCCGCCTATGTCTGTCGATTGCTCAACACGATGAAGCGGCGCGGGATGCGTCAGGCGACGCCACGGGTGACGGGCAGCGTGAATCCCGAGACCTTTCTGACCTTCACCTCGGGCTATGTGCAGCGGGGGATGGACCGGTTTCCCAAACAGGGCGACCGTGCGCCGTGGCGCGTGCACCAGAATTATGCCCGCGACCTGATGGCGCTGCGTTTCGGGTCGGTTGACGAGGAAATGGAATTTTCCAATCCCGTGCCGGCCAACGCCATCCCGGAGCGCGCGCGTTCGGCCTGACCCGCGCGGATACCGCATCGCAGCAAATAATTTGGAACGAATGCGTTCCAAAGCCATTGTTCGAGCGATGGCGGAGACAAGCGAGATCGAGGCGCCGGGGGTTGGTGCGCCGCCGCCCGCGGGCCTGTTGAACGGGGCGAGCCTGTTCCTCGATTTCGACGGGACGCTGGTCGATATTGTCGCGCGGCCCGACGCCGTGCGCGTCGATGCGGCGTTGATCGACCTGATCGCCGCGCTGTCGCACCGGCTGGACGGGCGGCTGGCGATCGTCAGCGGGCGCGGCGCGGCGGAGGTCCATCGCCTGTTCGGCGGGGCGGATGTCGTCATCAGCGGCAGCCATGGCGCCGAACTGCGCCGTGACGGCGTGATCGACGCGCCCGCGCGGCCGGTGGCGCTGGATGCGGCGATGGCGCGGATGCAGGCATTCGCCAGCGCCCATCCCGGCGTGCTGGTCGAGGCCAAGCCGCTGGGCGTGGGGCTGCATTATCGTGGCGCGCCGCAGGCCGAGGCGGCGGCGCGCGATCTGGCCGAGCAGCTGGCGCAGGCATCGGGCCTGACGCTGCAGGCGGGCAAGATGGTATTCGAATTGCGTGCCCCCGGTGACAAGGGGTCGGCGATTTCGGCGTTGATGGCGATGCCGCCCTTTGCCGGGTCGCTGCCGGTGTTCGTCGGCGATGATCTGACCGACGAGCCGGGCTTTGCGATGGCGCAGGCAATGGGCGGCGCGGGCGTGCTGGTCGGCCCCGCGCGGGCCAGCGCGGCGGGGTGGCGGCTGGACGATGTCGCCGCCGTGCGCGAATGGCTGACGCGCTTTGGCAAGGAGGGGGAATGACGCCGACACTCGATCTGTGGCCGATCGGCAATTGTCAGGTCAGCGCGCTGATCGACCGCGCCGGACGGTTCGTGTGGGGATGCGTGCCGAAGGTGGATGGCGATCCGGTCTTCGCCTCGCTGCTCGACGGGCGCGATCCGGTGTCGGACGATGCGGTCGGGCTGTGGGCGATCGACCTGGAGGATTGCGCGTCGGTCGAGCAGCATTATCTGACCAACACGCCGATCCTGGTGACGCGGATGACCGACGCGCATGGCAGTGCGATCGAGATCACCGATTTCTGCCCGCGTTTCGAACGGCTGGGGCGCACCTATCGCCCGGTCGCGTTCGTGCGGATCGTGCGCCCGGTGCAGGGCTCCCCGCGCATCCGCATGCGGTTGCGCCCAACGCGCAACTGGGGCGACCCCAATGTCGCGACGACCAGCGGGTCGAACCATATCCGCTATCTGCTCGATGGGATGCAAATGCGGCTGAGCACCACCGCGCCGGTCGGGCTGTTGCATGACGAGGCGTGTTTTCGCGTCGAAAAGCCGCTGCATTTCTTTCTGGGGCCGGACGAGAGTTTTGCGGGCGACCTGGCGACCAGTGTCGAGGAGATGCTGGGCTATACGCGCCATCACTGGCAGAGCTGGTCGCGCGGGCTGGCGACGCCGTTCGAATGGCAGGATGTCGTCATCCGCTGTGCGATCACGCTGAAGCTGTGCCAGCATGAGGAGACCGGGGCGATCGTCGCGGCGCTGACGACATCGGTGCCCGAACATGCCGGGTCGCAGCGCAACTGGGACTATCGCTATTGCTGGATCCGCGACGCCTATTACACGGTGCAGGCGCTCAACCGGGTCGGTGCGCTCGACGTGCTGGAAGGCTATCTCGCCTATCTGCGCAACATCGTCGACAGCGCCAGAGGCGGGCATATCCAGCCGCTTTACGGCGTGCAGGGCGAACCCAAGCTGCCCGAGGTGGAGGCGCCGCGCCTTGCCGGTTATCGGGGCATGGGACCGGTGCGGGTCGGCAACCAGGCGGCCGAACAGATCCAGCACGACGCCTATGGCCAGATCATCCTGTCGAACATCCAGGCGTTCCTCGACCAGCGGCTGT
>CADEEK010000221.1 GCA_902826325.1 uncultured Sphingomonadales bacterium
TGGGCGCGCGCCAAAACTGACTTATTCCGCCGCCTGCGCCTGCCCCGGTTCCTTCCACACCAGCACGGGCTTGCGCGCCGCCAGCGTTTCGTCGAGCCGCCGCCGCGGCGCGAAATGCGGGGCGGACTTCAGCGCCTGGTCGCCCGCCCTGGCCCGCTGCGCCACCGATCGGAACGCACCGATGAACTGGTCCAGCGCCGCCTTGCTCTCGGTCTCGGTCGGCTCGACCAGCATCGCGCCATGCACCACCAGCGGGAAATAGACGGTCATCGGGTGGAAGCCCTCGTCGATCAGCCCCTTGGCGATGTCGAGCGTGGAGAAGCCCTCGGCCAGCCCCTTGTCGCTGAAAATCGCCTCATGCATGCACGGCCCGCTGTTCGCGAACGGCGCGTCGAGCACATCCTCCAGCGCGCGCAGCACATAATTGGCGTTCAGCACGCTGTCCTCGGCCACCTGCCGCAACCCGTCCGCGCCATGGCTCAGGATATAGGTGAGCGCGCGGGTGAACATCCCCATCTGCCCATGGAACGACACCATCCGGCCGAAACTGTCGCCATGATGTTCGCCCGCCGTCTCTTCCTCGATCAGCACGAATTTGCCGTCCTGCCGCTCGACGAACGGCAGCGGCGCGAACGGCGCCAGCGCCTGCGACAGCACCACCGGGCCCGACCCCGGCCCGCCGCCGCCATGCGGGGTGGAAAAGGTCTTGTGCAGGTTGATATGCATCGCATCGACGCCCAGGTCGCCGGGGCGCACCCGCCCGACGATCGCGTTGAAATTGGCGCCGTCGCAATAGACGTAACCGCCCGCGTCATGCACCGCGTCGCTGATGGTTTTCAGATCGCGCTCGAACAGGCCGCAGGTATTGGGGTTGGTGATCATCACCCCCGCCACGTCCGGCCCCAGCCGCGCCTTGAGCGCATCGACATCGACCCGCCCATCGGGTGTCGCGGGAATATCCTCGACGGTAAAGCCCGCAAAGGCAGCCGTCGCCGGGTTGGTGCCATGCGCGCTTTCGGGCACCAGGATCACGCGCCGGTCCTCGCCGCGCTTCTCCAGCGCCGCCTTGATCGCCAGGATGCCGCACAATTCGCCATGCGCGCCCGCCTTGGGCGACATCGCCACCGCATGCATGCCGGTCAGCGTCACCAGCCAATGCGCCAGCTGGTCGATCACCTCCAGCGCGCCCTGCACCGTATCGACCGGCTGCAACGGATGGATGTCGGCAAAACCCGGCAGCCGCGCCATCCGCTCGTTGAGCCGCGGATTATGCTTCATCGTGCAGCTGCCCAGCGGGAACAGCCCCAGGTCGATCGCATAATTCTGGCGCGACAGGCGCGTGTAATGCCGCACCGCCTCCGGCTCGCTCAGCCCCGGCAGGCCGATATCGCGGTTGCGCGACAGATCGCCCAGGCGCGAGGTCGCGCTGGGCGCATCGGCGAAATCGACACCGGTGGTGTCGAGCGACCCGATCTCGAAGATCAGCGCCTCTTCCAGCATCAGCGCGCGGTTGCCGGTGTGCGTGCCGTCGTTGCTGCGCCGCTCCGGCGTCATTTCGGGGCGCCAGCCGCTTGAATTGGGATTGCTCATGCCAGCACCTCCTGCAACGCGGCGGCAAGGGTTTCGACATCCTCCGCGCTGGTGGTTTCCGTCACCGCGACGACCAGGCCGTTGGCCAGCGCCGCATCGTCGGGATAAAGCCGCCCCAGCGACACCCCCGCCAGAATGCCCCGATCCGCCAGTTCGCGCACGACCGGACGCGCCTCGACCGGCAGCTTCAGCGTGAATTCGTTGAAGAAGGCCGGCGTCACCAGCTCGACCCCCGGCACTCGGGCCAGCCGCGCCGCCGCCGCGCTCGCGCCCGCATGGTTGAGCGCCGCCAGTTGCCGCAACCCCTTCTCGCCCAACAGCGTCATGTGGATCGACCAGGCGAGCGCACACAGCACCGAGCTGGTGCAGATGTTCGACGTCGCCTTTTCGCGGCGGATGTGCTGCTCGCGGGTCGACAGCGTCAGGACGAAGCCGCGCTTGCCCTCCGCATCCACCGTCTCGCCGGTAAGCCGCCCCGGCATCTGGCGAACATACTTCTCCTTGCACCCGAACAGGCCGACATAAGGCCCGCCGAACTGCAGGCCGACGCCGATCGACTGGCCCTCGCCCACGACGATGTCCGCGCCCATCTCACCCGGCGATTTGATCGCGCCCAGCGCCACCGGCTCGGTCACCACCGCGACCAGCAACGCCTTTTTCGCCTGACAGGCGGCGGCCAGGTCGGACAGGTCGGAAATCCGCCCCAATATGTCGGGATATTGCACCACGACGCACGAGGTATCGTCGTCGATCATCCCGATCAGCCTTGCCGTATCCGGCTCGGCGACAAGGTCCGGCGTCGCCACCACCAGCAGGTCGCCGGTATATTTGGCCATGGTATTGGCCACCGACACATAATGCGGATGCAGCCCGCCCGACAGGATCGCCTTGGCGCGTTTGGTGATGCGCCGCGCCATGCCGATCGCCTCCCAACAGGCGGTCGATCCGTCATACATCGACGCATTGGCGACATCCGTGCCCAGCAGCCGCGCGACCTGCGTCTGGAACTCGAACATCACCTGCAACGTGCCCTGCGCGATTTCCGGCTGATAGGGCGTATAGGCGGTCAGAAATTCGCCGCGCTGGATGATGTGATCGACGCTGGCGGGCACATGGTGGCGATAGGCGCCACAACCGATGAAGAACGGCGCCGCCCCCGCCGACAGGTTCTTCCCCGCCAGCTTCGACATGTGCCGCTCGACCGCCAGCTCGCTGGCATGCATCGGCAGCCCGGCGATCGGGCCAGACAGCCGTGCGCTTTCGGGAACATCCGCGAACAGATCGTCGATCGTCGCGGCACTGACCGCGGCGAGCATCGCCTGCCGGTCGTTCGGGGTAAGGGGAAGGTAGCGCATTAGCCCTCAATCGCAATTGGAGTAATTTCCGGGGCACGGTCGGTCGTCACGATGATAGTACCGTCTTGCAAAGTCCGTGACCGGGCCTCGTTCAGGCGCACCAACATCGTGACCTTCTTGCCTCGCTTTTTGATAATTTCGCGCTCGATCGGCGTGCCTCCGGCAATGGAGAGGGACGGACCATCTTGCTGATTTTGAACTGCAAGCAGGTTGCATCCGTAGCGATAGCAAACTCTGCTCACATAGCCGCGAACCCGAACGATCTGTCCCGCGCGTTGCCC
>CADEEK010000222.1 GCA_902826325.1 uncultured Sphingomonadales bacterium
CGGCGCATGGCGGCACCGACGGGCGGCGGCTGTTCGAAGGATTGTTCGCGGCGGTCGCATGAGTAATGCGGACCGGATCGTTTGCGACAGCTGCCCCGTGGCGGATCGCGCGGTCTGCTCGGTTCTTTCCAACGACGATCGCGGCGAACTGGCGCGGATCGGCCATCATCGCCGTTATGCGCGCGGCGAGACGATCGTCGCGGCGGGCGATGCCAATACCGTCTGCGCGACGCTGACGCGCGGCGCGGCAAAGATGTCGACCATCGACCGCGACGGCACCGAACGGATCGTCGCGCTGGTCCATCCCGCCGGGATGCTGGGCCAGCTGTTCGCGCCCGACGCGACGCTGCACGTCACCGCACTGACCGACAGCGAGGCGTGCCTGTTCCCGCGCGCGCAGTTCGAGGCGTTGAGCGATGTCCGCCCCGCGCTCGCCCGCCGCCTGTTGACCGAGGTGAGCCGCGAGCTGGACGACAGCCGCAATTTGATCGACATGATTTCCAAGCGGCAGGCCAGGGGGCGGGTCGCGGCGCTGATCCTCGCCTTTTCACGCGCCGCCAGTCCCGCGCCCTGCCATGACGAGGCGGCGTTCGACCTGCCGCTGACCCGTGGCGAAATGGCGCAATTGCTGGGTATCACCATCGAAACCGTCAGCCGGACGCTGACCGCGCTGCAGCGCGACGGGCTGATCCGGCGGACGGGCAGCCACGGCATCGTGATCCTCGACCGTTCGGCACTGACCGCGCTCGCCGGTTAGACATTTTCGGGGCCGGTCGGCGCCACTCCAGCAACGACCGACGCCATCGCGGCGCGGGCCGCAATGGCGTCGATGCGAATGCTGGCCGGGTCAGACGAGCTGGCGGACCACGGCGAGGAACAGGCCCCAGCCGATCAGCATCACCGGCATGATCATCACCTGAACGATCACCCCGCCGGCGGGCAGATGGCCGGTTTCGCAGACGAAGCCGTCGGCGATGAATTCGCTCCAGCGGCTTTTCGGCCCGTCATTGGGCGCAACCCGCGCCCACAGCGCCGGGACGATGAACGCGGCGGCGAGGAACACCGCAAAGATGGCGAAGGGGATGATCAGCTGCGGCTCGCCAAACGCCGCCCACATCGCGCCGAGATAGACGAAGAAGCCGCCAAACACGCCGATATGCAGCGCTGGCGGCAGATCAAAGACATGGGGTGCACGGTTGCGGCGCAGCGGCGGCGCGATCGGCGCGGCATCGGCGAACGCCTTGGTATGAACGGGCATTTCCATCGTCGGTCTCCCTTTGTTGGGACGACCTTGCCCGCGAACCGGGGATCAGGCTTTGCGATCCGTCAAACCGGCAACGGCCCCGCGATTTTTTCGGCGAACAGCCAGCTGCGGATCGCGCTGGCAAGATTGGGCGGATCGTCCGCGCCGATGCGCAGATGGTCGATCTGTGCCACCAATGCGCTCAGCGGCAGGTCGCGCGCCGCCGCCGCCGCCGCCAGCGCGTGCCAGAAGCACGGTTCCAGGCTGATCGAGGTCGGATGACCCGCGATGGTGATCGATCGCTTGACCGGGCCGGCAAAGCCGTCCGGCGGTGCGGCGATCATGTGTCGAGGTCGAACAGGGCGGCAAGCTGTTCGATCATCGTGCCCGCCAGCTGCTCGACATCCATGATCGTCACCGCGCGCGCATAGTAACGGGTGACGTCATGGCCGATGCCGATCGCCACCAGGCTGACCGGCGAGCGTTGCTCGATCCACCCGATCACCTGGCGCAGATGGCGTTCGAGATAGGCGCCGCTGTTGACGCTCAACGTCGAATCGTCGACCGGCGCGCCGTCGCTGATGACCATCAGCACCTTGCGATCCTCCGGCCGCGCGAGCAGGCGGCCATGCGCCCATAACAGCGCCTCGCCATCGATATTCTCTTTCAGCAGCCCTTCGCGCATCATCAGGCCGAGCGACTTTTTGGCGCGGCGCCAGGGCTCGTCGGCCTGTTTGTAGATGATGTGCCGCACATCGTTGAGCCGGCCGGGCTGTGCCGGACGCCCGTCGCCCAGCCACTTCTCGAGACTCTGCCCGCCCTTCCACGCGCGGGTGGTAAAGCCCAGAATCTCGGTCTTGACCCCGCAACGTTCGAGCGTGCGGGCAAGGATGTCGGCGCTGATCGCGGCGATCGAAATGGGCCGTCCGCGCATCGATCCCGAATTGTCGATCAGCAGCGTGACGACCGTGTCCTTGAACTCGATATCCTTTTCGACCTTGTAGGACAGCGACTGCATCGGATTGACGACGACACGCGCCAGCCGCGCGGCATCGAGCAGCCCTTCATCCTGGTCAAAGTCCCAGCTGCGATTCTGTTGCGCCATCAAACGCCGCTGCAACCGGTTGGCGAGCTTGGTGACGACGCCCTGCAACTGCACCAGCTGGGTGTCGAGATAGGCACGCAGGCGGCCCAGCTCGTCCTCGTCGCACAGGTCGGTCGCGGCGATCACCTCGTCGAACGCGGTGGTGAACGCCGTGTAGTCGAACTGGCCGGGCATTTCGGACCAGGGGCGGTTGGGGCGGACGGGCATCATGCCCTCTTCGCCATCCTCCCCCGGCTCGCCATCGGCGTCGTCGAAATCGCCCTCCTGGTCCTCGCCGTCCTCGCCCTGCTCGGTGTCGCCCTCGCTCGGCTCCCCGCGCGTCTCGACCTGGCTGTCGCCCAGTTCCGACTGTTCCTCGCCGTCCTCGCCCTCGTCCTGTTCCTCTTCGTCCGTCCCCTCGTCCTCACCCCCGCCTTCGTCGCTGTCGTCGGGGATCGTATCCCCCTCAATCAGCTCCAGATCCGCTAGCAGATTGCCGACCAGATTCGCGAACGCCGCCTGGTCGTCGATCGCCAGCGCCAGCGAATCGAGGTCGGGGCCGCCGCGATCCTCGATCCAGTCGCGCACCAGCGCGAGGCCGGGAGCGGCATCGGCAGGCGCCGCCCGCCCGGTCAGCCGTTCGCGCACCATCAGCTGAACGGCGGTCGACAGCGGCACCTCGTCGCGCGTGCGCGCGCGGCTGATCGGATCGGACCGCATCCGCATTTCGAGCGCCTGGTCGAGATTGTCGGCGATCCCGGCATAGCCGCGCGACCCCAGCGCCTCGACCCGCGCGGTTTCCACCGCGTCGAACACGGCGCGCGCGACGGGCTCCTTGGGCGCGGCGCGAAGGTGGGTGGCGCTGTCGTGATGGCGCATGCGCAGCG
>CADEEK010000223.1 GCA_902826325.1 uncultured Sphingomonadales bacterium
CCGCCCGATCCGCCGACCAGTCCCTGCGTGCGCGATGCCGACGCCCCGGCATCGACCGACGGCAACAGCGAGGCGCGCGACTGAACCAGCGCCTCGCGCGCCTGACGCAGGCGGATGACGGCCTGTGCCACGTCCAGATTGGTCGTCGCCGCCTGTTCGACCAATGTGGCGAGCAGCGGATCGTCGAACGCGGTCCACCATCGCCCCATATCGGCCTGCGCCCCCGCATCCGCCGCCACCGAATAACGGTTGGGCACGCCAAGCTCGGCCGCGCTGTGCGGCGCATCGCGCGGCGCGGTGCTGCACCCGGCGATCGACAGGCCGATCAGGGCGATCAGGGGGGCTGAACGGATCGTCATCGCGATTGGATGCGTTTCAATCAGGCCCGCGTCCACCAAAACATTGTCGCAAATTGTATGACGATAGCGGCAAATCCCCGGTTGCGCGGATCGGCAACTTGCCCTCGATGCACAAGCGCCGATAGATGGCGTCCCGCAAAGGAGCGCGCATGGCCGACAATCTCTACCCCGTCCCCGCCGAATGGGCCAAAGCCGCCCGGTTCGACCGCGACGGCTATGACCGGCTCTATGGCCGCTCGCTCGCCGATCCCGGCACCTTCTGGCTCGAACAGGCGCGGCGGCTCGACTGGATCAAGCGCCCTGAACTGGCGGGCGACTGGTCGTTCGACCAGGGCGATTTCCACATCAGCTGGTTCGCCGATGGCAAGCTGAACGTCGCCGCCAACTGCATCGACCGCCATCTCGCCACGCGCGGCGATCAGGTCGCGATCATCTGGGAACCCGACGATCCCGCCGAGGAACCGCGCCGCTTCACCTATACGCAACTGCACCGCGAGGTGTGCCGCTTCGCCAACGTGCTCAAGGGACAGGGTGTCAAAAAGGGCGACCGCGTCACCATCTACCTCCCGATGATTCCCGAAGCGGCCTTTGCCGTGCTCGCCTGCGCGCGCATCGGCGCGATCCATTCGGTCGTGTTCGGCGGCTTCTCGCCCGAGGCGCTGGCCGGACGCATCACCGATTGCGACAGCGCCGTGCTGGTGACGGCGGACGAGGGGCGACGCGGCGGCAGGCGCGTGCCGTTAAAGGCCAATGTCGATGCGGCGGCATCGCGCGCGCCGGCATTGGAAAAGGTCATCGTCGTTCAGGCGACCGGTGGCGCGGTGGCGATGCAGGACGGTCGCGACATCTGGTATCACGATGCCGCCGCCGACATCGCCGACGATTGCCCCGCCGAGGTGATGGATGCCGAGGATCCGCTGTTCATCCTCTACACCTCCGGCTCGACCGGCAAACCCAAGGGGGTGCTGCATTCAAGCGGCGGCTACCTGCTCTGGGCCAGCCTGACGCACGAACTGTGCTTCGATTATCGCCCCGGCAATGTGTGGTGGTGCGCGGCGGACATCGGCTGGGTCACGGGGCACAGCTATATCCTCTATGGCCCGCTCGCCAACGGCGCGACGACGCTGATGTATGAAGGGTTGCCCAACTGGCCCGACGCCAGCCGCATCTGGCAGGTGGTCGACCGGCACCAGGTCCACACCGTATTCACTGCGCCGACCGCCCTGCGCGCACTGATGAAGGATGGTGACGAATTCGTCACCGCCACCTCGCGCAAATCGCTGAAGCTGCTCGGCACGGTCGGCGAACCGATCAATCCCGAAGCATGGCGCTGGTATCATCAGGTGGTCGGCGAAGGGCGCTGCCCCATCATCGACACCTGGTGGCAGACCGAAACCGGCGGGGCGATGATCGCGCCGCTGCCCGGTGCCACCGACCTGAAACCGGGCAGCGCGACCCGGCCGATGCCCGGCATCGACCCGCAACTGGTGGATGACAAGGGCCAGTTGCTGCACGGGCCGGCCAGCGGCAACCTTATCATCACGCGCAGCTGGCCGGGACAGATGCGGACGGTGTGGGGCGATCATGACCGCTTCTTCCAGACCTATTTCACCACCTATCCCGGCAATTATTTCACCGGCGATGGCTGTCGGCGCGACGAAGATGGTTATTTCTGGATCACCGGCCGGGTCGACGATGTCATCAACGTATCCGGGCACCGGATGGGCACGGCGGAGGTCGAAAGCGCGCTGGTGCTGCACCCCAAGGTTGCCGAGGCCGCCGTGGTCGGCATGCCGCATGATGTGAAGGGGCAGGGCATCTATGCCTATGTCACGCTCAACGCCGGATGCGCCGCCGACGATGCGTTGCGCGCCGAACTGGTCAAATGGGTGCGCGCCGAAATCGGGCCGATCGCCGCGCCCGATGCGATCCAGTTCGCGCCGGGCCTGCCCAAGACGCGGTCGGGCAAGATCATGCGCCGCATCCTGCGCAAGATCGCGGAGGGCGATGTGTCGGCGCTCGGCGACACCTCGACGCTGGCGGACCCGGCGGTGGTCGACGATCTGGTTGCCAACCGGGTCGGTTGAAATGCGCGCGCACCCCCGTTCGTGCCGACCGGGCGAATGCGGATGGGGATGACGCTGATCGTCGTGACGGTGGTGTCGGGCGCGCTGCTGCTCGGCGCCGCCTGGGGCCTGTATGGCCGGATGGGCGCGCGGACCGAAGGGTTTCTGATCGCGATGGCGGGCGGGGCGCTGATCCTGTCGCTCGTGTCCGAACTGATCGAACCGGCGGTCGCCAATGCCTCGCTCCATCTGGCGATGGGCGGGGTGGCGGCGGGGGCGATCGTGTTCGCGGGCCTCGACTATCTGATCGACGAAAAATGGGGGAGCGATTCGGGCGGCGGCCTGCTCGCCGCGATCACGCTTGACGGGGTGCCGGAAAATCTGGCGCTCGGCGTCGCGCTGATCGGGGCGGGTCCGGCGGAGGTGGCGGCGCTCGCCGGATCGATCTTCCTCTCCAACCTGCCCGAAGCGGCGGGCGGAGCAAAGGCGATGGGGCAGGGCGGGCGATCACGGGGCGCGGTGATGGCGCTGTGGGGCGCCACCGCGCTGCTGCTGTCGGCGGCGGCGATCATCGGCAATGTCGCGCTGGCCGGGGTGTCGCCACAGCTGCTGGCGGTGATCCGCTGTTTCGCGGCGGGCGCGGTGGTCGCGAGTCTCGCGACCGAAGTCTTTCCCAAGGCATATCAGGACGATCACCACATGGCCGGAATCGCCACCGCGCTGGGCCTGGTGCTGGCGTTCCTGCTCGGCGAACTG
>CADEEK010000224.1 GCA_902826325.1 uncultured Sphingomonadales bacterium
CTTCGATCAACGCCCGCGTGCTCTTAACCGAACACCTTCGCTCCGCAAGGGCGGGATGTGTCACCGCTGGGACACTTCACGGTAAATGCCTCAACAAGCTTCGTTGTTTTCACAACGATCCGCTGCTAGGTGCGCCACACGCTCTGGTAGTCGGCGCACCATGTATCGCAGTCCATCCGATGATGCTGCGTTGCAACCAAATCCTTTGCGGACTACTGCATTGGCGATGTGCATGCCATTCGTTGAGTCGGAGGGAGAGGTTCGAGATGAACCTGGAGACGCGAACGATAAATGCTGCACCCGATGTGGCGGTCGCCGGTCCGGCGATCAGGGAACATAATCGGGCCAGGCTGCGACTGCGTCTGTATCTGGCGCTGATCGTGGTCGACGCCGCCTGTATCCTCGTCAGCCTGTTTGCCGCCAGCCTGATCTACAAGCCGGTCTACAGCAGCGAACAATGGTATGTCTTCGCCTCGTTGCTGGTGCCGGTCTATCTGCTCGCCGCGTTCAACAACCACGCCTATTCGGCGACGATCTTCGTCAAGCCGATGCGCGCCGCCTTGCGCGGGATGCAGGCCTTTGTCCTGGGCGCGGCGATCGTTCTTCTGCTTGCCTTCTACCTCAAATCGAGCGCCGAGTTCTCTCGCGGCATGGTCACGATCGGCGCGATATTCGGTGTCGCGCTGATCGGCGGGTTCCGTTACGCCATTGCCATGCGGGCGAGCGCGCTGTTTGGCGGCACGCCCTTTACCGTGGCGCTGATCGCGGATGGCCCGCACAATCTGCCGACCAATTCCTTCTCGTTCGTCGTCCATGCCGATGGCGACCTTGACCCGGCCCAGGATTGTCCGATGATGTTCGACCGGCTCGCCCATGCACTACGCGGTGCCGACCGGGTGGTCGTCGCCTGTCCGCCCGAACGGCGCGTCGACTGGGTCCGGATGCTCAAGGGCGCCAATGTGCGCAGCGAGATGGTCGCGCCCGAACTGAAATCGATCGCGCCGCTCGCGCTCGACCGATGCGGCAACATGCCGACAATGGTCTTTTCGGACGGACCGCTCGGGCGGTTCGACACGGGCATGAAGCGTGCCTTCGACATCGTCGTGTCGTCGAGCGCGCTGCTGCTGCTCGCGCCGCTGATGCTCGTCGTCGCGCTGCTGATCAAGATCAGCGACCCCGGCCCGGTGTTCTTCGTCCAGACCCGCATCGGTCAGGGCAACCGCCTGTTCCGCATGTTCAAATTCCGCAGCATGCGGGCCGAAAAGCTGGACCACAATGCCAATATGCTGACCAGGCGCAACGACAGCCGCGTGACTCCGATCGGCGCGCTGATCCGCCGGTCCAGCATCGATGAACTGCCCCAGCTCATCAATGTCCTGCGCGGGGAAATGAGCATCGTCGGTCCCCGCCCTCACGCGCTCGGCGCACGCGCGGCGGACAAGCTCTATTGGGAGGTCGATGGGCGATACTGGCACCGCCACGCCGCCAAGCCCGGCCTTACCGGCCTTGCCCAGATCCGCGGCTTTCGCGGCGCCACCGAACATGCCTCAGACCTGACCAATCGCCTTCAGGCCGACCTCGAATATCTCCATAACTGGTCGATCTGGCGCGATATCCTCATCATGCTCCAGACCGTTCGCGTCATCACCCACCACAATGCCTATTGACGCACGGCGCGATACGCCGGGATATCGGTAAAGTCTTCCGACCGCGCACGCCCCTGCCGACCGGTCAGCGGGAAAGCCGCAACGCCGGGCCGGCAACCTTCATCGCGACCATCGAAAGCGCGGCCGGGGTGAAGCGCGGCAAGCCGCCCGCCCCCAAAACCGCTCACCGCGCCTCGGTCTGCCAGCTATAGCGCAGCGCGCTGACCGCCGTCGGTTTCTTCCCCGTCCCGCTGCGCGTTTCCGATCCCACCAGCGCGGCGTCGATCAGCTCCTCGATCCCCGTCCCCGCCGCGCCGTTGTTGCGCATCCGCGTCCCCGCCAGCGTGGGGCCCGCTTCGGCGGCACAGGCGGCGCCATCGTCCGGCCCCGGCACCACCGGGCATTGCACCAGCCGCGCATAGCTCAGCGGCACGCCGTCGCTGACATCGCTGACCAGCAGGATGAAATCGTCCCGCAGTTTTTCGCCCTGCTGCGCATCGGACAGGCTGTATTGCAGCACGCCGCTCTCCCCCGCGCGCAGCCGCGTCGGATTGTCCGCCTTGATCCCCAGCCGCCCGTCGCGCCCGTCGAACAACAGGATGCCGCCATCGGGCGAAAAGATCAGCGGGTTGACGTAAACATCCTTGGCGCCGCCATTCGTCACCTTGATGAACAGCCAGTCGCACCGCTGAAAGCTGAAGCCCCCCGCCTCGGTCCCGTCGCCACCGACGCGGATCGCATCGGGCGCCACGGCATAGTAATCGGCGCTGGTATCCGGGCACGATGCCCCCGCGGCCAGCGCGCGTGGACGGCCGACATAGAATTCGACCTTCACATCCTTGGCCGGATCGTCCCCCGGCGTGCCGCTCGCCATGGCGGGGCTGGCCAGCACGCGCTGCAACCGGGCAAAGCGCGTCGCCTTGACCAGCGCGCCGCCCAGCGTGAAGCGCACCTTGATCGCCGGGTTCGCCCCGCCCGTCGCGACCAGTTGGGCGAGGTCGATGTCGCCGAACGCCGCCGTCACCCGCCCCGGCGGCTGGCGCAGCGTCAATAGATCGGGCCGTTGCCGGTCAAAGGCGAGGATCAGGTCCGCCTCCTGCCCCGCCTTCACGAACGTCGCGCCGATATCGGCAGGCTTGATCTCTTTCAGCGCGGCCAGCGCCGCCACCTGCCCCGCGGTCGGACGCGCGGGCGTCGCGGGCAACGCGATGCGATAGTCGAGCTGCACCGGCTGCTGCTCGATCGTCGCGACCAGTCGCACCTCGCGCGACAGCGGGCGGCCATCGACATCCTTGACGTCGTTCCACGCCTCGGCGGCGATGTCGCCATAGCTGGTCGGCACCAGAATCGCCTTATAGGCATCGGCTTGCGACACCCGGCCATACAGGATCGTCTTGTCCCCCTCCGGCGTCGTCAGCGCCAGGCCGACGACGGTGCCCTCGACCACGCCCTGCAACTGACCCGCGCT
>CADEEK010000225.1 GCA_902826325.1 uncultured Sphingomonadales bacterium
ATCGCTCAACACGAAACTTGCGCACGCTGCGGCGAAGCTTGCGCCGGCCGGCGTCTGGTTCATGTTGGGCCGCCCCTTGAGCGTTTCGGTGTCGAACGGCGCGGCGGGTGCATCGGTCTGCGCCGCGGCGGGAACGGCGAACGCCAGGGCGGCGAGTGCGAGTGCGATTTTCATGGGGCCTCTCCTATTTTTCGTTATGGCACGCGATAGCCGTCATGGATGAAATCCATGTCCGGCCGGGGCGCGGTAAAGATACTGGCATATTCGGCAAACGGATATTGGCTGCTCCAGCTCGGCGCAGTGAAACGCGCCGATCCGGTCAGCGCGACCGCACGCCATGCGGCATAGCTGTCGAACCACACTTCGCACATGCGCAGCCAGTCGCGATCGGACCTGGCCGGATCGACGCTGCGATAACAGACAAAGCGGCGCACGCCTTCGGCCTTGGCGAGTTCGGGGGCATGGACCTTGGTGAACCACGCTTCGCCCTCATCGCGCGGGACGCCTGCCGGATAACGCTGAAAGAACACCCAGCGCAGCATCGTCGGCGCGACCGGCGCGGCGATCGGGGGCGTGTTCAGCCACGGTTCGTCGGGCAGGACCGGCACCCAGATCTGGTTGATCCGCGTCTTGCCGGGAAACAGGTCGCGATCGACCGTCGGCGGCGGGGTCAGCGGTTGCCAGGCGCGCTGTGCCTCGATCCGCGCCGCCGCGCTCGGATACCACATTTCGGTCAGGCGATAGCGCAGCGTGCCGAACCGGTCCGCCTCGTCGGGCACGTCATGGCCGCGATAGCTGATATAGTTGCTCAGCCACGGGCCGACATAGCGCAGCGCCTCGCGCGAATGGATCGAGCGATACCAATGGTCGAGCACGGCGTTTTCCGCCGGCTGTTCCCAGATCGATGCGAACCGCACCTGTTGCGCGGCGGCGGGCGTCGCCGCCGCCACCCCGATCGCCGCCGCCGCGGTCGCCAGCTTCGTGCGTTTCGCCATCGTCCTACTCCACGATCGCCTGACGGATCGCCCGTTCGAAGTCGATATGCACTTCGCGGTTGTTCTGCTGCAGCATCAACACCCCGGCGATCTCCTCCTTGGGGTCGGTCCAGTCCATCGTGCCGAGATAGCCGCCAAAGCCATAGGCGCCCGCCGAACGTCCCGTATTGCCCTCGACCGGATCGAGCACGACCTGGACCAGCAGGCCAAAGCCATGGCCGTGCATCGGCACCGCATAGGCCCCTTCGCCACGATACAGGTCGCCGACATGGTTGGTCGCCATCTGTTCGACCGTGCGGGTGCCGAGCAGGCGATGACCGTTCAACTCGCCCTTGTTGAGCAGCATCTGATGGAACAACAGGAAATCGCGCGCGGTCGATACCAGCCCCATCGACCCCGACACATTGGCATCGCCACCCGTGCCCGCCGCGGTCGCTTCGGGTGGCAGACGCACCCAGCCGCCCGAACGTTTCCAGTAAACCGGCAACAACCGCGAGCGCTTTTCGGGCGGCAGGTCGAAATAGGTGTCGTTCATCCCCAGCGGGGCGAAGATCCGATCGTGCAGAAACCGGTCGAACGGCATGCCCGACACCACCTCCACGACGCGCGCAAGCACGTCGCACCCGGCAAGCGGGCTGTAGCTCCAGCGCGTGCCGGGCTGATAATCGAGCGGCAGCTTGGCGAGCTTGGCGACATGGCTTTCCAGGCTTTCGCCCTTGGCGCGTACCGGCGCGTCCATGCCGACGCGGCGCGGATCGCTCGACACCAGGCCGCCGGTATGCGTCATCAGATCGCGGATGGTCAGGTCGCGCACCGCCGGCACCGTGTCGAACGGCGGCGGCGGCGTGCCCGCGGCGCGGGGGACGAAGCGCTGTGCCTCGCCCGGCTTGTGCACCGCGACGCGCGCGTCCTTGAAATCGGGCAGATAGCGGCTGACCGGATCTTCCAGCCGCAGCCGTCCTTCCTCCATCAGCATCAGCAGCGCGACCGAAGTCACCACCTTGGTCGACGAATACATCTGGAAGATCGCATCGCGCGGCATCGCCACGCCCGCCTCGCGATCGGCCTGGCCGAATGCCTTCCAGTAAACCAGCTTGCCGCGCCGCGCGAACGCGGCGACCCCGCCGGTGATGTTCCCGGCCGCGACATGCCGTTCCAGGATCGCGTCGATCCGGCGCAGCCGTTCCGCCGACAACCCCGCCTCGGCGGCATTGCCCATCGGCAACGGATCGGCGGCGCGCGGCGCCGCGGCGCCGGACGGCGCGTTATCGCGAGCCGCCACGGCGCTTTCCCCTGCCAACATCGTTGCGATCCCGAGCGCCAACAGGCCCGGACGACGCCCCCGCCGCACGGATCAAGCCTTGTCCGGCCCCACCCAGCTGTCGGTCGGCCCGGTCAGGATGAAGAAATCGGGCTTGCCGCGCCCGCCATCCTCGGCCTCGATCGTGGCGACGCCGAAATAGATGCTGTCGTCCAGCTTCCGCAGTTCGTCGATCAGCGTCATCTTCGGGTTGAACACCGAATAATCCAGGATGAAGGCGGGGCGGCCATCGACCAGCGAATTGCCCATCCGCGTCGCCATGCGCAGGTTGCGGACGACCTTGCCGCCCGGAAAGCGCCAGCGATTATAGCCCTCGCCCGTGGTTTCGGTCAGCGGGCGGAACGCCTTGCCCAGCCAGAAGCCCAGGCGGCTGTTCTCGTTGAACATGAAATCGGCATAGCCGCGCTGATATTCCTCGTTCAGCGCATCCGGGCCCATGCCCATATAATGCCCGTTCATTTCGTCCATCGACACGGCATCCAGGCCGCGCCACAGCTCGATCCCCTCCGCCTGGGTCAGCGCCAGCAGCTTTTCGAGCGACCATTTGCCGCTCGTGCCGATCGGGGTCTGATGGAGATTGGGGCGCCCGCGCAGCGCGGCGAAGTCGAATTCGCTGGATTCGGTCGCGGTTTCAGCAGGATTGCTGGCAGCCAGGGTCGCCATGAAACTCTCCTCTATTTTGTGCAGACTGTGCCTGCGGTTGCGCCCATATCTACGCCAGAAGCGATGTTGA
>CADEEK010000226.1 GCA_902826325.1 uncultured Sphingomonadales bacterium
TCGAGTCCGCGCGCACGGCAACCGTCATCGTTGGTGAGGAGGATCCTCATGCCGGTTCGAGGCGGTTGAGGCCGCGAAGATAGGGCGTCAGCGCATCGGGCACCGCGACCGAACCGTCGGCCTGCTGGTAATTTTCGAGCACCGCGACCAGCGTGCGGCCGACCGCGAGGCCCGACCCGTTGAGCGTGTGGAGAAAGCGCGTGCCCTTTTCGCCGTCGGGGCGGTAGCGGGCGTTCATCCGGCGCGCCTGAAAGTCCGTGCAGGTCGAAACGCTGCTGATCTCGCGATAGCGGTTCTGCCCCGGCAGCCAGACTTCGAGGTCATAGGTGCGCGCGGCGCTGAACCCCATGTCGCCCGCGCACAGCTTCATGCGGCGGAACGGCAGCGCAAGGCGGGTCAGCACATCCTCGGCACATTGCGTCATCCGCTCATGCTCGGCCTCCGACTGGTCGGGCGTGACGATCGCCACCATCTCGACCTTGTCGAACTGATGCTGGCGGATGTAGCCGCGCGTGTCGCGGCCGGCCGCGCCCGCTTCCGACCGGAAACAGGGGGTGAGCGCGGCAAAGCGCAGCGGCAGCGCATCGGTGGCGACGATCTGTTCGCGCACGATATTGGTCAGGCTGACTTCGGCGGTGGGGATCAGCCAGCGGCCGTCGGTGGTGCGAAACAGATCCTCGGCGAATTTGGGCAGCTGGCCGGTGCCGTACACGGCCTCGTCCCGCACCAGCAGCGGCGGGTTCACTTCCTCGAACCCATGCTCGCCGGTAAGCGTATCGAGCATGAACTGGCCGAGCGCGCGCGCCAGCCGCGCGGCATGGCCCCGCACCAGCGTGAAGCGTGCGCCGGACAGCAGCGCGCCGGTTTCGAAATCGAGGCCGAGCGCGGGGCCGAACGCATCATGTTCGGCGGGCGCAAAGTCGAAATCGCGTTTTTCGCCGCGCTCATGAACCAGTTGATTGTCGTCCTCATCCACGCCGTCGGGCACGTCGGCGGCGGGCAGGTTGGGCAGTTGCGACATGCGTTCGGCAAAGGCGGCTTCGTTGGTCGCGATCGTCTGTTCGAGCGTCGCGATCTGGTCCTTGAGCGCCGCAACCTCGGCCTTCAGCGTTTCGGCGGCGTCGCGATTGCCCTGCGCCATCTGCTTGCCGATTTCGCCCGACAGCGTGTTGCGCCCCTTTTGCAGTTCCTGAAGCGTCGTGATCGCGTCGCGGCGCAATTCGTCGCTTTTGACCAGATCGTCGGCGATCGGGGCGTGGCCGCGGCGTGCCAGCGCGGCGTCGAAGGCGGCGGGATTGTCCCGGATCAGGCGAATGTCATGCATGGGCGCAGGCTATGGCGGGCCGCGATGAACCGCGCAACCCGGCGCTGTTCCCGCGCGTTGGTGTGCCATCATCACAAGGAGAGAAGAGATGCAGGTGCCGCACAAAGCCTTTGTCGTCGTCGCGGACGGCCGCAAGATGTTGTTCCTGAGGAACGAGGGCGATGCGGACTATCCCAATCTTCAGGTCGAGCGGAAGCGCGAACAGGACAATCCGTCGAACGGCGAACAGACGGCCGATGCGCCCGGACGCAGCTTTTCAAGCATGGGGGCGGGGCGCAGCGCCTATGAAGAGACCGACTTTCACCAGCTGGAAGAAGACCGGTTCGCGGCGGAGACGGCGGCATTGCTCAAGAAGCGCGCGCTTGAGAATGATTTCGAGTCGCTGATCATCGTCGCACCGCCGCGCACGTTGGGCGAACTTCGCAAAAATTATCACAAGGAGGTCGCGCAGCGGCTGACGGGCGAGATCGACAAGGACCTTACCCGCCACACGCTGGCCGATATCGAAAAGGCGTTGATCGCCGCCGGTTGATTATTCGGCGGGGGCGGTGCCCGCCGCCTTGCGGTTCTGAAAGCGCTTGCGCGCGACCAGGCCCAGGGCGGCGGCACCGAACAACAGCACCATCGGCGGCGCGGGAACCGGTTCGGGTCCACCGCCCGAGCTGGTGCCGCTGGAGGTCGAAATCCCGCTCGAGGTCGAGCTGGAGGTCGAGGTGCTCCAGCCGCTCGACGTGCTCCAGCCGCTCGATGTCGAGGAGCTGACATCGCCCGACGAACTGGCGGAAGTCGACGAGGAAACATCGCCCGACGAGCTGGCCGAGGTCGATGACGACACGTCGCCAGAGGAGCTGGCCGAAGTCGACGAAGATGTCGACGACGAGGTCGAGGACGAGACGTCCCCGCTCGATGCCGACGAGACGTTGCCGCTGGACGAGGACGAGACATCGCCCGACGACGATGCCGAGGACGAGACGTCACCGCTCGACCCGCCCGAGGCCGACGAGACGTTGCCCGACGAACCGCCCGAGCCGCCCGCCGAGGTCGAGGACGACGAGGCGCCGCTGGAGGTCGAGCTGGACGAACCGCCGGTCGAGGAGGACACGTCGCCGCTCGATCCGCCCGACGAGGTCGAGCTGGACGAGCCGCCGGTCGAAGATCCGCCCGTCGACGAGGTCGAGCTGACGCTGCCGCTCGACGAACCGCCGGTCGAGGTCGAAGAGCCGCCGGTGGACGAACCACCGGTCGATGTCGACGAACCGCCCGAGCCGCCCGACGAGGTCGAAGTGGACGAACCGCCGTTCGAAATGTCGATGTCGATATTGATGCCGCTGCTGGTCGAGCCGGTGCTGGTATCGCCCGAGCTGGTCGTGGTGCCCGAACTGGTCGACGCGCCGCTGCTGGTGCTGGTGGTCGACGAGATGATGATCCCGCCGCTGCCGCCACCGCCGCCGCTGCCGCCGAAAAAGCCGCCCGCGAAGAAGCCGCCGGTAAAGCCGCCGCCACCGCCGCCGGTAACAGCTGCCGCCGCGCCACCGCCGCCGCCGCCACCACCGCCGCCACCGACGACCGGCATTTCGCCGCCCGACGAATAGACCGGGGGCGGCAGGGGGATCGGCGTGCCCTGATTGGTCAGGGTCAGGATCTGGGGCTGGCATTGCGCGGTGGTCGTCACGGTGCGCCGCACGACGCGCTTGGCGCCGGGGCGGCGGACGATGCGG
>CADEEK010000227.1 GCA_902826325.1 uncultured Sphingomonadales bacterium
CCCTATGCCAGCGCGAGCGGCCACAGTGCCGATGGCTGGCCGCTGGCGACCAATGGCCAGGTCGCGTGGATCCCGCATTGCTATGCCATGGTCGGCGTCGCGCGCGATCTGGCGCCCAGCACCGGGAGCGGCAGCGAACTTTACACGGTGATCGGCCATGCGCCCCGCCATCTCGATCGCAACATCGCGATCGTCGGCCGGGTGGTGGCCGGGATCGAACATCTCTCGTCGCTGCCGCGCGGCACCGGCGGCGGGCTTGGCCTCTATACCGATGCTGCGCAGCATGTGCCGATCGTGCAGGTGCGGCTGGCAAGCGAAATGCCGGACAGCGAGCGACCGCATTTCCAGTATCGCGCCACCGACAATCCACGCTTCGCCGCCTGGGTAAAGGGTCGCGAAAACCGCGAACCGCCCTTCTTCACCCTGCCCGCGGGCGGCGCCGATATCTGCAACGCGATGCCGCCGGTGCGCCCCGCACCCTGAACGGGGCGGCCAAGCTGAACAGACCACCATTCGTCAGTTTGGTTGCGGCACCAGCCCGCATTCCCACCCGCCGTTTGTCAGGTTGCCGCACCAGCCCACGCCCTCACCCGGCCACCAATTCCAGAATATCCTGCCGATGGGTGGCCGGGTGGAGCAGCGGGCCGATGCCGTAAGCCAGATCAAAGAATCAGCGGACCGGTGCGGGAACAAACAAAAGCCGCAACCCAGCTACCCGCCAGCCAACCGCGCCCGCGCCCATTGCGCCGCATCGCGCACGACCGGATCGGGATCGTCGAGCAGCCGCTCCACCGGCGCCAGCAACGCCGGGTCTCCGCTGTTGCCCGCCGCGATCAGGCAGTTGCGGACCATCCGGTCGCGTCCGATCCGCTTGATCGGCGACCCCGCAAAGGTCTCGCGAAACGCCGCATCGTCCAGCGCCAGCAGATCGGCGAGCGCCGGTGCGGTCAGTTCCGCGCGCGGGGTAAAGGCAAGGTTGGCCGCCGCCGCCGACGCGAACTTGTTCCACGGGCACACCGCCAGACAATCGTCGCAACCATAGATGCGGTTGCCGATCCCCGCGCGAAACTCCTCAGGGATCGGCCCCTTATGCTCGATGGTAAGGTAAGAGATGCAGCGCCGTGCATCCAGGCGATAGGGCGCGGGAAAGGCATCGGTCGGGCACGCCGTCTGGCACGCATTGCACGATCCGCACCGGTCGCCCCCCGGCGCATCGGGATCAAGCTCCAGCGTGGTATAGATCGCGCCAAGGAACAGCCAGCTGCCATGCGCGCGGCTGACCAGATTGCTATGTTTGCCCTGCCACCCCAGCCCCGCCGCCTGCGCCAGCGGCTTTTCCATCACCGGCGCGGTGTCGACGAACACCTTCAACTCCGCCCCACCGGTTTCGGCGAGCCAGCGGCCCAGTGCCTTGAGCGCGCGCTTCATCACATCGTGATAATCCGCCCCCTGGGCATAGACCGAGATGCGGCCATGATCGCCCACCGATGCCAGCGCCAGCGGATCGTGGCGCGGCGCATAGCTCATGCCCAGCGCAATGACGCTGCGCACCTTTGGCCACAATGCACGGGGGCTTTCGCGCTGATGGGCGCGTTCGGCCATCCAGATCATGTCGCCATGGCACCCCTCGGCGATCCAGCGATGCAGCCGCTCGCCCGCGCGCGGCGCAGCGTCGGCGCGCGCGATGCCGCACGCGACGAACCCGAGTTCGGCGGCCTTTTCGCGGATCGCGGCTTCGAGCGGCTTGCCTGACTGCATCGCTCCCCGCTACCACGACCAAAGAGCCAAGGGGATTCCAGTTGCGCGACGAATTGGCAGTGACCGCCACCAATCTGGTCAAACGCTTTGGCGGCCGCCGCGTCGTCGACGGCGTCGACATCGCGGTCGGCACGGGGATGATCTATGGCGTGCTCGGCCCCAATGGTGCGGGCAAGACGACGACGCTGCGCATGCTGCTCGGCATTATCGAACCGGATGAGGGCGACCGCACGCTGCTCGGCGACGATCGCCCGCGCGAGGTCAGCGACCGCGTCGGTTATCTGCCCGAAGAACGCGGCCTCTATCCCTCGATGAAGACCACCCATGCCATCGCCTTCATGGGCGCGCTGCGCGGGCTGGACTGGAAAACCGGGCGCAGGCGCGCGGTCGAGCTGATGACGGCGGCGGGCCTTGGCCATGCCACCGACCAGAAGATCCGCAAATTGTCGAAGGGGATGGCCCAGCTGGTCCAGCTGCTCGGATCGGTGGTCCATCGCCCCGACCTGCTGGTGCTCGACGAACCCTTTTCCGGCCTCGACCCGGTCAATCAGGAACGGCTGGAAAAGCTGATCGTCGCCGAACGCGATCGCGGCGCGACGATCCTGTTTTCAACGCATGTCATGGCCCATGCCGAACGGCTGTGCGACCGGCTGGCGATCATCGCCGGGGGCAAGGTGCGGTTCGAGGGCACGGTCGCCGATGCGCGCGCCACTCTGCCGTTCCGCGCGCATTATGTGCCGCATCATCCCGACGCGAACATCGCCGCGCTGCTGCCCGCCGATGCGCAGGCGGATGGCGATGGCTGGCGCTTCACCATGCCGGATGAAGGGATTGAGGCGTTGCTGATCCGGCTGATCGACGCGGGCTACGGCATTTCGGGCCTGTCGATCGAACGGCCCTCGCTGCATGACGTGTTCGTGCAGATCGTCGGGCGGGAGGCGCTGGAGGGCGTAGACGCACCGGGGGCCGTGGCATGAGCAGCCTGCGCCGCCTGACCCGCCAGACGATGACCGTCGCGCGCCGCGATTTCGTGGCGACGGTGTTCACTCCGACATTCCTGCTGTTCCTGCTCGCGCCGCTGCTGATGTTCGGCTTTGCGGGCGTGGGCAGCATCGGCGCCGTGACGATGGCCAAGAGCGGCGATGCCAAATCGCGCATCGTCCTGATCGCCAGCGGCGAACAGGCGCGGACCGCCATCGCCCTCGACGCCAAGACCGGCGAGTTGATGTGGGCGCACAGC
>CADEEK010000228.1:0-1353 GCA_902826325.1 uncultured Sphingomonadales bacterium
CGCACGCGGGTATGCCCCCGGCTGCCGCCCCGGCTCATGAGCTTGCCCTCATCGGCCCGCACTCCGCATCAGATGGCGCAATATCCCCTCGCGTATCCCCCGATCGGCGATGCCCAGCCGCTCGGCGGGCCAGATATCGATGATCGTCTCCAATATCGCACAGCCCGCGACGACCAGGTCGGCCCGTTCGGTGCCGATACACGGCACCGCCGACCGACCGGCCAGGTCCAGGCTCGCCATGCGCTGACTGACCGCGCGCATCGACGCGGTCGGCACGATCAGCCCGTCGACCGCCGACCGGTCATAGCTGGGCAGCCCCAGATGCACGCTGGCCAGCGTCGTCACCGTGCCGCTGGTGCCCAGCAGCCGCATCGGCCCGACCCGTTCGGGCAGCCGCGCGACGAACGGCGCGAACGCCTCCGCCACGCTCGCCCGCATCCGGGCATAGGCGGCCGCGCGCGTCGGCGCGTCCTGATCGCCGGTGACGCCGCGCGCCTCGGTCAGCGACACCACGCCCCACGGCGCGCTGTGCCAGTCGAGGATACGCGGCTGATCCCCGCCATCGCCGGTATCGACCAGCACCAGTTCGGTCGATCCGCCGCCAATGTCGAACACCAGCGCCAGCCCGTCGCCGGGTTCGAGCAGCGCGTGACAGCCAAGCACCGCCAGCCGCGCCTCCTCCTCCGCGGTGATGATGTCGAGCACGATGCCGGTTTCGCGATAGACGCGCTGGATGAACGCCGGGCCGTTATCGGCGCGGCGGCACGCCTCGGTCGCCACCGATCGCGACAGCGCGACATGGCGGCGCTTGAGCTTTTCGGCACAGATTTTCAGCGCGGCGATGGTCCGTTCGATCGCCGCATCGGACAGCCGCCCGCTCGACGCCAGCCCCTCGCCCAGCCGGACGATCCGCGAAAAGGCATCGACGACGGTAAAGCCCGCACCCTGGGGCCGCGCGATCAGCAACCGGCAATTGTTGGTGCCAAGGTCCAGCGCGGCGAAATGCCGTGCATCCGGCCACCGCCCCCGCCGGTTGGGCGGGGAGGCCGGTTCAGGGGCCGGGCGGGCCGGACGGGGTTCCGGCGGGCGCGGCATCCGGGCGGAGCCATCCCCCATTTTACGTCACTCGCTTATATTCTATCCGTCACGGCCAAAGCTGGCCGCCGGTGCCTGACAGCAAGGCTAGCGCAACCGCCGCCGATCGGCAAGCGACCGGCGAATCCCCTTGACCCCTGGGGAACGCCCGCCTATCTGCGCCCGCCTGCCCCCGCGCAGCTGATGCCCTGTCGTCTAATGGTAAGACTACGGACTCTGACTCCGTCAATCGTGGTTCGAATCCACGCGGGGCATCCA
>CADEEK010000228.1:1453-2972 GCA_902826325.1 uncultured Sphingomonadales bacterium
GCCGCATCACTTTGTCGGAAAGCCGCGCCGCTTGAACAGCGCTTGGACATCGGGATCGCGCCCGCGAAACGCGCGATAGGCGGCCTTACGGTCGGTTTCGTTGCCGGTTTCGAGCAGCACGGTGCGGAACCGGTCGGCGGTCGCCTTGTCCCACACGCTGCCCACCGCCTCGAACGCCGCCCAGGTGTCGGCGTCCATCGTTTCGGACCACAGATAGGAATAATAGCCCGCCGAATAGGCGTCGGAAGAGAACAGGTGATTGAACTGCGGCAACCGGTGCCGCATCACGATTTCCCTGGGCATGCCCAGCGCCGCCAGCGTGTCGCGTTCGAACGCATCGGGATCGGCCACCGGCGTTTCGCGATCGTGCAGCTTCATGTCGACGATCGCGGAGGCCAGATATTCGACCGTGTCGAACCCCTGGTTGAACGTATCCGCCTGCTTGATCTTGGCGACCAGCGCCGCCGGGATCGGCGCGCCGGTCCGGTAATGTTTGGCGAAACGGCTGAGCACGTCGGGCGTCAACAGCCAGTTTTCGTTCACCTGGCTTGGATATTCGACGAAATCGCGCGGCGTGCCCGACAGGCCGGGATAATGGACTTGCCCCAACAGGCTGTGCAGCGCATGGCCGAATTCGTGGAACAGCGTGGACGCATCGTCCAGGCTGATCAGCGTCGGTTCGCCGCCGCCGCCCTTGGTGAAATTATTGTTGTTCGACGCCAGCACGATATCGTCGCCGCGCAGGCCCGATCGGCTGCGATAGCTGGTCGCCCAGGCGCCCGACCGCTTGCCCGCCCGCGCGAAATTGTCGAGGTAGAAGACGCCGACCGTCTTGCCCAGCCGCTTGACCTCGAACGTGCGGACATCGGCCTGAAACACCGGAATCGCGCCGGTATTTTCCTTGAATTCAAGATCATAGAGCCGCCCGGCGGCATAGAACATGGCATCGACCATGTTGTTGAGCTCAAGATAGGGCTTCACCTCGCTTTCATCGAGGTCATAGCGCGCCTTGCGCACCTTTTCGGCGTAATAGCGATAGTCCCAGCCGGCGATGGTGATCTTCGGCCCCTTGCCCGCCTGCGCCTCGGCATCGGCGAGCTTCTGCATGTCGGCGACTTCCTGCGCCACCCGCGCCCGCGCGGCAGGCCACACCGCCATCATCAGCTTGGTCGCATTTTCCGGCGTTTCGGCCATCGTATCGTCCATCCGATACCAGGCATGGTTCTTGAACCCCAATATGACCGCGCGTTCCTGACGCAGCTTCAGGATCGCCGCGATCGTCGCATTGGTGTCGTTGGCATCGCCATTGTCGCCGCGATTGATATAGGCGTTATAGACTTTCTCGCGCAGGTCGCGGCGCGTCGAATACATCAGGAACGGCTGCATCGACGACCGGGTGTTCTTGACCGCCCATTTGCCCGCCGCGCCGCGCGCGCTGGCCTCCTGCGCCAGGCTCGCCCTGAAGCTGTCGGGCAATCCGGCCAGATCCGCCTCGCTGTCGAGGATGATCGCCGTCTCC
>CADEEK010000229.1 GCA_902826325.1 uncultured Sphingomonadales bacterium
CCGCCAGCAGGCGGCGGCGCACGGTCGAGTCGGCGGTGCCCTTGAGATCCAGCGGCGAATGGACTTTGGAGTGCAGCGCGGCGAACATGATTTCGCCCATCACCGACGAGGCCGGCGTCATTACCGGCGGGGGGAGATCGTCGGGCAGCGCATCGGCGGTCGACCCAAGCCGCTCGGACACGATCCGGCGCGCTTCGGCGGGCTCGGTCGACCAGTCGAACTCCAGCGTCACGACCGACAGGCCCGTTGCCGAGTTGGAGCGCACCCGCCGCAGGCCCGGCGAACCATTGAGCGCCGTCTCGAGCGGGATCGTCACCAGCTGCTCGACCTCGGTCGGGGTATAGCCGCCGGAGTCGACCACGACCGTCACCGTTGGCGCGGTCAGGTCAGGCAGCACGTCGACCGGCATCCGAACGGCGGTGAGGACACCGAACGCGGTCAGCAGCAGCGACAGCGCATAGATGATCAGTCGATTGTCGAGCGACCAGCGGGCGAGCTTTTCGATCATGGCCTGTCCTTCAATGCGCGTGGCCGTGGCCGAACTGATTGGGTGACGTCGCCGCCGCCCGCACTGCTGCGGCACCCTGCGTCACGACTCGCTCGCCGGCCCGGATCTCCCCGCGCACTTCGACGCGCCCGGCACTGCGCAGGCCGGTCTCGACCGGCCGTCGCGCAAAGGTTTCGCCGGCGGTTTGGACATAGATGACGCCCTGGCCGCCCTCATTGACGATGGCGCTCGCGGGCACGCTGATCGCGTCGCGCGTGCGTCCGGTCTGGAGCCGTCCCTGCAAGCGCTGGCCCGGTCGCAAGCGCGTGCCGTTGAGCGCGAACACGACTTCGGCGGTGCGCGTTGCGGGGTCGACGAAACCGGTGCCCTGAACCAGCGCGATGGTGCCGGCCTCGCGCGCATCGACCCAGCTGCCGTCGATCTGCACGTCGATCCCGGTGGGCGTACCTAGTCGTGCCGCCTGTGCCTCCGGCACCCGCGCGACCAGCCAGAGCGATGCAGGATTGCCGATCTTCACCAGCTCGGCGCCTGCCTGAACCGACGCTCCTCGCACGATCGACGCTGACAGGATGCGCCCGCTGATCGGAGCGACCAGCGGAACGCCAGCCCCGCCGCCGCCAAGTGCGCCGCGCCGCTGCTGGGCAGCGGCGAGCTCGGCGCTCGCCAGCCGTTCCGCCGTGCGGGCTTCATCCAGGCGTCGCTGCGGGACCGACTCTGCGCCCACCAGCGTGTCCATCCGCGCGACCTCGCGTCGCGCCGCCTCAAGCCGGATGCGCGCCTGCCGGATCGCCAGATCGATGCCCGCCAGATCCTCGCCGCCACCCAGTTGCGCTGCAATCGAGCCGAGCTGCTGACCACGCTGCACCTGCATGCCGGCAGCGGGAACTCGTCCGGTGACGCGCACGATGCCGGCCACTGGTGCCGCGACGACCGCTTCGGCATCGGGGGAGAGGCGAACATCGACCGGAACGGGAATCGTCTCGGCCATCACGCCGCGCGTCACCGCTTCGGCGCGGAAGGGGATTTTCCACTGCACCTCCTTGCTGAACGGAATGGCGTCGGCGTCCTCGGCTTCCTTGGGCAAGGATGCCGCCGCTGCCTCGGGCGTCGGATGCACGATGACCTCGCCGATCTCGTGGACGCTCTCGCGCCCCTTCGCCTGAAGGCGGAAGCGCAGCTTCGGCTTGCCGGCCTTGCTTGCCCGCACCGACACGCGGAAGATACCCGGCGTGTCCGACACCTCGGCCTTGCCGCTGTCGATCGTGCCATCCGGCCAGATCAGCTCGACGACCAGCGTCCCTTCGGTGACGGCACGATAATCCGCGAGCCAGCTCAGATGCGCGTCGAACCTGCGGCGACTGCCCGCCGCGAGCGGACGCACCTCGACGAACAGCTCGGTGTCCGCCGCATAATGGGTGAGCTTGATGGTGCCCGCGCCATGATCGTCATGGCTTTCGGACGATGCCGCGTCTTGCGGCGACCCGCCCGAACAGGCGGTGACCAGCGCCAGCGGCACCAGCGCGAGCAACATCTTCTTCATCGGGCGTTCCTCAGTGCTTGTGGTCGGCGTCTTCGCCGTCATGGGGGTGGCCGTGCTCGGCTTCATTCTCGGCGACCGGTGCCTCGGGATCGTCATCGGGGTTAGCCGTTGCGTTCGCCGCCGGCGCTGCGGGCGCCGAAGGGGCAGTCTCGGGCGTCGCCTCACCGCCACAGCCGGCGAGCAGGACAAGAGCCGCAAGGGCGGCAACAGACATCCTCTTCATGGTTGGTCTCCATTTACCAGGTCGAGTTGGATGAGGGCGGTGGCGGCGCGTTCGGCCCGCTCGAGGATGTTGAGCTCGGCATCGCGTGCCGTTCGGTGCGCGTCGATCAGCTCAACGACGCCGGTTTCGCCGAACTGATATGCCTTGCTGGCGCTCTCCTCGAGCCGACCGGCATCGTCGCGCGCGTCGATGGCGATCCGCGCGGCCTCGGCCGCCGCACGCGCGCGCGCCGCAGCCGCCGCGCGCTCGGTGTCCGCGCGCCGCCGGGCGATCGACAGCTCGGCCTCGCGGACCTTCGCGTCGGCGCGCGCCTCGCGCACTGCCGCCCCGCCGCCGTTGAACAGCGGGATGGTCGCGCCGAGCGAGAGCGCCGGGCCGGATGAGGACACGCCACCAGCCTCGATCCGCTTGTAACCCACGCCCAGGCGCAGCACCGGCAGCCGGTCCCGCTCGGCGGCCTGAACCCGCTGCGTCGCGGCTACCAGCCGTTGGCTCAGCGCAGCAATGTCGGCACGCCCGGTCGGCTGCCCCGCCACGCGCTGCGGGTTGAGCAGTGCGGATAGGTTTTGCGCAGGCCGCACGGTCGCAAGTCCGGTCACCCTACCAAGTGCAGCACAGTCCGCCTCGACCTCACCGGTCGCGCTCGCCGCCTCGCTTTGTGCCGTGCGCAATTCGACGCGCAGG
>CADEEK010000230.1 GCA_902826325.1 uncultured Sphingomonadales bacterium
GCGCGACGACATCGAGTTCGCGCTCCTCGAGATGAAAGCCGAGACGTTGAACAAGGTGCACGAGGCGCTCGTGCGGCTCGAACACGGGCGCTACGGCTACTGCCACGAATGCGGCGACGAGATCGCGGAGGCGCGCCTGCGGGCCCTGCCCTTCGCGGTGCGGTGCACGCCCTGCGAAGCGATGCGGGAGCGCGACTTCCTGCGCGCCCAGGCCGAAGCGCGCCGCGTCGCCCCGCTGTTCGACGCCCGCGGCTGAGCCGGACAGGACTGCTGGACCTTCTGTGGCTTCCACTCCTGCGTATCGCGCGCGTGGCATCGATCCGGCGCTCGGGCTTCTGTGGCGGGCCGCCGTGGCGCCGCCGCCGCACGCCATCCTGGACGCGATGGCCGACGCGGTGTTCGTGGCCGACGGCTATCGGCGCCTCGCCTACATCAACCGCGCGGCCCGCGAGCTGAGCGGCTGGAGCGGCGGCGAGGTCGGGTCTCGCTGCTCGTATCGAACAAGGGCGGCGTAGCGAGTGAGGAACAAGGCCACCCTATTCCCAAGGAATTTTGGAGAGGTTCGCTCCTTAAGCAAGATTGGGCGCGCGGTGATTTTTCGTCGACCTGGAACGACTCGGAAGGGTGGACAATACGCGCTGAGGCATTTGGCGTTACTTTCGCGCGTGCAGATGTTGACCGGATGGCGCAAGGCAGGGAGTTGGTTGTGGAACCGCTCCCAGCGATAGGAAATCGCAGCCAGGGAGGACGTCCCCGAGCAACGGACTGGGAAGCCGTCATGATCGAGATGGCGCGCCAGTGGTACATTGGTGACTTGCAGCCCAAAACGTTAGCGGATGTTGAGCGAGCGATTGCGACCTACCTACTCGCTAAAGGCATTAGCTTGTCAGATAGCACGGTTCGAGATCATGCTCGCCCCCTCTGGCGCGTTATCCAAAGTGAGGCCGGAAACTAGGTTTTCACCCCTTACCGCCCGTTTCCGTCCGACAGCCGCGTCACTTGCTCAAATCATTCCGCCATGGGTCGCGCAATCCCGCGCTGACCCTGACGGAGTATCATGTTGTGGAAGCCATTCTTTGTTCACAAGCCGAAGCCGGCAAGCTGCTGGCGATCGGCAAAACCAAACTGAGTGAGCTGATTGCTCGCGGCGACCTCGAATCCGTTCGCATCGGCAGGCGGCGGCTAGTGAGGATCGCCAGTGTCCACAAGCTGGCGGGCGTCACGCCTCAGCAGGTGGAGGGCGCATGATGGCGTCTGCACCGACATGGATCGACGCTGGACTGGCGCTCGAATGGCTTAACGGATGTGTTGCCAGACATGACCTCACCACCCGCTGGTTTGTTAGCTTCGGCGAAAGCCGCGCCGGTTTTGTGATGATGAGCGGAAACGCCGGGCATGGCAGTTTTGGAGGCGACGACACCGGTTATACCGCCGAGGAGATCGCTTCCGCTATTGAACGATGGGCCACGCCGGCTTCCGGGCTAGAAGCATGCCCGTTGTTTCTCGAAGCCCTGGAGCACAACGCACGGCACGCCAATGCCAGGGGCACACGACTGGAAATCATCCGAGCCAAATACCTAATCGACGCCATGCGGGCGCGGGTCGCTATCGCGCAGGCCGAGGATGCGCCGTCTTTCGGTAGGTTTAAGGCGTGCCAGGCTGCGGATGATGATGGTGAAGGCACAACAGTCGTTCTTCCTGGGGAGGCAGGCGATGACAGTTAAGCCCGACACGAACACCGGAACCCAAGCTCCAGAGTATACCCGTCATGGCCTCGCTCTCTGTCCGATCCCGCATGGCCGCAAAGGCCCGACCTCTGGGGGATGGAATTTGATCGAAAACGCAATCACCACCCCCGCCACGGCGGCCATGCTGACGGGCAACGTCGGCCTGCTTCATGCCTGGTCCTGCACGATGGCGCTGGATGTGGACGACTGGGGCGCGGCCTCGGAATGGTTGCTGGCACGCGGCGTGAACCTGGGGCAGTTGTTCGCGGCCTCCGACGGCGTGCAGATCGTCTCCGGGCGTGTGGGGCGCGGAAAGCTGCTCTTTCGACTGCCTGCGAATCTCGACGCACCCGCTGAAACCGTGCAGATCAAGGGCGATATTGGCGAGATGATCCTGGAGTTTCGCTGCGCTGACAGGGGTGGCAACTCTGTGCAGGACGTGCTGCCGCCGTCGATCCATCCCGACACCGGCATGCCCTACCAGTGGGGTGGCTCTGGCGATTGGCGCAGGCTTCCCGTGATTCCCGACGCGCTGTTTCAGATATGGCAGAGCGAACTGGCGAAGCGCACAACGAACAGCGCGGCAGCGGTCCCCTCGTTCCCGCCGCTAGGTCTTCCGCCGCAGAGCTTTGCTCCCCTGCCGAGGTGCGCGCGGCTGGAGGAGGGGCTTTTCGGCCTTACCGTCATGGAGTCGGCACTCGACTACGTCTCGCCTGACATCGCTTATGACGAATGGCGCAACATTATCTGGGCCATCATGTCCACGGGATGGAGGTGTGCTCCGCAAATCGCTCATAGTTGGAGTAAGCTGGCACCCCACCGCTACGATGCCGTTGCGGTAGACGCCCTGGTCCGGGGCTTCGATCCGACAAGGGGCATTACAGTCGCCTCTCTGTTCCACCACGCAAAGCAAAATGGCTGGACCATGCCCCAGCAATATCCTCTGGCTGTCGTCCCCTCGCCACCGCCTTTGCCGCCAGCTCCCATCGGACCGCTGTTGACTGCACCCGAGCTGCAGCGGCTTCCGACGGTGCCTTACGTCGTGCGTGGGCTACTGCCCGCACAAGGGCTGGTTGCGATCTATGGAGAACCGGGCTCAGGCAAGTCGTTCCTCGCCTTGGATTTGGCTCATGCGGTAGCGAAAGGTCGCCCATCATGGTTCGGCTTCCCTGTGCAGCAAACCCCC
>CADEEK010000231.1 GCA_902826325.1 uncultured Sphingomonadales bacterium
ATATCGTCCGGGCTGAGCGCGGGAAATACCGCAGGCTTCATTCTGGCGAGGCCGGGCCTGCTCGCAATCCCCTGTTTGATCGCATCGAGCGCACGGGCGGGCACCGCGCCATAGAGCGTGCCGCGTTCGGCGAGATAGGGGGCGAGGATTTCGGTGTACCAGCCGCCGCCCGGCCACAGTTCGACGACGGTGTGATCCGGCTGCACCCCGAAAAAGGCGAGTGTCGCGGCCGGGTTGCGATATTTGTCGCGCGCGACATTGGCGGGCGTGCGGCCGGAATGGGCGACCGCCGCCTTCAATTGCGGGGATGGCGATCCCATCTGGGTTGCGGCAACGGCGCCAACGGCGCCGGCGGTGGCGATCGCCAGCGTGGCGAGAGCGACGGCGGGAAGGATGTAGCGCATACAGGCTCCTCTGTGATCGTTGGGCCTGTGGTGGAGCGGAGTGCGTGCGGATGCAAGGGTCGTTGTGGATCGGGGTAGGCGCTTGGGTGGCGCTGGCGGCGGGCAGCGCGCTCGCCGAATGGCGCCGCGCGCGCCGCGCCGATCCCGACCGGGTCGGCATCATGCCGTGGACGCTGATCCAGCTGCTCGCCGTGCTGGGTGCGGTGGTGACGGCGGCGCTGGCGATCAAGGGCTGACCGGTTGCACCGCGTCGCGCGGCATTGCCCGCCGCGCGACCATTGCGGCGCGGGGCGACGAACCCTACAGGCCTGACCGTCACGTCGTTGCGGAGTGGGTCGATGCGTTTGCGGTCAATGTTGTTCGTGCCGGGCGATCGGCCCGATCGGATGGACAAGGCACTGGCGAGCGGCGCGGACGCGCTGATCCTGGACCTGGAGGATTCGGTGGCGGCGGCGGCCAGGGCGGACGCGCGGGCGGCGGTGAGCGCGTTTCTGTCGCGCCCGCATCCGGGGGTTGCGCGCTGGGTGCGGATCAACCCGCTCGATTCGGGGCTGTGCGCCGACGATCTGGCGGCGGCGGCGGGCGCGGACGGCATCGTCCTGCCCAAAGCCGCCAGCGGCGCCGATGTCGCGGCGCTCGACGCCATGCTGGGCGGCGGCGATGCCCGCATCCTGCCGATCGCGACCGAAACGCCCGCCGCCATTTTCGGCCTGGGCAGCTATGCCGGATGTTCGTCGCGGCTGGCGGGCATCACCTGGGGGGCGGAGGATCTGCCCGCCGCGATCGGCGCGACATCCTCGCGCGAGGATGACGGGCGCTATACCCCGCCCTATGAGATGATCCGCGCGCTGACGCTGTTCGGCGCGCATGCCGCCGGGGTGGCGCCGATCGAAACGGTGTTCCCCGATTTCCGCAACCTGGCGGGCCTGGAAGCCTATTGCGCGCGGGCGATGCGCGACGGCTTTACCGGCATGATGGCGATCCATCCGGCGCAGGTCGCGGTGATCAACGCCGCCTTTACCCCGTCCGACGCCGCGGTCGCGCAGGCACGCGCGGTGGTCGCCGCCTTTGCCGCCAATCCCGGCGCGGGCGCGTTGCAGCTTGACGGCAAGATGATCGATGCGCCGCATCTGAAGCAGGCGCAGGCATTGCTGGCGCGCGCGCAGGCGGGAGCGGGGCCTTTCATCGCGCCGATCTCGACCGGCTGCGCGCGGCGGGCCGTTATCGCCGCCTGGTGCCGCGCGCGGGCGTCGATTTCGCGTCGAACGATTATCTGGGTCTGGCCAACGACCCCCGCCTGCGCGCGGCGGTGGCGCAGGCGCTGGACCGTGGCGTCGCGGTCGGATCGGGCGGGTCGCGGCTGCTGCGTGGCAACGATCCGGAGATCGAGGCGCTGGAGGCCGATGCCGCCGCGATGTTCGGCAGCGAGGCGGCGCTTTATTTCTCGACCGGCTTTGCCGCCAATCTGGCGCTGATCGCGACGCTGCCGCAACCCGGCGACCTGATCGTCCACGACGCGCTGGTCCATGCCAGCATGCATGACGGGTTGAAGCTGGCGCGCGCACCGTCGGTCGCGGCGGCGCATAACGATGCGCAGGCGGTGGAGGATGCCATATCGGCATGGCGCGCGGCGGGCGGCACCGGCACGCCATGGATCGCGATCGAAAGCCTGTATTCGATGGACGGCGATTTCGCGCCGGTCGCCGATCTGGCGCAGGTGGCGCGGCGGCACGACGCGATGCTGCTGATCGACGAGGCACATTCGACCGGGGTGTGGGGGACGGGCGGGCGCGGCATCGCGGCGATGCTGGAGGGGCAGCCCAATGTCATCGCGCTGCATACCTGTGGCAAGGCGCTGGGGTGCGAGGGCGCGCTGGTGACGGCGCCGCGCCCGTTCGTCGATTTTCTGGTCAACCGCGCCCGGTCGTTCGTATTTTCGACCGCGCCGTCGCCGTTGATGGCGGCGGCGGTGCGCGCGGCGCTGCGCATCGTAGCCGGGGAACCCGAACGGCGCGAGCGGTTGCGCGCGCTGATCGCCCATGCCGAACGGGTGCTGGCGCCGCTGGGCGTCGCGGCGACCGGGTCGCAGCTGCTGCCGCTGATCATCGGCGGCGATGCCGCGACGATGGCGCGGGCCGAGGCGGTGCAGGCGCGCGGTTTCGACGTGCGCGGCATCCGTCCGCCGACCGTGCCCGCCGGGACCGCGCGGCTGCGCATTTCGCTGACGCTCAATGCCGGCCAGAGCGATGTCGATGCGCTGGCAGCGGCGCTGGGCGAAACCCTGGACCGGACCGGCGCATGATCGTCGTCACCGGCACCGATACCGGCATCGGCAAGACCGTCGCGGCGGCGGCGATCGCACTGCGGCTGGGTGCGGCATATTGGAAGCCGGTGCAGGCGGGGCTGGACGAGGAAAGCGACAGCGCGGCGGTAGCGCGGCTGGCCGGGGTGGAGGTTCTGCCCGAAGCCTATCGCCTGACCACCCCCTGTTCGCCGCACCGCG
>CADEEK010000232.1 GCA_902826325.1 uncultured Sphingomonadales bacterium
TATGGGGCGCTCAAGGGCGGATGGCTCGCGCTTGTGCGCATCCTTCGCTGCCATCCATGGGGTGGGCATGGCTATGATCCCGTGCCCTGATTTTTCCGTAACCGGGGACTGACGTGAAAGACGACCAGAAGAACTTCCTGCTGTTCGCCGTGATTGCCGGGCTGCTGCTGTTTGCGTGGCCGATGGCGACCGGCTGGCTGTTCCCGACCGCCAATCCGCCCGCGACCAAGGTGCAGGGCGGCGAGACCAAGGTCGTACCCAACCCCGGTGCGGACCCCGCCGCCGATACGCCCGCCGCCGTTCGCGACCGCCGCGTCGTGCTCGCCGAAACGCCGCGCGTCGCGATCGAAACGCCGCTGCTGCGCGGATCGATCAATCTGAAGGGCGCGCGGATCGACGATCTGGTGCTGCTCAAGCACCAGGAGACGATCGCGCCGGACAGCGATCCGATCCGCCTGCTCTCGCCTTCCGGCGCGGCCAACGCCTATTTCGCCGGCTTCGGCTGGTCGGGTCGGGGCCTCACCGCCCCTGCCCCCGATACGGTGTGGCAGGCAAGCGGCACGAAACTGACCCCGACCAGCCCGGTCACGCTGACCGCGACCAACGGCAGCCAGCGCTTCGCGATCGAATTGTCGGTCGACGAAGGCTATATGTTCACCATCCGCCAGCGGGTCGCCAATCTGGGGCAAAGGGCGATCGCCGCCGCGCCCTATGGCTATCTCTATCGCTATGGTCCGGGCAAGGATCACGACACCTGGACGATCCATGCGGGACCGGTCGCCTCGTATAACGGCACGGTCAATTACGACGTCGACTATAGCACGGTGAAAGAAGACGGGACGCAGCGGTTCGACGCGACCGGCGGCTGGCTTGGCTATACCGACATCTATTGGCTGACCGCGCTGGTGCCCGATCAGGGGACGCCGGTCGCGCTCAGCTTCCGCCCCGCCGCCAATGGCGCGAGCCAGGCGCAGTTCGAACCGGTATCGGCGCGACAGGTGGCGCCGGGACAGGTGCTGACCACCAGCTCGCGCTTCTTCGCCGGGGCCAAGGACATCAACCTGCTCGACGATTATGAGGAACAGGGCGGAATCGGCCAGTTCGGGCGCGGCATCGACTGGGGCTGGTTCGAATTCTTCGAAAAACCGATCTTCCACTATCTCAACTGGCTGTTCCGGATGATCGGCAATTTCGGCGTGGCGATCATCGCGCTGACGCTGACCGTGCGGCTGTTGCTGTTCCCGATCGCGCAGAAGCAGTTCGCGTCGATGGCGTCGATGCGCGCGCTTCAGCCCAAGATGAAGGCGCTGCAGGAACGCTACAAGGACGACAAGCCGCGCCAGCAGCAGGAGATCATGAAGCTGTACAAGGAGGAAAAGGTGAACCCGCTCGCGGGCTGCCTGCCGACCCTGCTGCAGATTCCGATCCTCTATGCGCTCTACAAATGCCTGATGCTGTCGATCGAGATGCGGCACCAGCCGTTCGTCCTGTGGATCAAGGATCTCTCGGCGCCCGATCCGCTGCACATCCTCAACCTGTTCGGTCTGCTCGACTTCAACCCGCCCGCATTCCTTGCCATCGGCGTCTTCCCGGTGCTGCTCGGCCTCTCGATGTGGGCGCAGTTCAAGCTGAACCCGGCGCCGATGGACGATGTCCAGAAACAGGTATTCGCGATCATGCCGTGGGTGCTGATGTTCGTGATGGCGCCGTTCGCGGCGGGCTTGCAGCTCTACTGGATCACCTCCAACCTGCTTACCATCGCCCAGCAGAAATGGCTCTACAGCCGCCATCCGGCGCTGAAGGAGCCGCTGGTCGCGGTCGGCGGGGCGGCGGCGAAACCGGACAAGAAGTGAGCGATTTCGACCCCGAACTGATCGAGGCGGCGCGCAAGACCTTTGCCGGGCCGGTCGCGTTCCTCAAATCCGCGCCCGCGCTCCACTTCCTGCCCGAACCGACGGTGCCGGAGGTGGCGTTTGCGGGGCGGTCGAACGTCGGCAAATCCTCGCTGCTCAACGCGCTGGCGGGCCGCAACGGCCTTGCGCGCACGTCGAACACGCCGGGACGGACGCAGGAGCTCAATTTTTTCGACATCGGCGATCCGTTGCAATTCCGCCTGGTCGATATGCCCGGCTATGGCTTTGCCAAGGCGCCCAAGGATGTCGTCAAAAAATGGCGGTTCCTGGTCAATGATTTCCTGCGCGGGCGCGACGTGCTCAAGCGCGCGCTGGTGCTGATCGACAGCCGCCACGGGATCAAGGATGTCGACCGCGAGATCCTCGACATGCTCGACGGTGCCGCCGTCAGCTATCGGCTGGTGCTGACCAAGGCGGACAAGATCAAGCTTGCCGAACTCGCCGAAGTCACCCAGCGTACGATCGACGAAGCCCGCAAGCGTCCCGCCGCCCACCCCGACATCCTCGCCACGTCGAGCGAGAAGAATGAAGGCATCGCGGCATTGCGCGCCGCCGTGCTGGAGGCGGTGCGCGTCTGAACGCGCCCCGCCCCATTTCCCCCCGGCACCGTTTCACCCCGGCCCCATTTCACCCGGCACTGTTTCAAGCCGATCCGGTTCAGGCCGGATTATGCTTCTTCAAAAACGCCTCCAACGCCTTCAAAAACGCCAGCCGATCCTCTGTCCGGCTGAAATGATGGTCCCCTTCCGGCTGGACGATATAGGTCACGTCCTTCCCGGCATCCTTCAGCTTCTGCGCCAGCACCCGCGACTGCGCCGGCGGGACCACCAGATCCTGATCGCCATGCACCAGCAGCAGCGGGATCGAGAACTGCTCGGGGAAATTGAGCGGCGACACATTTTGGAGGTCCGGCGCCTGTTCTCGCCGCCAGTCGCCCCGCGAGCGCGACGCGCGCCGGATGGGCGGCGACGTCGCCC
>CADEEK010000233.1 GCA_902826325.1 uncultured Sphingomonadales bacterium
CCGCCATCTGCAATGGCATGACCGAAATTCCGACGGGTGCGGCGATCCAGATCGAACCGCTGGTCGCGCGGGTGCTGGCCGCCAACCCCTCGCCCTTTACCTTTACCGGCACGCAGACCTGGCTGGTCGGCACCCGCGACCTGGCGGTGATCGACCCGGGCCCCGACCTGCCCGACCATATCGACGCGCTGATCGCCGCGATCGACGGACGCCCGGTCGTCGCGATCCTGTGCACCCATACGCATCGCGACCACAGCCCTGCCGCCGCCGCGATCAAGGCGGCGACCGGCGCGCCGATCATCGGCTGTGCGGCGCTGGCGCTGTCGGACAGCGGGCCGCGCGCCGACGCCGCGTTCGATCGCGATTACGCGCCCGATCGGGTGCTGGGCGATGGCGATCAAGTCAGCGGCGATGGCTGGACGCTCACCGCCGTGGCGACGCCGGGCCATACCTCCAACCACCTGTGCTTCGCGCTGGAGGAGAGCGGCGCGCTGTTCACCGGCGATCATGTCATGGGCTGGTCGACCAGCGTCGTCGCGCCGCCCGATGGCGATATGGGCGCCTATATGGCCAGCCTCGACAAGCTGCTCGCGCGCCAGGACAGGGTCTATTATCCCGCGCACGGGCCGCAGGTCGATCGGCCGCAACGGCTGGTGCGCGGCATGATGGGCCATCGCAAACAGCGGGAGGGCCAGATCCTGCGCCTTTTGGAGCAACAGGTCGGCGACATTCCGGCGATGGTCGACAAAATGTATGTCGGGCTGGACCCGCGCCTGACCGGCGCCGCCGGTCGTTCGGTGCTCGCGCATCTGATCGACCTGCGCCAGCGCGGGCTGGTCAGCGGCGCGGAGGATGGCGCATGGCGGATGGCGTGAAGGGCGGCGGCTTCACTCGCGCGCTGGTGGCGATCGCCGCGCTGGCGGTGATTGCGACGGCGGCGTGGCTGTCCTGGGGCCGGTTCGCCGAAACGCGGCTGCAGACGTTGCCCGATGAGGGCGGCGCACCGGTCACGCAGATCGTCAGCGCGAAACTGGTCGGCACCGGCAAGCTGAAGGTCGCCGAACTGTCGGGCACGGTGCAGGCGACCGCTTCGGACATTCGCGGCTTTGGCTGGCTGCGCAGCGATCAGGTGGTCAAGATGCCCTATTCGGTCGGCTATTTCGTCGACCTGTCGGGCCTCGGCGACGATGACCTGCAATGGAACGCGGCCACCAAGACGCTGATCGTCGATGCCCCGGATGTCGCCAGCGAACCGCCCAACACCGACGAGGGGCGCCGCACGATGGTCGAAACCACCGGCCTGTTCGTCACGCGCGAAGCGGGCGAGGCGCTCAGCCGGCAGGCCTCCGCCCGCGCCACCCAGGTTGCGGCCAGGGAAGCGAACAGCCCCGAACGCATGGCCCAGGCCCGCGAACTCGGCCGCCGCGCCCTTGCCCGCCTGCTCGCCCAGCCGCTCGCCGCCGCGGGCCTTGGCGATGTGCGCGTCGTCGTCACCTTCCCCCCCGACCGCAATGGCCAGCCGCGCGAGCGCTGGGACGTCTCGCGCTCGCCCGAACAGGTCATGAAGGACATCGAGGCCAGAAACGGCAATTGACCAATTCGCTTTGCGCGATCGCGAAACTCGGATAATTTGAGCGCGCAGCTGAACGGGGGGCCTGTGATGGCGACAATTGCCGAGACTCGATCGAAATTCTCACCGGACACCGGCTTTTTCCTGATCATGGCGATCGTGATGGCGACGATCAACGTCATCGCCTTTTCCTTCTTCGCACTGATGGGCATTTCCAGTTTCGGTGCGCCGCTATACGTCCATGTGCACGCCGTCGTCTTCTTTGGCTGGGTGGCGATCTACACGACGCAGAATGTGCTGGCGGCAACGGGCGCGACGGCACTGCATCGCCGGCTCGGCTGGCTCGCCGCGGCTTGGACGCTGCTCATGCTGGTCGTCGGCACGCTGACGACCGTATGGACGACACAGCGTGGGCTGGTGCCGTTCTTCTTCACGCCGACCTATTTCCTGATGATGAACCCGATCACCGCATTCACCTTTGTCGGGCTGGTGATGGCGGGGGTGGCCGTGCGGACCAACACCGGATGGCATCGTCGCCTTATCTATTGCGGCATGGCCACGATCATGGGTCCGGCGTTCGGCCGCCTGCTCCCGCCACCGCTGCTCGAATCGGGGGCGGCGATGCTGGTCATCATCGCGCTGCTGGTCATGTTTCCCGTCATCGGGGCGGTGCGTGACCGCATCAAATATCGCCGCGTGCATCCCGCCTGGCTGGTCGGCGTCGCCGTCCAGCTGGCGATGTTCGCGACGATCGAATTGCTGGCGGACAGCGCGATCGGCGTGGCGATCCATGACGCCGTGGTCGAAGGAACCCCGGGGGCGACGAAACCCGCGCTGGAGAAAGGCGTATTCCCCGGTTGAACGACGCGCCGGACAAGGCCATGTGGGGTCGAACGAAGAGGATCCCATGAACGCACCGACCAACCTGTCCGGCATCGATGTACGCGCCGAAATCGATCGGCTGCGCAAGGAACGCAACGCCGTCATCCTCGCCCATTATTACCAGAAGCCCGAGATTCAGGACCTGGCCGATTTCGTCGGCGACAGCCTGGAACTCTCGCGCAAGGCGGCGGAGACGGACGCTGAGGTGATTGCGTTCTGCGGCGTGCGCTTCATGGCCGAAACCGCCAAGATCCTCTCGCCCGACAAGACGGTGATCCTGCCCGACATGAACGCCGGTTGTTCGCTGGAGGACAGCTGCCCGCCCGACCAGTTCGCCGCCTTTCGCGCGCAGCATCCCGATCACATCGCGCTGACCTACATCAACTGCTCGGTCGAGGTGAAGGCGCTCAGCGACATCATCGTCACCAGCTC
>CADEEK010000234.1 GCA_902826325.1 uncultured Sphingomonadales bacterium
CGACACCGGGCAACGAGGCGAACGAAATGGCGGTCGCCAATGCGGGCGATGCGATCAACTATCAGGCCGAGGTGATCGCATTGCCGCTCAACGCGCGCCAGGGCGTGTTCCTGCGCGCCGTGCGCGATGCGGGCCTGACCTGTCAGGCGGTGACGGAAAGCGAACGGCTGGACGATCGAGAGGGCAATCCGACCTGGCGCGCGATCTGTGACGGCGACAGCCCGCACCTCATTTCGATCAGCCGCGACGGCACCGCCAAGGTGATGAGCCGCAGCGACGCGCGCTGACGCCGCGCCGCCCTTTCCTCGCTTACGCCGAAAAAAGGGGGAGGCGGGCCTGCGCCTGCCTCCCCCTTCCAGTTGGGGGCTGAACGTTACCGGCCGACGATTACAGGCCGACCACGCCGCCATCATCCTTGGTGATGACGACGATCGCCGAACGCGGGCGCGTGCCCGCGGGGGCCGATCCGGTCGCCTGGCTGGCGGGCCAGGCGCTGCTGGGCGCGGCGGGCGTGCCGTTTTCGCCGGGATGCTGGATGCCGACGAACAGCGCGCGACCGTCTGGCGTGGTATCGACGCCGGTGATCTCGCATTCCTTTGGGCCGATCAGGAACCGCTTGAGCGTCGCATCGCTGGCCGGCGCGCCACGCCGGGTCGACTGAGTGCCGGTCGCGCCGCCCGATCCGCGATTGGTGATCGTCACCGCCGCACCGTCGCCGACCGTGCCGGGCATCGCCAGCAGCATCTGGTTGTTGGTGCGATCGGTGAAGGCGCCGTCATCGGTCTGGATCCACAACAGCGGCTTGACCTGGCCCGCCGGATTGGTCGGACGCGAAAAATTGAGGCCGTCGGGGCTGGAGAAGTCGTTGCTGGCGGTCAGGCCCGAAATGTTGACGTCGGCATTCGCATCCGCCGAGTCCGCTCCGAACAGATAGATGTCCCAGACAAAGCCGGTCGCCGCCGGATCGTCGGCATTTTCGCGCAGGCGCAGGATATGGCCGTTGGGATTGCCATATTGGGCGGTGTTCGCCGCACCGCGCGGATCATTATAGTGGCGCGGATTGGCCGCATCGGTCCCGGTGATCGGGCGCAGTGCGGCGTTGTTGTTGGTCAGCGTCAGATAGATTTCGCCCGTCACCGGATTGCTGGCGGTCCATTCGGGCCGATCCATCTTCGTCGCGCCGACCGCATCCCCGGCAAGGCGGGGGTTGACCAGAATATCGGCCTGATCGGCGAACACATATTCGGGATCGGCGCCCTGTGCCGGACGGTTGGGAACGGTGCCAAAGGTCAGCGGCACCCAGCTGCCGGTGCCGTCGGCATTGAATTTCGCGACATGAAGCGTGCCCATATCGAGATATTTGTCGCCGATCGCCAGCCGATCGCCGGCCTGCGCATCCGCCGGGTCCCAGCTCGCGTTCGACACGAATTTGTAGAAATATTCGCCGCGTGAATCATCGCCCAGATAAACGGCGAGCTTCCTGCCCGAAACCTGCTTGCCGAACCACGCGCCTTCATGGCCCAGTCGCCCGAGCGCGGTGCGTTTGCGCGGCGCGCGCGTCTTGTCATAGGGGTCGATTTCCACGCACCAGCCGAACTGGTTGGGCTCGTTGCGCCAGTCGCTCGTCGCCGATCCGCCGACGCCCGCGCGCGCGTCCCAGCGGCGGAAGCGGGTATCGGCGGCGCTGGCCGGCGTCACGCTCGACCAGCCGTAATTGCCGCTGTTGCTGGTGACGCCATAGCGGCGCAGCGCGACCAGCTCGCGCGCCGTGCGCACCGCATTGTCGGTGCCTGCGCCCGAATTGTCGCGGCGGAAATAGCCTGCCCAATTTTCCTCGCAGGTCACGTTGGTGCCCCACAATGTATGGCCGTTGGCGCAATTGTTGATCGTGCCGCGCCCCGCCGTGCCGTCGGTCGAATAGGGCGTCTTGAGCCAGTCGGCGCCGCGCACCGGGCCGCTGAACACGACCGGTGTGTTGGGCGTGACGCGGCGGTTGAAGGTCGAGTTCTGGACATAGGCCCAGGCGCGGTTGGCGCCCTCGACCACCTCCGTCACCGATACGCCATGCGCCTCGATCTCCTTGATCGCTTCGCTTTCCGGGCGTGCGCCACCGGTCAAGGTGCCGCCATTCACATGCAGATACTGGTCGTTGAGATTTTCATGATTCTGCACGATCAGCCCGCGCACCGAACTGTTGTCGTCGCGCGCGCCCGATGCCGACAGGCCATACCAGTAGAGCGCGTCGCCATGATCGCCGATGCGGTTGGCGAAATCGGTATCGGTGCCGTCGTTGCGATAGGCGGCGACGCCCGATGCGATCGGATCGCCCAGCCGCGTCAGCACGGTGACGCTGTATCCGGCGGGCACGGTCACGACATCGTTCAGATTCTTGGCGATCGAGGTGAAGCCCATCGTCGCGGGCGACACGGTGACGTTCACTGGGCCTTGCGTCGTCTGACCGGCGCTGTCGGTGGCATTGTACATGAAGGTCAGCGTGGTCGGCGCCGCGACGGCGGGGGCGATGAAGCTGGCATTGGCCGTGGTCGCCCCGGTCAGCGTCGCGGCCGGCCCAGCGGTCTGGACCCAGCTGTGCGAGATCGGACCATTGTCGGTGGCATTGCCCGTCAGGGTGACGACGCGCCCCGCGGTCGTCGCGCCGGACGCGCCGACGGACAGCAGATTGGGGAAGGGATCGTTGGCCTGCGCTTCGTCGCACGCCGCCAGCACCGCGCCGCCGAACACCGCAACCGCCGCCGCCGATGCCCCCGAACGCAGCGTCGCGCGCCGCGAATAGCGCGCCGCGATCATCTCGTTCAGCGTCGGATTGGGCATGTGGTTGGTGTCGACGTCGCCGTCGGTATAGCCGAAGGC
>CADEEK010000235.1 GCA_902826325.1 uncultured Sphingomonadales bacterium
CTGGCTATGCCACGACTCATCCTGCCATCGGTCCAGGTGAACATGCGGGCGGGCCACCTGCCGCCGGCCGAGAGCAACGGCGTACGCTACCTCAAGATCCCAGTGAACGTGCTGTGATGCTGCCCAGATTTCCCGATGCCCAGCCGCTTCATGGGCTCGCGGGCGGCGTCCTAATCGGACTTGCCGCCGCGCTGATGCTGCTGGGTGCGGGCCGGATCGCCGGGGTCTCCGGCATTCTCGCCCGCGGCGTTCGGATCGCTCCCGGCGATATGGCGATGACCAGCGCCTGGGGGTTCTTAGCGGGCCTTCCGCTGGGGGCCGCGCTGATTACCCTGACCACCGGCTGGAAGCCGGCCGAGTTCGCCGCCTGGCCAGTGCTGGCCGTAGCTGGGCTCCTAGTGGGGTTCGGAACTCGCATGGGGAGCGGCTGTACCAGCGGGCACGGCGTGTGCGGCGTGAGCCGGTTCTCGCAGCGCTCGATCATCGCAACCCTGTCGTTCATCGCGGCAGGCATCGTAACGGTGTTCATCCAGTCGCGGCTCGGAGGCTGACATGTCGCTCTCGCAGAAACTTCTTCCGCCGCTTGTCTCGGGCACGTTGTTCGGCGCCGGCCTTGCCCTTTCCGGAATGACCGACCCTGCCCGGGTGCGCGGTTTCCTCGACGTCTTCGGCGCGTGGGACCCGACGCTGGTCTTCGTCATGGGCGGGGCGGTGCTTGTGATGGCGGTGGCATGGCGCATTCGCAATCGGATGGGCACGCCCATCTTTGCCGAACGGTTTTCGCTGCCCGACCGCAAGGATCTCGACGGGCGCCTGATCACCGGTTCGATCCTGTTCGGGATCGGCTGGGGCATCGCCGGCCTTTGTCCCGGCCCGGCGGTCGCTTCGCTGGCCCTTTCGCCGCTCAGCGTGCTGCCGTTCGTACTTGCGATGCTCGTGGGCATGGCTGCCCAGCAATTTATCAGCGTTTTGCCGCGGCGTCGCCACGCGGTGCCGGAGTAAAGTGCCATGGAGCTCACGAAACAGACATCACGCCTGAGCACGTCGCCCCAGATTAGCGCTGAGGAGGTCCAAAAAATCGCGGCCGCCGGTTTCCGCTCGATCATCTGCAACCGGCCGGATGGGGAGGAGCAAGGACAACCCACCGCCAAAGAAATCGGCGCCGCGGCGCGAGCCGTCGGCCTGGGCTTCGCCCATGTTCCGGCCGTATCCGGTTCTATCAGCGACCGGGACGGGCTCGCCATGAAGCGTGCCCTCGCAGAGCTGCCCGCCCCAGTGCTGGCCTATTGCCGGTCGGGCGCCCGCTCAAAGAAGCTGGCGGAGATGGCTGGTGCCTTGGCCCCCAAAGGCGCGGATGGCGGCAGCTACGACATTGTGATCGTTGGCGGGGGCAGCGCGGGGATCGCTACCGCGGCCAGCATTCTCAAGCGCAACGCCAAGCTCAGCCTGGCGATCATCGAGCCCAGCGAGGTGCATTACTATCAGCCGGGCTGGACGATGGTGGGCGCCGGCGTCTTCGACCGGGAATTCACTCGGCGCGCCGAAGCAAGACTGATCCCTCGAGGCGCGAGTTGGATCAAGGCGTCGGCGAGCGGCTTTGCTCCCGACGAGAACAAAGTGCTGCTGTGCGATGGCAGCAGCATCTCGTATAAGGTGCTGATCGCGTGTCCGGGTATCAAGCTCGACTGGGACGCCATTCCCGGGTTGCAGGAGGCGCTCGGCCGGAATGGTGTCACGTCCAATTACAGCTACGAATTCGCTCCTTACACGCACCGCTTGGTGAAGGAGCTCAAGGGTGGGCGGGCGCTGTTTACGCAGCCGGTCATGCCCATCAAGTGTGCCGGCGCACCGCAGAAGGCAATGTACATGTCGTCGAACTTCTGGGAGCGCGCAGGCGTTCTCAAAGACATCGATGTGCAGTTCCACACCGCCGGCGCCGTGCTTTTCGGAGTGCCGATCTACGTGCCCGCGCTGATGGAATATGTCGAACGCTACGGTGCGCATTTGAACTTCGAATCCAAGCTGGTCGCGATCGACGGTGAGGCGAGGCTCGCGACATTCGAACAGAAACGCGGCGACGAGCTCATTCGGGTCGAAGAGCGGTTCGACATGATCCATATCGTTCCGCCCCAAACCGCTCCCGATTTCGTGCGCTCCAGTCCATTGGCGGCCCCTTCGGGCTTCATCGAGGTGGACGAAGCGACCTTGCGCCATCCGCGCCACCCCAACGTCTTTGCTCTGGGCGACGCCTGTTCGGCTTCGAACGCCAAGACGGCGGCCGCGGTTCGCAAGCAGGCGCCGGTCGTGGCGGTCAACGCCTTGGCCGCACTCGAAGGCCGCGAGCCCGTCGCCGATTACGACGGCTATGGCAGCTGTCCGCTCACGGTGGAGAAGGGAAAGATCGTGTTGGCGGAGTTCGGGTACGGCGGCAAGCCGCAGCCGAGTTTCCCCAACTGGCTGCTCGATGGAACCCGGCCCTCGCGCCTCTCCTGGCTGCTCAAGGATACGATCCTGCCCCCGGTCTATTGGCACGGCATGCTCAAGGGGCGCGAGTGGATGGTCAAGCCGCATATGATCGGCGGCTGAGATGGCCGGTGCCGATCGCTACTTGCCAGTCCTGGGCTGGGCACACGGCTATGATCGCTCGACGCTGACCAGCGACCTCGTGGCGGCAGCGATCGTCACGATCATGCTCATTCCCCAGAGCCTGGCCTACGCCATGCTCGCCGGGCTTCCGCCCGAGATCGGTCTGTACGCCTCGATCGCGCCTCTGATAGCATATGCCATGTTCGGCACGAGCCGCGCTCTGGCGGTCGGGCCGGTGGCGGTGATCTCGCTGATGACGCTGACCGCCGCCGGCAGTGTGG
>CADEEK010000236.1 GCA_902826325.1 uncultured Sphingomonadales bacterium
GTGTATGCCAAGGTCGGGCATTCAACGCATTATCATACCGACTGGGTCGTCCCCTATTGGAGCGCCAGCCTGGACAAGGTGGCGGAGGTGCATACGCATCTGTTCTTTCGCTGGACCGGTTGGTGGGGCACGCCGGGGGCGTTCCGCCGGGCCTATGCCGGGGCCGAGCCGGTGATCGCGAAGATGGCGCGGCTGTCGCCGCTGCACCGGGTGGCGGTGGTCGAGGCGGGGTTGTCGAGCGTCGACGGGATGATCGATCCGGCGTCGATCCCCGAAACCGCTGTGCCGAAGCCGGTGACGGCCGGGGAACCCGACACGTTTCACGTCGCGCTCGACCGGAAGCTGGGCGAGGATGGCTATGCCGCGCTGGCCATTCGCACCTGTGGCGACCGGCCCTATTGCAAGTTTCTGGGCTGGACCGATCCGCGCAAGGTGCCGCCTGCGGGTGCGACGCCGAGCACGGCGCAGCTGGAGGCGATGTCGTTCAGCTATCTGCGCGATCAGGCGCAGGGCTATGGCAAGGCGTTGTGGAATTGTGCCGAGTTTCGTCGGGCCAGTCCGGTCCAGTGCATGCGCCGGACGCCCACCGTGTCGAGCGCGGGCGAGGCGAAGGGGGATACGCCCGAAGCCGTGAAGCGTGCCGGCGTGCCCGACGGGCTGAGCGGGGTGCGGCGCAAGGGGGATGCGGCGGTGGCGGCACCCGCGACGGACCCGGTGGCGAAGGCCGGATCGGCGCCCGCCGCCAACTGAACCCCTGCCACTTTACCCCTGCCACTTTACCCCTGCCCCTGTTCCCCCGCCGCCGTGGCGCGGCATTGGGCGAGCCATGCCGCGCGGGCGGCGTGACCGGCGGCGATGCGGGGGGCGTTTAGCGCAGCTTCGCTGGCTTCGAGGGCGATTTCCTCTTCCCCGGTCAGTTCGCGGGCATAGTCGTCGTCGCCCGGTTCGCCGTCCGACAGGCCGTCGAAATCGGGGGGTGGCGGGAAGCTGGTGCGCCAGTCCTGATGTTCCTCGCTCCACCAGACGGCGTCGTCGAGATCGTCGGGGTCCGGACAAAGCTGACAAAAACAGGTGGTTTGCGGCGGGGTGTCAGGCGGGGTGTCAGGCGCATCCTGTGACGCGAGGGCGACGAGGCCGATGGCTTCGGCGCGGCGCCATTGTTCGGCGGTCCAATTGTCGCGATCGGCGGGGTCGAGATCGGCGGCGGGCAATGCTGCGCTGTCGTCGACATGGGTGCGCAGCCAGCGGTCGGCGCGGGCGAGCGTGCGGATCGGGGCGAGGTCGTCCTCGCCCGCCACCCCCGCCGCGCCGATGCGGGCGGCGAGGAACAGGCCCGCGCGGGCGGGCGCCGCCGAGCGTTCGACCAGATCGAGATATTGTTCGAAATCCGCCGCAGCGAGGCGGACGGCGGCGGCATCGGCATCGGTGCAGGCGGCGTCGGCGCGCCTGTCGAGCCGGTTCAGCATTTTCCACGCCAGCTGGTTGTCGTGGCGGTGGCGGGTGGTGATGCGGCCATCGTCGCTGGTGATGCTTTCGCGCACGCCGTTGAAGGCGCGGTCGATCAGTTCGTCGGCGAGGCAATCGCGGCTGCGCAGCTGAGCCGCCTTCCACCCCAGCGCAAAGGCCGCGCCGCGCGCGCTGTCGCGCAGGGCATAGGCGGTCTGGCGCGACATGCCGACGATGGCGCACGCCCTGGTCACATTATGCCCGCGCGCGAGGGCGGTGAGGAAGCGCTTCTGCTTTTCGGGGGTCCAGCCGTCGTAACGCTGGGCATCGGGCACGCCGGGTTCGAGTTCGTGGAAGGCGGCGTGGTTGAAGGTGGTGGCGTCGTAGGGCGCGGGTTCGGCCGGGGTGATCGCGTTCATGTCTGCCGGTCCTTTGCTGATGTGATGCAGAGGACCGGTTAGGTATGCCGGAATGGGGGCTGTAGGAAAGTTCTATTTGTGTTCTATCGCAAGAGATCATCCGTTGGCGAGCCGACACGGCGCTCCGACTCCGCTTCTCGCTTGCAATAATGGCGAGGGAACATAGGAATCTCATATCGTCTTTTGACGATTTACGGGGAGGCTTATGCCAAAGATCGGCTCTACAAAGCGGGCGATACTCCACCTTGTGGAGTTGGCGGATACGGATATCTTACCGCCTCTATTCGAGTTCCGATTTTTTGCGGACTGCTCAGATAGCATCGCGCAGAAGCTGGAGAGCGTTAACTTTGGCGCGTACCGCCCTAAGAGCTGCTTCGAAGTTCTCAGCCCTAAAACTAGATTATCCTTCCGAATTGCCCATCAACTCTATCCGCTTGATACGCTACTTTACACTGCGGCAGTTTTAGACATCGCTCCGCAGATTGAAGCGATGCGACTTCCGCCAGACGAAGGGCCATTCTCATACCGTTTCGAGGATATAGCGGATCAGCCTCAACTATATTCCACGTCGGGCTCGTATCATGATTGGTTGCTCATGGTCCAATCACTCTGCGAGAAGCCAAATCCATTCGACGAAAATAAATTTGTGATTGAAACCGATATTTCCGATTTCTATCCGAGAATATACTTCCATCGCATCGAGCACATTCTGGATGACTGCCAAGCTGCAAACTCGGTTCGAAAAATCATCGAGGGCATCATCAAGTTCAGTCGCGCTCATCAGTCTCATGGTCTCCCCGTGGGGACCGCAGCTTCGCGCCTTTTGGCAGAGGGTCTGCTAAATGACACTGATAGAATGATCGCAGGGAAGAACCTTCCATTCGCTCGTTATGTCGACGATTATAGAATGGCTTTGTTGCGCAATTGAGGTTGGGGATTCCCCGAGGGAATCGAGTGCGTTAGT
>CADEEK010000237.1 GCA_902826325.1 uncultured Sphingomonadales bacterium
CGTGTGGCGGTAATAATCGAGCCCGCGCACCAGCCGCGCATTGCGCGTCCACGCCACGCCCGCCGCATCCAGCCCCGACGTCACCGCCTCGAAAAACTCGCCCGCCTCGCGGGTCAGAAAGGCGTCGATGTCCGGCGCGCTGTCGGCAATCGGCCGGTCGCGCGGGTCCTTGCTGTCGAGAATCCGCATCGGATTCTTCTCCAGCCGGGTCACGCTGTCCTCGCTCAAATCGGCGCGATGCTGCTCGAAATGCGCGACCAAAGCCCCGCGCCAGGCCTCGCGCGTTTCCGCATCGCCCAGCGTATTGAGCTGCAACGTCACCCCGTCCGCGATGCCCAGCTGGCGCAGCAACTGATCTGCCATGGTCAGCAATTCGACATCCGCCTGCGGTTCCGCCGCGCCGATGATCTCCGCATCGATCTGGTGAAACTGGCGATAGCGGCCCTTTTGCGGGCGCTCGTAGCGGAACACCGGGCCGTGGGTCGTGAGCTTCAACGGCGCATATTGCTGCCACCCCTCGGTAATATAGGCGCGGCAAATCCCGGCGGTGAATTCGGGGCGCAGCGTCAGCAGGTCGTCGCCGCGGTCGGGGAAGGTGTACATCTCCTTCGACACGACATCGCTGGTTTCGCCCATCGACCGCGCGAACACGGCGGTGGATTCGAACACCGGCACCTGCACCTGCTGGAAGCAATAGAGCCGCCGGACCTCGTCGAACGCCTCGACCACGCGGGCAAAGCGGCGCTGTTCCTCGCCGAAAATATCCTGCGTCCCGCGAACGCGCCTGGGGGTTTCGATCCGTGCCATTTGGGACGGCTATCTATGGGTGCGGACGCCGGAACGCCAGTGCCTTTGGGTATGGGGGCGGCACTCGGAACACCCGTGCCTTTCTAGCCGCGCGCCATCACGCGCCGTCCGGCGCCAGCCAGCGCAGCCGAATCTTGCCGTCCGGTGCGCCCGCGCCCGCCACGGCGCGCGCCTTCACCCCGGCGGCGGTCAGCGCGGCGACAGTGATTTCCACATCGGCATCGCGCCCGGCCACCCCGATCGGCAGCTGCAGCCGCTGGGCGCCCCACACGGCGGTCGCGATCGCGACGATGTCCGCCTTGTCCTCGGCCACGGCGACATCGGGCAGCGCGGCGGCGGGCGGCACCAGCGTCACCGTCCAGCCCTCGACACTCGCCGACACGCGGGTTTCCAGCGTGCGATAGACCGACAGCGGGGCGCCGGTCAGCGGCGTCGCCGTCACCACCGCGCGCCGCGCGTCGCGATCGATCAGCACCGCATCGGCCTTGGTCCCGGCAACCAGCGCCAGCTGTTCGACCGCGCGGGTGGCGATCCGCCGCGCCGCCGTGTCGCGCGCCGATTGCGCGGCGGCGACCTGTGCCGCCTCCGCCTGCGCACCGGTGCCGACGCGAATCTGTTCCAGGTCGACCTGGGTCGGGCGACCGAGCAGCCGCGTCAGCGTCGCCGATGCCCGCCGGTCGGCATCGCCGCGCACATCGCGGGTCAGCACCGTCGCGCCGACGCGGATCGGATCGGTCTGATATTCGATATCGATCTGGCTCAGCCGCGCGCCGCCCTCGAAATTGCTCGAAATCACCTCGCGGATCTGGCGCGACGCGGTCGCTTCCCAGGCGATCTGGCTGAGCGCCAGCCCCAGCGGAATGGCAAAGGCGGCGAGCGCGGAAAAGACCAGCACCGTCTGCAACACCGTCTGCTTGGGCGACAGATGCGATCCAAAGCCGTAAAAGCGTGCGACGATGGCCGCGCCGCCCGCGATCGTCATCAAATTGGTGCAGAACAGCAGCAGCGACCCGGCGAACACCGTCCAGTTCCAGGTGGCAAGGCCAAAGCCGACCACGGCGAGCGGCGGCATCAACGCGGTGGCGATGGCGACCCCGACCACCGTGCCCGCCCGCCCGCGCACCATCGCATAGGCACCGGCCAGCGCCGAAAACAGCGCGACGGCCAGGTCGAACAGATTGGGCCGGGTGCGCGCCGCGATCTCGCTCGTCACATTCTGGATCGGCGACAACAGCACCAACAGCGCGGTGAACGCGACGGCGATGGCGAACCCGGCGGCCAGCGCGATGCCCGACGTGCGGATTTCGTCCCAGTCAAAGGTCGCAAGGCCAAAGCCCAGCCCGATGATCGGTCCCATCAACGGCGAGATCAGCATCGCCCCGATCACCACCGCGGGCGAGGACAGCAACAGCCCCAGCACCGCGATCCCCGCCGACATGATCGTCATAAAGGCATAGCGGCCGCTGAACCCTGCCTCGTCGCGCACCTTCGCCACCACGTCGACATGATCGACCGAGGCGACCACGCGGCTGCGCCACCAGGTCAGCAACGGATTGTCGGGCATATGGACGAGTGTGCTCATGGCGGTGCTCTAGCCCCTGATCGGGTTGCGCGAAAGTTGAACCGCCCCTTTTTATGCCGCCAAGGGGTTGCCCTGACGGCCCGAACGGCTACGCAGACGCTTCGCAGAACTGGGGAGTTTCATGGCGCAAGCATCCGGGCGCGGCGCGCCCTCGGCCCTTCGGGCGTTCGTCAGCAGCGAGGCGGCGGGCGGCATCATCCTGATCGCGGCGGCGGCGCTGGCGATGCTGGTCGCCAATCTGCCGGGTGTTGCGGAAGGCTATTTCCACCTGCTGCACGCGGAAACCGGCCCGGTAATCAGCCCCAAATACGGCCCGATGACGGTGCATCTGTGGGTCAACGACGCGCTGATGGCGATCTTTTTCCTGCTCGTCGGGCTGGAGATCAAGCG
>CADEEK010000238.1 GCA_902826325.1 uncultured Sphingomonadales bacterium
CTTCGGTTGTGTGAACTAGTGCGGGGCGAGGGCGCTCGCGCTGATGGGCGGGGCGACAGGGCTGTGGCTGGGGGGGATCGGGCGGGTCGGCGCGCGGGCGGGGCTGTTCGTGCTGTTCGGCATGATCGTCTGGCTGGCGCATATCATGGGCTGGGCGATGCTGTGCCTGTTCGTGTTCGGCGGCGAATGGGCGCGCGCGCGAAATGCGGGACAGGCGGTCGTCCCCGCCGCGATCCGCGCTGTGATCAATTGCCTGCCGCTCGCGCCACCCGCCTTGCTGTTCCTGCTGTGGCGCAGCGGCGAAGCGGGCGGGGCGAGCCATCATTTCTTTGATCTCGCCATCAAGATCGAAGGGCTGGCGACCGTGCTGCGCGACCGCTGGTTTCTGTTCGATGTCGGGTCGCTGCTGATCGTGCTGTTGCTGATCTATGCGGCACTGCGCGGCCAGATCGGCCGGATCGAGCGGCGCGCGGGTGCCGCCGCCGCGCTGGTCGGCATCGCGGTGCTGGCGCTCCCTTTCATGCTGATGGGGTCGGCCTATGCCGATATGCGACTGATCCCCTATGCGCTGATCGTCGCGCTGATCGGCATCGCTCCGCGTGAAACGATGGGGCGCAAGAGCCTGTCGCGTATCGCGATGGCCGGCGCGGGGTTCTTCGTCATCCGGATCGCCGCCACAACATTCAGCCTTGCCAGCATCGACCATGAATGGCGCCGCGAACTGGCCGCGCTCGACCAGTTGCCGCGCGGATCGAGGGTCTTTGCGCTAGTCGGCGAAACCTGTGTTCAGCCCTGGGCACACCGGCGCACCGCGCATTTGCCCGCGCTGGCGATCGCGCGCCGCGCGGCGTTCAGCAACGATCAGTGGCGGATGGAGGGCGCACCGCTGATGCGCGTCGAGCTGCCACAGGCCGGGAGCTTCGCTTACGACCCCGCGCAGTTCGCGCTGTCCGCCCCGTGCGAAAGCGCGCCGGACCGGCGGCCCCAGGCCGAATCGCTCGCGCGCTTTCCCCGGCACGCCTTCACCCATGTCTGGCTGATCCAGCCGCATCCGATCGCGCGCGGTCAGCTGTCGGGCATGACGCCCCTGTGGCGCGACGGGCGCAGCATGTTGTTGCGGATCGATGCGCCGTCCCGCTTGCCCGAGGCCCGCCCGGTCGAATAGAAGCGCCCGATGCAAGGGGGTTTCGATACGCCGCGATGGTGGCAGACGCGCTGGTTCGTGCTGTTCGCCGCAGTCGTGGCGGCGCTCCCGCTGCTATGGCCCGACGTGCCGCCGACGGTCGACCTGCCTGGCCATATGGCGCGATACCGGGTGCAGCTGTCGCACGACCAGGTGCCCTGGCTCAACGAATGGTATCGGTTCGAATGGAGCCTGATCGGCAATCTCGGCCTTGATCTGCTGATCATCCCGCTCGAACCGATTTTCGGGCTGGAACTTGCGGTTAAGCTGCTGGTGATCGCCATTCCCGTGCTGACCGTCACCGGCCTGTTGTGGATCGCGCGGGAGGTGCATGGGCGGATTCCGGCGACCGCGCTGTTCGCGCTGCCGCTCGCCTATAATTACGCCTTTCACTTCGGCTTCGCCAATTTCGGCCTGTCGATGGCGCTGGCGCTCAACGCCTTTGCGCTGTGGCTGCGGCTGGCGCGGTTGGGCAAAATCCGGCTGCGCGCGATCGTGTTCGTGCCGATCGGCCTGGTCGTCTGGGTCTGTCATGCGACCGGCTGGGGGACGCTGGGCGTCTTGTGCTTTTCGGCCGAACTGATCCGCCAGCATGACCTGCGGGGCCCGCGCAGCGGCCCCTGGCACGCGGATTTCGTGCAGCGTTGGGTGGTGCCGTGGATCTGGGCCGGCGTGCATTGCCTGGTCCTCGCCCCGCCCGCGCTGCTGATGCTGGCATGGCGCAGCGGCGGCGATGTCGGGGGCAAGACCGGCGACTGGTTCAACTGGCGCGCAAAGATCTGGTGGGTGCTGATGGTCATGCGCGACCGGTGGCAGCTGTTCGACATCGCCTGTCTCGGGGTCATCTATCTTATTTTGTTCAAGGGCGTGCGCGACCCCAATATCGAATATTCGCGGCATCTGGGGCTGTCGGCGCTGTTCATGATCGCGGTGTTCCTGCTGCTTCCGCGCGTCGTGTTCGGGTCGGCCTATGCCGATATGCGCCTTGCCCCCTATATGATCGCGATCGCGGTGATCGCGCTGCGGCCCAAGCCCGGACTGTCGATCCGGGGTGCGCAATTGCTGGCGGCGGCTGGCCTCGCTTTCTTCCTCGTCCGCATGGGCGCGACGGGGTGGAGCTATGTCATCTACGACAAGAGCTATGACCGCGAACTGAAGGCGCTCGAACATGTCCCGGTCGGGGCAAAGCTGCTCAGCTTCGTCGGCGAAACCTGCTACAACGAATGGACGATGACGCGGCTGCAACACCTGCCCGGCATGGCGATGGTGCGGCGCTTTGCCTATACCAACGACCAATGGTCGATGGCGGGCGGGCAGTTGCTGACGGTGCGCTACAAACAGGCGCGCGGGTTCAGCCATGATCCGTCACAGATCGTCACCGACACCAAATGCCCGCGCGAATGGTGGCGGCCGGTGGCGGTCAGCCTCGCCCGCTTTCCGCGCCATGCCTATGACTATCTGTGGGTGATCAGCCCGCCGCCCTATGACAAACGGCTCGAACAGGGGCTGATCCCGGTGTGGCGCGATGGGAACAGCGTGTTGTTCAAGATCGACCACGACATGCCCGCCGCCCAGCTCGATCCGGTCGA
>CADEEK010000239.1 GCA_902826325.1 uncultured Sphingomonadales bacterium
GAGCCGCATCGCCAGCAGGCGCGTCGCTTCGGCCAGCGCCGCCTTGCTCAACGTATAGGTCAGGAAATCGGGGTTGGGATTGGCGAGCTTCTGGTCGAGCAGGTTGACGATCGCGCCGTCGGCCAGGTCCACCTGCGCCGCCAGCGCCGAGGCGAGGATCAGCGGCGCGCCGACATTGACATGCATATGCCGGTCGAGCGCAGCATAATCCGCCACCGGCATCGCGTCCCATTCGAACAGCGAGGCGTTGTTGACCAGCCCGTCGACCGGTCCGCCAAGCGCGGTCCCGGCGGCGGCGATCAGGCCCCGCGCGCCCGCCGGATCGGCGAGGTCGGCGGAGAGCGAAACGGCGCCGAGTTCGCCCGCCAGCGCATCGGCCTCGTCATGCGAATCATGGTGATGGACCGCGACCTGGTGCCCGCAGGCGACGAGGTGGCGGACGATCGCCGCGCCGATGCGCCGTGCGCCGCCGGTGACGAGCACGCGCATCGCGTCAATAGCCCATCAGCGCCAGCACTTCCTTGCGGCTGCGCTCATCCTCGCGGAATATCCCCATCATCCGGCTCGTCACCATGCTGACCCCCGGCGTGCGCACGCCCCGCGCGGTCATGCAGGCGTGGCTGGCGTCGATCACCACCGCGACGCCGCGCGGGCGCAGATGATCCCAGATACAGTCGGCGACCTGCGCCGTCAGCCGTTCCTGCACCTGCAGGCGGCGGGCATAGGCGTGGAGCACGCGCGCCAGTTTGGAGATGCCGACGACATGGTCCTGCGGCAGATAGGCGATCGACGCCTTGCCGATGATCGGTGCCATATGATGTTCGCAATGCGACTGGAACGGAATGTCCTTGAGCAGCACGATGTCGTCATAGCCGCCCACTTCCTCGAAAATGCGCGACAGGTGATGGGCCGGGTCCTCGCCATAGCCCTGGCAATATTCGCGCCATGCCCGCGCCACCCGTTTGGGCGTGTCGATCAGCCCTTCGCGGGTCGGATCGTCGCCCGCCCAGCGCAGAATGGTGCGCACCGCGTCGGCGACATGTTCGGGCACTTCAACCTTGGGCGGGGCGGCGACGGTGTCGCCATCATCGGGGGTATCGTCGTGGGAACAACTCATGGACGCGGCCTTATCCTTCAACATGACGCTACGGCAAGCGCCCTTCACGCTGTTGCCCGATGGCAACAACTGTGCTCGATCCGAAAATATCCCGCATTTCCGCGGGATTGCCAACCCGATTTGACGTTGACGTAAGCTTTAAAGCAGCAGTAGCTTCTGCAACAACATGCACCCAGACGACCGGGCAAAGACCCGGACGCTGCCCAGAGAGGATCACTGAATGCGCAAGCTGCATCTGCTTACCGTATCCGCAATCGCCCTCACCATCGGCACGCCCGCACTGGCGCAGGATGCGTCCGGCGACGAGGCGGCGACGTCGATCGTCGACGATGGCGAAATCGTCGTCACCGCGACCGGCCGCGCCCAGGCGGCGCAGGACATTCCGATCGCCGTCAGCGTGATCGGCGCCGAACAGCTGGAAAACAGCGGGGTCAGCGACATTCGCGGGCTGCGTCAGGTGACGCCCAGCCTGCAGGTGACGACCGGTCAGTCGTCGGCGACCGGTGTGGTGCTGCGCATTCGCGGCATCGGCACGGCGGGCGACAATCCGGGGTTCGAACCGGCGGTCGGCGTGTTCGTCGACGGCGTGTTCCGCGCGCGGGCGGGCGTGGCGCTCGCCGATCTGCCGCCGATCGACCGGGTCGAGGTGCTGCGCGGGCCGCAGGGCACGCTGTTCGGTCGCAACACGTCGGCGGGTGCGCTCAACATCACGACGCAGGGGCCCTCGTTCGACCTGGGCGGCTATGCCGAGGCGAGCTATGGCAACTATAACGAGGTCGATATCAAGGCGGGTGTCACCGGGCCGATCAGCGAACAGCTCGCCGCGCGGGTCGATGGCGGTTATCACAAGCGCGACGGTTATATCATCGACCCCAATACGGGGCGCGATTTCAACACGATCGACCGCTATTTCGTGCGGGGTCAGGCCAAGTTCGAGAGCACCGATGTCGTATTTCGCCTGATCGGCGATTATGCCGAAACCGATGAACGCTGCTGCGGCGCGCTGAATACCGGATCGGGGCTGGCGCTGGCGCTGCCGGCGCAGAGCGACCCGAACTTCACCAACATTCTGTTGGGGCGGATCGCGACGGGGGCGATTCAGACGCTGGCGTCGACCCCGGCACTGGGTGGGGCGACCGGACGGGTCGGCATCCCGCTGCCGTTCGATGCCGAGGCGCGGCGCATGGCGGCGACGCCGGGGCGTGAGCTGACCGAACGGGTCAAGGAATGGGGCGTTTCGGGCCAGCTCGACTGGCAGTTGGGCAATGTCGGCCTGACGTCGATCACCGCCTATCGCGACTGGCGGGCGACGCGGTCGCAGGACATTGATTTTTCGGGCCTGGATCGCGCCTATCGCGATGGTTATCGCACCGGAATCCGCGATTTTACCCAGGAATTGCGGCTGAAGGGCAGCGCGATCGACGGCAAGCTCGACTGGCTGGTCGGCGGTTTCTATCTGAACGAGGAACTGACGCTGACCGATGTCGTCCGGTTCGGCACCCAGGCGGATCAGTTCGTCGATACGCTGTTCAGCCAGCTGACCGGCGCCTTGTCGGGCGGTCTGGCGCCGCGCCAGCTGTTCGGCACGCTGCCCGGCGTGCCGCTGGCAGGGGGTGCGGTGGCGCTGCCGCGCACGCCCGCCGGGG
>CADEEK010000240.1 GCA_902826325.1 uncultured Sphingomonadales bacterium
CGCTGCGTGTGGCACGCATGTTCCTCGCACCTTTGCTCGCCGGTCTCAGCGGGCGCCCCCTTGCAAGCGCGTTGGATTGGCGCACCGCAGCTCTTGTGGACGCGGTGCCAGCCAACGGTTCGCGTGAAGCCTTTCTCTGCGCAGCCGAGGAAGGCGACCGCGTCCGCTTGCTCGACCGCCAATCGGCGTCGGGACAGGCGCTGCTTGCACGTACCCGGTTTCTCGTCCGCCGCCCGGCCAACGCCCCCGCACTCCCTGCAGGTTCGCCGGTCCCCGCTCTTGCGCTTGGCCATTGAGATGCGGCTGCTGGGAGCGCTCATCGCTGGCGGCGCCTCGCGCCGCTTCGGAAGCGACAAAGCGCTGACGACGATCGGCGGCGTGAGCCTGATCGACCATGCGCGCGGCGTACTCGAAGCTCAGGTGGATGAACTGGTTCTTTGTGGCCGCCCATCGCATACAATGCGCTGGATCGTGGATCGCCCTGCGCCCGGACTTGGCCCGCTGGGCGGGCTCAGCGCAGCGCTCGCCGACGCGCGCGCCCGGGGATACGACGCGGTAGTGACCGTTCCCATTGACGTTTTCCCACTACCACTGGATATCGTCGATCGCCTTGGAACCTCTGGCGCCAGTGTGTTCGCTACCCAGCATCTAATTGGGCTCTGGCCAGCCCATTTGGGTCCACGTCTGGATTTGCACCTTAGCTCCGGGCATCGCTCACTGCGGTCATGGATCGAGGTGAGCGCAGGGCGAACCGTGGACGACACGCGCCTGGATCTTTCCAACGTTAACACGCGCGCTGACCTCGCGGCCGTGCTTCGGTTGAGTGGCTTGTCGAATTCCGCGTCGGCGAATAAGTCAAGATCAAGCAGATCCTTGAGCGAGTCACTTGACGCTCGACATCTGCTGAAACGCTGAGAGATCCAATGTTCGGTTCGGTTCGGACCCTGCCTAATCGTTGATTTGCGTATGCTTTTAGGTCCGTCGCGTCAAAGGGCAGGCAAGTCCGCAACCGGTCCCCACGAGCGGCAGGGCTGTTGTGGACATCGGCTGCCTATCGGCACAGTGACCGAACTTTCGTTGCTCTGACCATGATCACCGCCAGCAAACGCGGTCAATCCGTCAGAGCCGAACGCAGAACCGCCCCAGCACCACCGTCATCCCCGCGTAGAGCAGCACCGTCAGCACGCACCCGGCGGCGAGCGAAGACCAGAAGGGCACGCCGCGCTTGAGCAGCAGCGGGATCAGCACGAACATCGGTAGGCTGGGAAGCACATACCAGAAGGTGGCGAGTGCGTGATCGGCCATCAGCGTCACGTCGGGCTTGTCGCGCCAGAGCCAGATCATGCCCAGGACCGAGACCAGCGGCAGCGACGCGACCAGCGCGCCGAAGCCGGGGGAGCGGCGGGCGATCTCCGAGACCAGCGCAATGAGCACCCCGGAAATCGCCGCCTTGATCGCGAGATAGAGCATCAGACCTCCTGAGCCGTGTTGGGCGCACGCATCGCGGCCCGCTGCTCGGCACGGCGGGCAAGGTGCAGATAGATGGACGGCAGCACCAGCATGTTGAGCGCGGTCGAGCTGGCAAGCCCGCACAGGATCACCACGGCCATCGGCGCCTGGATCTCGCTCCCCGGCTCGCCCATCGCAAGGGCCAGCGGGACCAGCGCAAGCCCTGCGGAGATGGCGGTCATTAGGATCGGCACCAGCCGTTCTTCTGCGGCGCGCCGCACCGCGGCTTCCAGATCGGCCTCGCCCTCGACGTCGCGCAGGAATTTGACGTGGCTGATCAGCATCACCCCGTAGCGCGTGGCGATGCCGAACAGCGTGATGAAGCCAATGATCGTCGCCACCGACAACACGCCGCCGGTCAGCCACAGTCCGACAACCCCGCCGACCAGAGCGAGCGGGAGATTGAGGAGGATGATCCCCGCATCGCGGCTTGACCGGAACGCCTGACGCAGGAGCAGGAACATGCCGATCAGGACGACGAACCCGAGCGCGAGCAACGTCCGGGTCGCCGATGCTGCGCTTTCGAACTGGCCACCCAGCTCGACCCGCGCGCCTTGCGGCAGTTGCACCGGCTCCAGCGCGGTGCGGATGTCCGCGACAACGGCCCCGAGATCACGGCCGGAGACATTGGCGAGCACGAGCTGCACCCGCTCGACGCTCTCGCGCGAGATCGCATTCGGGCCTTGGTCGCGGACGATGTCGGCAACAGCGCCCAGCGGCACCAGCGCGCCGCTGCCGGTCGCCAGCATCACGTTTTCGAGCTCAGCGCCAGTGCCGATGACTGCCGGGTCGTAGCGCACCACGACATCAGTGATCACCGGACGCTCGATCAGGCTGCCGACGGTCGCACCGCCGATCGCCGCACTGACGGCTTCCGCCGCCGCCTCCGCGCTGAGTCCTGCCTGGGCAAGGTCGGCGCGGCGGAAGCGGACGCGCAGATAGGGGACCATCGACTGGGTGTCGGTCTGGACGTCCACCGCGCCCGGCACGGCTTTGACGCGCGTCTCGACATCGCGCGCCAGTCGCTGAAGCGTTGCAGTATCCGGTGCGAACACCTTCACCGCGATATTGGCGCGCGCACCCGACAGGATATGGTCGATCCGGTGCGAGATCGGCTGGCCGAAGATCACCTGAATGCCGGGGATCTGGCTGGTCGCGTCGCGCAGCGCGTCGAGCAGTTCCTCGCGCGGTCGGCCATCGGGCTTGAGTGTCGCCTCGATCTCCGAGGCGAAGAC
>CADEEK010000241.1 GCA_902826325.1 uncultured Sphingomonadales bacterium
TCTGCGCCTCGATCTGGGCGCGGGTATTGGTGGCGGCGCGTTCGGCCGTGGCGGCGGTATTGCTGACGGTCATGATTTCCTGTTCAGGCTGCGTTGGCGGTGATGGCACCGGATTCGAGATGCGCGATCAGGCCGCGCTCGATCCGGTCAAGGTGCCGGGTCGCGCGCGGCAGGACAAGGGCGTCGCGAAACGCGGCCTGTGCCTCGCGGTCCTTGGCAAGGTCGATCAGCGCGGGGTGGACATAGGATTTGCGGGCGATGGCGGGCGTGTTGCCCAGCGCCTGTGTCACCGGTTCCAGCATCGCCTTGAGCGACAGATGGTCGTCCGCAGCCGCCAGTTCGCCGAACGCGATCACGCTGGCGCCCCAGGTGCGGAAATGCTTGGCGGTGAAATCCTCGCCCATCGCCGCGCGGATATAGTCGTTGACGTCGCACGAGGTGACGGGATGGCAATCGCCCTGCGCATCCATCCAGCCGAACAGATGCTGGCCCGGCAGATCCTGGCATTTGCGCACGAACGAGGTCAGGCTGTTGTCGGTGATGGCGAGCACGCGCATCCGCCCCGATTTGGCGCGATATTGCAGCTTGAGTGTGCGCCCCTTCAGCTTGGCGTGCCGCCGCCGCAGCGTCGTCGCCCCGAAACTCTTGTTGTCGCGCGCATAGCCTTCATTGCCGACGCGGACATGGCCAAGGTCGAGCAGGCGGACGACGGCGGCGACCGCGCGTTCCTTGCTGAGCGTCCGTTTGCGCAAATCGGTTTCGATCTGCGCGCGCAACCGGGGCAGGCGATGGCCGAACGTCGCGCAGCGGTCGAATTTCGCCGCCTCCTGCGCCGCGCGGAAATCGGGGTGATAGCGATATTGTTTGCGCCCGCGATCGTCGATGCCGGTCGCCTGCAGATGGCCGTTGGCGTGCGGGCAGAACCAGGCGTCGCGATAGGCGGGGGGCAGGCCGACGGCGTTCAGCCGGTCGATCTCGTCGCGATCGGTGATCCGCTTGCCCTGGGCGTCCCAATAGCTCCAGCCCTTGCGCAATTTGCGGCGGGTGATCCCGGCATGGCTGTCGTCGCAATAGCGCAGGTTCGGCATGCCCTGTTGAATGCGCGGCTCGCCGCATCGTTCCGGAACCGGCGCGCGCACGCGCCGTTTGCGATGCAATTGACTGATTTCAAGGAGAATGGACATGGCCGGATTGTCACAGGCACGGGTGCTGATGATCGCCACCAACGGATTTGAGGATTCAGAGCTGCGCAAACCGCGTCAGGCGCTGATCGATGCGGGCGCGAAAGTGCTTCTCGCCGCGCTCGACCGCGACCCGATCCAGGGCGAGAGCGGCGGTGAAAAGGGCGAGAAGATCACGCCCGACCTGACCATCGCCGAGGTCGATGGCGACGAGTTCGACGCGCTGGTCCTGCCCGGCGGCGTCGCCAACCCCGACCGGTTGCGGACCGACCGGCGCACGATCGAGCTGATCGGTGAGTTTTTCGACGACGGCAAGACGGTGGCGGCGATCTGCCACGCGCCGTGGTTGCTGGCCGAGGCCGACATCATCGACGGCAAGCGCGTGACGGGATGGGAATCGATCCGCACCGATCTCGCCAATGCCGGCGGGCAGGTGGTCGATCGCGACGTGGTGGTCGACGGCAATCTGATCACCAGCCGCAAGCCCGACGACATTCCGGCGTTCATCGACGCGATCGAGGCGGCGCTGGCGCGCGAGATGGAACTGGCGGATTGACGCAGGCGGCGCGGTCCGCCGCCCGCCAAACCCGTTTCGTGTCGCCGACAAAGGCTTTTTAACCGGTCAGGACGATACTCCCGCGCGAAACCGCCGGAGTTCGTCCATGCGCCTGCCGCTCGTCTTTGCCGCCCTGTTGCTTACCACCGCGCCCGCGCTGCCCCAGGCGCAGGGTCCGTTTACCGTGCAGGAAAGCGGCCAGCGTTTCGCCAGCCTGCAGGCGGCGGTGGATGCGGTGGGGCAGGGGCGCGGCACGATCCGCATCGCGCCCGGCACCTATGGCGAATGCGCGGTGCAGGAAGCGGGCGAGATCACCTTTGCCGCCGAAATTCCCGGCAAGGCGATTTTCGACCGCGCGATCTGTGAGGGCAAGGCGACGCTGGTGCTGCGCGGGCGCGGCGCGCGGGTCGAGGGCATCGTGTTCATGCGCACCTTTGTCGAGGACGGCAACGGCGCGGGCATTCGTCTGGAAACCGGCAATCTGTTCGTTTCCAACGCGATGTTCATCGACGGCCAGTGCGGCATCCTGACCGCCAGCGACCCACGCGCGAGCATCACTGTCGAACGATCGACCTTTGCCGGGCTGGGCAAGGACCCGACCGGCAACGGCGCCCATGCCATCTATGTCGGCGATTACGGGATGCTGCGCGTCTTCCGCTCGCGCTTCGAACGCGGCACCGGTGGCCATTATGTCAAGACGCGCGCGCCGCGGGTCGAGATCCTCGACAACAGTTTCGACGACAGCCAGGGGCGCAACACCAATTATTCGATCGACCTGTCCAACGGCGCCAGCGGCCGCATCGCGGGCAATTCCTTCGAACAGGGGCCGAACAAGGACAATTATTCGACGATGATCTCGGTCGCGCCCGAAGGGGTCAAGCACAGCTCGGCGGGGTTGGTGGTGGAAGGGAACAAGGCGTGGCTGTCGCCCGGTTTCGACCATTCGACGACCTTTGTCGGCAACTGGTC
>CADEEK010000242.1 GCA_902826325.1 uncultured Sphingomonadales bacterium
CGGTCGGATTCAGGCGAAACTCACGTCAGACGGCATGCCACTTGGGGAATGTATGCTACAAGATCGCCGATCTGCTGAAAGCCAGCGGCACCTGTGCGGCGGTGTGGGCCGATTGGTGGGGGTTCAAGATGGAATCCTATGACGCCATCACCGAAAATCTGGCGATTCTGGAGCGTGAGGGCGCGTGCGGGATGATCCATTCCGACGATGCCAACGGCATTCAGCGGCTCAACCAGGAAATCGCCAAGGTCCGCGCCGCGGCGAAACGCGCGGGCTATGACATTGCCGAGGAACGCGCCTGGACCTGGGTGGCGATCGCCCCGGCACGCGCGCTGGGCGTCGATGCGATGACCGGCAGCCTGCGTCCCGGCAAGATGGCCGATATCGTGTTGTGGAACGGCAATCCGTTCAGCGTCTATACCCGGCCGGAAAAAGTGTGGGTGGACGGAGCGCTGCTCTACGACATGCACGATCCGACGCGCCGGCCGGTGTCCGATTTCGAGCTTGGCCAGCCAGGATCGGGAGACGTCAAATGATCCGCGCGCTGCTGTCCCTGCTGACGCTGTCCCTGCTGGCGCTGGCCGCCGCATTGCCCGCCGCCGCCCAGTCGGTCGCGATCACCAATGCGCGGCTGGTCATCGGCGACGGTTCGGCGCCGGTCGAGGGTGGCACCGTCGTCGTGCGCAACGGGCGCGTCGTGGCGGCGGGCAAGGGGATTGCGGTGCCCGCCGACATTCCCGTGGTCGATGCCGGGGGCCGCTGGGTGACACCGGGGATCTTTGCCGGCTTCACTCGGCTGGGGGTGGTCGAGGTCGACGGGGTCAGCGAAACCGACGACAGCGCGGCCAGCAATTCGCCGTTCAACGCCGCGATCGACATTTCGGCGGCGGTCAACCCGCGCACCAGCGCGATCCCGCTCAACCGTGCCGAAGGCGTCACCCGCGCGGTGGTGGCACCCGCCGCACGCGGATCGATCTTTGCGGGGCAGGGGGCGATCATCGACCTGGGCGACGATATGGACGCCGTGACCCGCCCGCGCGCCTTTCAGTTCATGGAATGGGGCGAGACCGGGGCGGCGCGCGCCGGGGGCAGTCGCGCGGCGGCCTATACGATGCTGCGCAACATCCTGTTCGAGGTTCAGGCCTATGCCCGCAATCCCGGGCGCTTCGTCGATCGCGGCAAGGATGCGCTGCTGACCCGCGCCGATGCCGATGCCCTGGTGCCGGTGGTCAATGGTCGGCTGCCGCTGCTCGTCCATGTCCAGCGCGCGTCGGACATCCTCGTCCTGCTGGCGCTCAAGCGCGAAATCCCCGCGCTCCGGCTGGTGCTGGTGGGGGCCAGCGAAGGGTGGACGGTGGCGCAGGCGATTGCCGCGGCACGGGTGCCGGTGATCGCCACCGCGCTGACCGACCTGCCCGATTCGTTCGAACAGCTGGCCGCCACCCAGTCGAATATCGGGCGGATGCAGGCGGCGGGGGTCGTCGTCGGCATCGGCATGATCAATGACGAGGATGCGCGACAGGCGCGGCTGGCCAAGCAATATGCCGGCAATCTGGTGGCGCTGACCAAGGTGCCCGGCGCCAGCGGGCTTGACTGGGGACAGGCCTTTGCCGCGATCACCTCGCGCCCTGCCGAGGCGATCGGCATGGGGGACGAGTTCGGCTCGCTGCGCCCCGGTCGGCGCGGCGACATCGTGCTGTGGGACGGCGATCCCCTGGAAATTGGCACGGCGGCGGTCGGCGTCTATATCGACGGGGTCGAACAATCGCTCAAGACCCGGCAGCAACAGCTAAAGGCGCGCTATTTCGATCCCAAGGAAGGCGCCTTGCCAAAGGCGTATGAACGGTGAACGCCCCGACCCGAACCGGATGTATCGGCGAACCGCGCCGCGCCGGACGCCCGCGCGATCCGGCCAAATACAGCGCGATCATCGAAGCCGCGCGCACCGCCTTTTTCGAACGCGGTTTCCAGGCCGCGACGATGGAGGATATCGCGCTTGCGGCGGGCGTATCGAAAGTCACCATCTACAGCCGGTTCGGCGACAAGGAGACGCTGTTCGAAGAGGTGATCCGCACGATCAGCGCGCGCATGGCCGCCCGGTTCCGCGAACAGCGCGCGACCGGCATGGCGCTGCAGGATCAGCTCAATGCGTTCGGCCTGTCGCTGGCCGAATTCAAGTTCAACGCCCAGAATATCGCGGTCGACCGCGTGCTGATCCACGAAATCGCCCAGATCCCGGCACTGGCCCGCCGGTTCCTTGAGGCTGGGCCGCAATTGTGCATGCAGCAGCTGGCCGAGGTGCTGGGCGAAGCGGCGGAACGGGGCCAGATCGACATCGACGACGCCGATCGCGCCGCCGACGATCTGTGCGGCCTGTGGCTGGGCGGCGGCGATCTTGCGATCAAGCTGGGGCTGGCGCCGCTGCCCACCCCCGATGCGATCCGCCAGCGGGTCGAGCGCGCGACGCGACTGTTCCTCAAAATGGTCGGATCGAACGCTTGAGGTGCGGCGTTGTCGATGCTGCGAAGGAGAAATCAATGCGTAACGTCATCCCCGTGATCGCCGCCGCGCTGCTCGCCACCGGCTGCAGCGACGGGGCGGAACCGACACCGGGCAACGAGGCGAACGAAATGGCGGTCGCCAATGCGGGCGATGCGAT
>CADEEK010000243.1 GCA_902826325.1 uncultured Sphingomonadales bacterium
CTCCGGTTGAACCCGCCCAGCGCCATCGTCGTCATGCGATTGGCCAGGCTCGGCCGCAGCAGCAACAGGTCGACGCACGGCACCCCGCCGGTCGAATATTGGCGCTTGTGCTGCCCCTCGCCCTCGGTGAAGTCGAACCGCGCAAACCGCCCCTCGGCGAACAAATCGGCAAATGCCGTCAGCTGCAACACCGCACCGGGCGACAGGTCGTTGAACGCCGGATCATGCCCGACATATTCATAGATCACGGTGTCGCCACGCGACGGGCAGTAGAGATAGGCGGCCGGCTCCCCGGCAATGTGCAACAGCCATGCGCGCACCTTGTCCGCCGCCGCGTCGGTCAGCATCTGGCGGATGAAATCGGGCGTGCCGGGCAGCCCCTCGCCCATCAGCTTTTCCTGATAGGTGCGCAGCGCCACCCGCCGCGCGATGTCGTGAAATGCCTCCATCTCGTCGGCGGTGCGATAGCGGCGCACATCGATGGCGCCGCCGGAAATCTGTGCGATCTTCTTCGCCTTGCGCTTGGCGCCCTGTCGCGCGCTGCTCGACAGGCCCGCGAAGAAATCGTCATAGCTGCCGGTCAGGTCGGTGAAATAACGGGTATATTTCTGCCGCACGAAACCGATCATCCGGCCCGAGGCATAGACCATCGACTCCAGCCGATCCTCGGGCAGCGAGGTGACAAGATAGCCATGCGCCTCGCGCGGCAGCGGCGGGAGCACCGGCAACCGTCCCTCGCGCGCCTCGTCCAGCGCGATCGGCACCCGCACCATCGCGCGCTGCACCGCCATCAGCGTGCGCGCGCCGATCTGGAAATTGAGTGCGGTCGGACGCGCGGCGGTCGCGGTCATGCCGCACGCTCCGCGACCAGGTTGGACCATAGTTGCTGCGCCTGTCGCATGCCCGTGCGGATCAGGCTGGGGCCAAGCGGCGCGTCGTCGCGGCCGAGCGGCAGATCGGGCAGGTCGGCGAAATGGCTCGTCACCATCGCGCCGCGCCGTTCCTCCAGCATCCGGCACAGCGATTCGAACCGGTGGACGTGCACCGCATTGGGCCGCGTGCCCGCGCGATTGGCGAGTTCGAAGCCATGGCTGACGATCGTCGTCGCGACATGGCCCGCCCGCACGGCATGATCGAGCGCCTCGCGCATTTCCGTCGTCGACAGCGCACATAGCTGGAAATGCCGTAAATGGCCGCGCTTGTCCTCGATCAGCGTCACCGGCAGCTCGATCACCCCGCGATGCGCCACTGGCGCGATCTGCCGCACCCCCAACCCGATCGCGCTCGGCCAGGGATGTTCGGAGCCATTATGGCTGCTGTCATAGCGAATGCCGAGTTCGGCCAGCGCGCCCAACGTATCGTCGCTCGCGCAATAGCTGCCCGAACGGAACGCCACCGGCCGCGCCGCGCCCGCCGCGACCAGCAGGTCGCTGGCCGCGCGGATCAGCTCGCGCTGTTCGGCATAGGTGAAATCGATCAGCTCGAACGAGGCATGGGCGGTGCGATCCTCCTCGCGCGCGGCGGCCCAATTGGGGTGCAGGTGCAGCTGCACCTCCTGCCCCGCCGCCAGGATCGCGCCGACGACGCGGCGGATCGGTTCGATGCCATAGGCGACGGCGGGCATCGGATCGACGAAGAAGGTCGCCTTCAATCCATGTTGCGACAGCATCGCGAGCTGATAGCCGATGCCGACCCCCGCCGGTTCCAGCGAGCGGGCGACAATGTCGTCGATCGGCAGACCGGCGGCATGGTGGCGCCACATCAGCTCGGTATCGATCGTCAGGAAAACGCGAGTCGGCATAGGGTATCGCGTAGCGCGATCAGGTGAAAATTTCCCTATGATTCGATGGGCCTATACCTCGCCGATTTCGCCGCTTGCGTCGCAGATCGCGGCGTGCAACGCTTGGCATCAGGGGGAAAAAAGGGAGGGGTTTCCATGCGTTACACAGTCATTTCCGTCGTCGCGATTGCGGCGGCGATCGTTGCGCCTGCCCATGCACAGGATGAATCGTCCGCCGCCACGCCCGCGGCTGAAACGGCCTCGCACTGTGAACTTCACGTGTGGCCGACGCAAAATTACATCGGCATCAACACCGGTCTGCTGTCCGGCTTCGGCGCGCTCGGCGCCGTCGCCGATATGGCTGCGCACAAGGACAAGGTGAAATCGGTCAAGGAACTGATGGCCGACTATCTCGGCCCTGACGTCCAGATGGCCGAGCTGAACCGGATCGGCATCACCAAGGCGCTGAAGTTGCCCGGCTACCGCATCGTCCTTCAGGACCCGACCCCGTTCAACGAGGACGTGAAGAAGGACCCGGCGCTGAAGGAAAAGGTCAAGGCGATGAACGCGCGGATCAAGGCAAAGCAGCGCCTGTCCGATTCCAAGGCGACCTGTTACGCCGAATTGATCACGACCCACATCTTCTACCACAAGGCGATGATGTATGGCAGCAACCTGTTCACCGGCTGGATCTATCGCGAATTCGGCGACAAGCCGCTGGCGACCAAAACCGCGACCGGCCAGGTAAAGAACCCGCTTGAGGACTTCCCTGCCAAGTCGGAGGACAAGATCGACGCGGCCAAGGCCGAATTGCGTGATGCCTATGCCAAGGACTTCGTCGAATATGTCGAGAAAAAG
>CADEEK010000244.1 GCA_902826325.1 uncultured Sphingomonadales bacterium
TACGAGATGCTGGAGATGCGGCTGATCGCGCATGCGCTGGCCGGGACGGGCGATGCCGACGGCGATGGCGGGGCGGACATGCCGCCGCTGGATACCGATCTGGCGATGAAATTGCTGGGGATGCATCGCCAGGCGCGGGGCAAGCCGGGGGCGCGGGCGCCGATGCGCCTGGCGACGCGCGAGGAGACCGACCGGGTGTTGCTGGCGCGGCTGGCGGCGATCGAGCAGCGGCGCGCCGCGCAGGCGGCGGCACAGGCGGCAGCGGGTGCGGGTGACGACGAGGTGGGCGAGGGATGAGCGATGGCGAGGCGCAGGTCGCGGACCTGATCGACCGGTTGCTGGCGCTGCCGCCCGAGGCGCGGGCGGAGGCGTGGCGACCGCTGACCCGCGCGATGCGCGGCGAGATCATCGCGCGATGGGAATTATGGGCGCATGGCGGGCAGCGCGCGCCGCTGGGCGATTGGCGGGTGTGGCTGATCCGGGCGGGGCGCGGGTTCGGCAAGACCCGCGCCGGGAGCGAATGGCTGCACGGGATTGCGCGGGCGTGCCCCGATGGACGGTTCGCGCTGGTCGGCGCGACGATCGACGAGGTGCGCCGCGTGATGATCGAGGGGCGGTCGGGCCTGATCGCGACGGCGCGGGCGGACGAAGCGGTGCGCTGGCGGGCGACGAGCGGGGAGCTGGAATTTGCGTCGGGCGCGGTCGCCTATGTTTTTTCGGCGGCGAATCCCGAAGCGTTGCGCGGGCCGGAACATCATGCCGCCTGGTGCGACGAACTGGCCAAATGGGGAGGTGGCGGCGAGGCGGCGTGGGACAATCTGGTGCTGGGCCTGAGACTGGGCGAACGGCCGCGCGTGCTGGTGACGACGACACCGCGTCCGACGCGGCTGATGAAGCGGGTGATGGCGTTGCCATCCTGTATCGAGACGCGCGGGGGGACGGCGGACAATCCGCATCTGCCTGCGAGCTTTGTCGCGGCGATGCGGGCCGAACATGGCGGGACGCGGCTGGGGCGGCAGGAGCTGGACGGCGAGCTGATCGAGGAGATCGAGGGCGCGCTGTGGACGCGGGCCGGGATCGAGGCGTGCCGGGGACGCAAGCCGCGCCGCGTGGCGCGCGTGGTGGTGGGTGTCGATCCGCCGGCGAGCGCGGGCGGCGATGCGTGTGGGATCGTCGCAGTGGCGCTGGATGATGCGGGCGTGGCGCATGTGATCGCCGATGCGAGCGTGCGGGGTGCCTCGCCCGAAGGCTGGGCGCGGGCGGTCGCGGCGTGCGCGCGGCGGCACAAGGCGGACCTGGTGGTGGCCGAGCGCAACCAGGGCGGGGACATGGTGCGATCGGTGCTGGCGGCGGCGGATGTCGCGATGCCGGTGAAGCTGGTCCATGCGAGCCGGGGCAAGAGCGCGCGGGCCGAGCCGGTCGCGGCGCTGTATGAAGCGGGGCGGGTGCGGCATGCGGGGGCTTTTCCGTTGCTGGAGGACGAGCTGTGCGGGATGGTGGCGGGGGGCGGCTATGAGGGGCCGGGGCGATCGCCGGATCGGGCCGACGCGCTGGTTTGGGCGTTGACCGAGTTGATGTTGCGCGGGCGGCGGCGGGTTGGCGTGCGGGGGTTGTGAAACCTGATCGGTCGGGATGGCATGCACCATGCTGTCGGGAATCGCTGGCGTCGGGACGTTGGTGAGATCCGCCGGTGCAGTCGTGAACGGATCGGGCGCGGCGCGGTGGACCCGGGCACAGGGCCGGGGTGACGGGGTTTGATTTTGCGAAGGGTGCGCTGGAACGGCTTGGCGTTCGCGTGCGGGTGCGGCTAGGACGGGGGCATGTGTGTTCTGGCGCTGGCGTGGCGTGTGCATCCCAATTGGCGGCTGGTGGCGGTGGGGAACCGTGACGAGCTGCATTCGCGGGCGAGTTTGCCGCTGGCGCGGTGGCGCGCGCGCGGATCGGTGATCGGCGGGCGCGACATGGTGGGCGGCGGCACCTGGCTGGGCGTCAATGATGACGGGCGGTTCGCGGCGGTGACGAACGTGCGCGGCGAGTTGCCGCCCGCCGGGGGCAAGTCGCGCGGGGCGCTGGTGACGGACATGCTGGCAGGGCATGAGCCCGAGGACCCGCAGGCCTATAACCCGTTCAACATGATCGCGGTGGACGAGAGCGGGGCGAGTTACCTGTCCAACCGGCCCGAGCCGGTGCGGCGACCGTTGAGCGCGGGCATCCACGGCCTGTCCAACGGCTTGCTGGGGACATTGTGGCCCAAGACGCTGCGGGTGCAGATGGCGCTGACCGCGTGGCTGGAGGCGGGGAGTTCGAATACGACGCCGCTGTTCGCCGCGCTGGCCGATGAGCGGCCCGCCGGGGCGGCGGAGCGATATGAGCCGGAGCCGAACGAGCCGGTCAATTCGCCGGTGTTCATCCGCAACCCGGTTTACGGGACGCGGTGCAGCACGGTGGTGACGGTCGATCATCTGGGGCGCGGGCGGATCGAGGAGCGGCGCTTTGCCTCGACCGGCACGCTGGAGGGCGAGAGCGCGTTGAGTTTTACCTGGGGATGAGCGTGTTTCGGCACCGGCCCACGCCCCCACCCGGCCACCCATCGGCAGGATATTCTGGAATGG
>CADEEK010000245.1 GCA_902826325.1 uncultured Sphingomonadales bacterium
GCCCCGACACCACCGTCCGCTCCGCCCGATCCGCTTTAACCGTGCGCCTGCGAAAGCAGGAGCCCAGGGCCTCCGGGCTGTCCGTTGCGGGATCGTCCCCCGCCCGCAACCGGCCGCTTCAACCCTCGTCCGCCCCCTCCAGCATCCTGATGATGCCCGAAAAATCCATCCCCGCATGGCCCGCATCCGCGAACTTCTCATAGAGTTGCGCCGCCCGCTCGCCCATCGGCGTGTCCGCGCCCGCGCTTGCCGCCGCGGCCATGGCGAGCTTCAGATCCTTGAGCATCAGCGCGGTGGCAAAGCCGCCCTGATAATCGTCATCGGCGGGCGAGCGCGGACCGACCCCCGGCAGCGGCGCATAGCTGGTCATCGACCAGCTCTGCCCCGACGACACCGAACTGATGTCGTAAAAGGTCTGCGGGTCCAGGCCCAGTTTCCCGGCCAGCAGGAACGCCTCGCACGTCGCCACCATCGTCGCGCCGAGCAGCATGTTGTTGCAGATCTTCGCCGCCTGTCCCGCGCCGTTGCCGCCCGCATGGATCACCGCCTTGCCCATGTCGGACAGGAACGGTTCGGCCTTTTCGAACGCCGCATCGCTGCCGCCGACCATGAAGGTCAGCGTGCCGCCCGCCGCCGCCGCGATGCCGCCGGAAACCGGCGCATCGACCGCCAGCAGCCCCTTGGCACTCGCCGCATCGGCGACGCGGCGCGCGGTATCGACATCGATGGTCGAACAATCGATCAGGATCGCGCCGGTATCCGCCGCGCCGAACACGGCATCGGCATAGACCTGTTCGACATGCCTGCCCGCCGGCAGCATCGTGATCACCGCCTCTGCCCCCTTGGCCGCCGCCGCCGCGCCGTCGACCGCCAGGCACCCCGCCCCGCTCGCCCGCGCCAGTGCTTCGGCCGACAGGTCAAAGGCATGCACGTCATGCCCCGCCCTGGCCAGATTGGCGGCCATCCCGCCGCCCATATTGCCAAGGCCGATAAAGCCGATCCGCGCCATCTTATTTCCCCGTCCAGTTGCCGGGGCGTTTTTCGACGAACGCCGCCATGCCTTCGCTCTGGTCCGCCGTGCCGAACAGGCCGTGGAACAGCCGCCGTTCGAACTGCACGCCCTGCGCCAGCGTCGTTTCGAACGCGGCGTTGACCATCTCCTTGTTCGCCAGCACCGCCAGCGGCGCCATGGCGGCGATGCTCGCGGCGACCTTAAGCGCCTCGTCGACCAGATCGGCGGCGGGGACGATCCGGCTGACCAGGCCCGCGCGTTCGGCTTCGGCGGCGTCCATCATCCGTCCGGTCAGGCACATTTCCATCGCCTTGGCCTTGCCCACGGCGCGGGTCAGCCGCTGTGACCCGCCCATGCCGGGCGCGACCGCCAGCTTGATCTCGGGCTGGCCGAATTTCGCGGTGTCGGCGGCCAGGATGAAGTCGCACATCATCGCCAGCTCGCACCCGCCGCCCAGTGCAAAGCCCCCGACCGCCGCGATGATCGGCTTGCGCGTGCGCGTGAACCGGTCCCATCCGGCAAAGAAGTCATGGGCATACATGTCGGCAAAGCCCCGCGCCTGCATCTCCTTGATGTCGGCGCCAGCGGCAAACGCCTTGTCGCTGCCGGTAACGACCGCGCACCCCTGCGAGGCATCGGCATCGAGTGCGGCCATGGCGGTCAGCAATTCGTCCAGCACCTGGCTGTTGAGCGCGTTGAGCGCCTGCGGCCGGTTGAGCGTGACCAGCGTCACCGCGCCGCGCCGTTCGACCAGGATGCTTTGATAGTCAGACATCTCGTTCTCCGTCATTCCCGCAAAGGCGGGAAGCCATTGTCCCCGCCGCCTCGAATGGATCCCCGCCTTTGCGGGCATGACGACCTAATTCAACTCGGGCGTCCACGCCGCATCCTCGGGCAGCGGCGCGAAAATCTGGTCGATCAGGTGATCGCTCACCCCATCGGGCGTCGCCGGTTGCCAGCGCGGCGCATTGTCCTTGTCGACGATCAGCGCGCGCACCCCCTCGATGAAATCATGCCGCTGGACGATATGGCTCGCCACCGCGAATTCCTGCCGCATCTCGTCCTCAAAGGTCGGCATGGTCGCGCCGTCGAGCAACAGCTTGAGGCTCACCTTCATCGCCTGCGGCGATTTGGCGGCGATCGTCGCCAGCTGTGCGCGCGCCCATTCCCCGCCATCGGCTTCCAGCGCGGCGATGATCTCCTCCAGCCGGTCGGCGGCAAACAGCCGGTCGATCCCGTCACGCTGGTCGAGCAGCGGCGCAAGCGGCGGTTCGGCGGCCAGCGAGTCGAGGATCGCCGCCATCTCCTGCGGATCGGCGATGATCCGCGCCTTGGCCTCGTCCAGCCGCGCGGCGGGCAGATAATGGCTGGCAAGGCCCAGCGCCAGACATTCCGCCCCGTCGATCAGGTGCCCCGTCACCGCGAGATACTGCCCGATCCGCCCCGGCAGGCGCGAAAGATACCAGCCGCCGCCGACATCGGGGAACAGGCCGATGCCGGTTTCGGGCATCGCGAATTTGGTGTTTTCCGTCACCACCCGGAACGGGGCGGGCTGCGAAATGCCGACGCCGCCGCC
>CADEEK010000246.1 GCA_902826325.1 uncultured Sphingomonadales bacterium
GATGCCATTGCCGATCAGCTGGCCCGCCAGCTGCCCGAAGCGGGGATCGTGCTGGAGGTGGCGAGCGGGAGCGGGGAGCATTGCGCCCATTTCGCCGCGCGCTTTGGCGGGTTGAACTGGCAGCCGAGCGATCCCGATGCCGCTGCCGTCGCTTCGATCGCCGACTGGTGCGCCGGGATGGGCAATGTCGCGCCGCCGCTGACGATCGATGCGCGGGCGGCCGATTGGGGGTTGGCGCGGGCCGATGCGCTGTTGTGCATCAACATGGTGCATATCAGCCCCTGGGCAGCGACATTGGGGCTGCTCGACGGCGCGGCGCGGTTGCTGGCGGCCGGGGCGCCGTTGATCCTCTATGGCCCGTATCTTCGCGCCGGGGTGCCGCCCGCGCCGTCGAACGCGGCGTTCGATGCGTCGTTGCGCTCGCGCGACCCGCAATGGGGGGTGCGCGATGTCGCCGACGTCACCGCTGCCGCGCGCGATCGGGGGCTGGGCTTTACCGAGCTGGTCGAGATGCCCGCCAACAATATCCTGCTGGTCTATCGCCGGGATTGAGCGACGTCGGGCGGCGTGTCGGCATCGGCGCGTTCGTCGGCGGCGATCAGCGGCGAGGTGCGGGCGAGGCCCAGCCGTCGTTCGCGCCAGAAGATATAGAGGCCGCTGGCGATGATCAGCGGCGCGCCGATCAGCGTCCATTCCCCCGGCAGCGCGCCGAAGATCAGCCAGCCATAGATGCTCGCCCAGACCAGCCCGGAATAGTCCATCGGCATCACCACCGATACCGGGGCGAAGCGCAGCGCGGCGGTAAAGGCGATCTGGCCCAGCGCCCCGGCCATGCCGATCGCGACCAGCAGCGCCCAGGTGGTCGCATCATGGCTGCCCGCGAAAAAGGGGTAGATGACCGCGAGCGGCGGCACCGACAGCGCCGAAAACCAGAAGACGGTCGTGCCCGCATTTTCGGTGCGGCCAAGCTGGCGCAGCTGAATGGCGATGATCGCGATCAGCAGCGATGAGGTCAGTCCGACCAGCGCGCCGGTCAGCGGGATATGGCCGCCGCCCGGCTGGGTGACGATCAGCACCCCGACAAAGCCCGCCGCGACCGCGCCCCAGCGGTGCCAGCCGGTCGGTTCGCGCAGGACCAGCGCGCCGAGGATCGTCGCGAAGATCGGCACGGTGAACGAAATCGCGGTCGCTTCGGCGAGCGGGAGCAGCAGCAGCGCGCCGAAGGTGAAGCTCATGCCGGTCAGCCCCAGCGTCACCCGCAGCAGATGCTTGCCGATCCGCCGCGTGCGCAGCGTCGCCAGCCCCGGCCCGATCGCGACCCAGCCGACCACCACCGGCACCGCGAACAGCTGGCGGAACAGCATCAGTTCGGCGAGGTTGGCGCCGCGCGCCTGCGCCAGTTTGAGCATCGCGCCCATGCCAGTCAGCAGCGTCACCGCGATCAGCCGCAGGCCAAGTCCGGTCAGGATGCGATCGCCGCCCATGGCCAGCGCCTAGGCCCGTTGCCGCATCGCAGCAAGCGTTGCCGGCAATATCGCCGCAAGTTCGACGGTGACGTGCCGCGCGCGACACGCTATCGGCCCGCGCATGATCAAACATGCGCTCAACGTCACCCGCGAAGCGGATTTCGCCGCCTGGTATCAAACCGTCATCGCCGAGGGCGATATGGCCGAGGAATCGGGCGTGCGCGGCTGTATGGTCATCCGCCCCTGGGGCTATGGCATCTGGGAACGGATCCAGCGGCTGCTGGACGACCGGATCAAGGCGACGGGGCATGAAAACTGCTATTTCCCGCTGTTCATTCCGCTGTCCTATTTCGAAAAGGAGGCCGAGCATGTCGAGGGTTTCGCCAAGGAAATGGCGGTCGTCACCCATCATCGGCTGAAACAGGTCGACGGCAAGCTGGTGGTCGATCCGGCGGCGAAGCTGGAGGAGCCGCTGGTGGTGCGGCCGACGTCCGAAACGGTGATCGGCGCGGCGTTCAGCCGCTGGGTGCAATCGTGGCGCGACCTGCCGGTGCTGATCAACCAATGGGCCAATGTCGTGCGCTGGGAAATGCGCACGCGCATGTTCCTGCGCACCAGCGAATTCCTGTGGCAGGAGGGGCATACCGCGCATGCCAGCGTCGAAGAGGCGCGCGAGGAAACGATGCGGATGCTGGAAGTCTATCGCAGCTTTGCCGAGGATTGCCTCGCCATGCCGGTGGTGGCGGGCGAGAAGCCGGAAAATGAACGCTTTCCCGGTGCGGTCGCGACCTACAGCATCGAAGCGATGATGCAGGACGGCAAGGCGCTGCAGGCGGGCACGTCGCATTTCCTGGGCACCACCTTTTCCAGCGCGCAGAATATCCGGTTCCAGAATGCCGAGGGGCAGCAGGAGCTGGCGCAGACGACCAGCTGGGGCGTGTCGACGCGGATGATCGGCGGGGTCATCATGGTGCATGGCGATGATGACGGGCTGCGCGTGCCGCCGCGTATCGCGCCGTGGCAGATCGTGATCGTGCCGATGCTGCGCGAGACCGACGAGGATGCCGCCGTGCTGGCCTATTGCAAGGATTTGCAGGCCGAACTTG
>CADEEK010000247.1 GCA_902826325.1 uncultured Sphingomonadales bacterium
CCTGCTCGAAGCGATCGCGCGCATCGCCAAAGGGGAGGCGATCGCCGCGGGCATTCCCGACGATCGCCTGCCGCAAGTCACGGTGCGCGACAATTTCACCCCCGCCGCGATCAGCACCGATCCCTTTGCCGCGCGGCTCAAGACGCTGTTCACCACGCGGTTCGGGACCGATCGGGTGCAGGATGTCGCCCCGACCATGGCGGGCGAGGATTTCGGCCGCTATCACCTCGCCGACGCATCGGTGCAGAGCGTGATCTATTGGGTCGGCGGCGTGCCGCAGGAAAAATGGGCGGCGGCACAGCAAAATGGCGGCACCGGCCTGCCCTCGCTGCACAGTTCGAAATGGGCGCCGGATGCCCCGGCGGTGATCGCCACCGCGACCGAAGCGATGACCACCGCCGCGCTGGACGTGCTCAAACGCTGATCGTTATTTTTTGGCGATACCGGTCAGCGCCGGGGTGGCGGCAAGATAGGCAGGCCCCGCGCGATTCAGCAGTGTGATCCGGCCAGAATTGAGCGCCGCAATCGAATTGGCGAAGGATTTGGGCTTCTTCATCAGCTTGGGATCTTCAACAACCCTCAGCCCCGAACGCCGCATCGCTTCGGCCAGAAAATGCACGCAGTTGCGCTTGTTGAGGCTGTAGCGGTTGTTGCCATCGGGGCCCCAGTCGCGGTTCATCCGCATCACCGCATCGAATTGCGCATCGCTCAATTGCACCGAAAAATGCGCGGTGCCGTGATCGAAATATTGCTGGTCGGTTTCATGGATCTTGCCGCCGACGCTGCCCATCAGCATCGCCGGGACCACCGATTTGGCGGTAAAGCCATAGCTCGCCTTGACCGGCGGGCCGCCCCGATCGGGCGTGCCGTGCAGCGAATAAAAGGCATGCGGGAAATAACCGCCCTGTTCGAACGACCAGAAGGTGATCGTCACCCGCGCCTGTGCCGGTATCGCGATCAGCGCGGCAAGGATCAGGGCGGCGATGCGGACGGCTCGTGCGATCATTGTCGCGACTTTTAACGAACCGTCCGCATGCGGCAAGGCTCAGTCGCGATGTTTTCCCGCCTTCTCGGCCAGCGCCCGCTCCTTGTCGGCGTCATAGCCCGATGATTTGGGCGCGCTGTGCGAATGTACCGGCTGCGTCGTCGCCGGGGGGTCGGAAGCGTCCATCGATTCATCCAGCGCGCGGTCGAGCCGCGCCTGCTTGCTTTCCGGATTCTTCTCCAGCCGTTCCTCGATCGAATGATCGGTCCCGGCATCGCCACGCTTGTCCTGCGTCGTCTGATGGTCGTGCATCGAAACTCTCCAATTTGTCATCAGGAAAACGCGGCAATCAGGCGCCCGTTCCGCATCTTGCGCACAACGAAAAAGGCCCGGTGGTATCCCACCGGGCCTCGTCTCGTGATGTAACAGGATCGCCGCGATCAGTCGCGCGAGGACCCCATCAGCGCCAGGATGAACTGGAACATGTTGATGAAGTCCAGATACAGCGACAGCGCGCTCAGGATCACCGCCTTGCCGATCATGTCGGTGCCCACGACATGCTGATACAGGCTCTTGATCCGCTGCGTGTCATAGGCGGTCAGACCGGCAAAGATCAGCACGCCCGCGATGCTGATGATCAGCGCCATGGCGCTCGACTGGGTGAAGATGTTGATGATGCTGGCGACGATGATGCCGATCAGGCCGACGATCAGAAAGCTGCCAAAACCCGACAGATCCCGCTTGGTCGTATAGCCGTAAAGGCTGAGGCCCGCGAAACCCGCGGCCGTCGCGAAGAACGCCTGCGCGACCGACGTGCCGGTATAGCGCAGCAGCAGCGTCGACAGCGACAGGCCCATCAACACGGTGAACGCCCAGAACAGCATGTGCAGCGTGCCGGTCGAAAACTTGTTCTGGCCAAAGCTCATCGCGAACACGATCGCCAGCGGCGACAAGACGATCAGCCACACCAGCGGCCAGCCGCTGGTGAACACCGAATAGGCGACCGATTCGGTGCCGCCCCAGCTGAACAACAGGGCGACGATACCGCTCAGCAGCACGCCCGACGCCATATAATTGTAAACCGAAAGCATGTAGGACCGCAGCCCCGCATCGTACGCGGCATCGGCACGCGCACCGGCGGCCGTCGCATAGGCGGTCGTCGTCTGGGGATCAGACCAATTAGCCATCTCAAACTCCTTTGCCCGGCATTATTCGCCGGATGCGAATGAATATCATCTTTCGGACGGCGTTTTTCAAGGAAAACCAGGTTCGCCCGCACTGACAATTACGGTTAAGACGGTGCCATGCACCGCCTGTTCGTTGCCCTGCGCCCGCCGCGGTCACCAGCGCCGAAACCGCGCGGCGGCGCACCTCGACATCACCGCGCCAAGCCGCGCGCTCGATCCGGATTTCGTCTTCGGCGAAGTCCGCTGCGGATTGGATGAGAGCCGGTGCTGCCTCGTCGACTGCGCGCGTATGCGATCCTAGCCGTCCGGCGAGCGCCGCAGGGGGGACAGGCTGACGCCCACGGTTGT
>CADEEK010000248.1 GCA_902826325.1 uncultured Sphingomonadales bacterium
GCCATTGGGAATGGCGGCGCGACTGGCTGGCGGCGGCGCGCGCGGATGGCAGCTACGACGCGCTGGTCGCGCAGTTCGCCAAGGCGATCGCGCGTGAGGCGGCACGCTTCGCCCAGGCCGACGACATCCTGTTGCTGGTGTCTCCCTCGCTCGGCGGTGAAGCGACGCTGGCGGCCGCGCCGCTGCTGCGTCAGGCGGGATTTGCGCCCCGCATCGCGACCGACCGCCGCCTGCTGCACCCGACACCGGACGGGCCGGAGTCGGACGAATATCGCCGCGACCGGGTACTGACCTTTGGCGAAACGCTGCGTCGTTCGCGGGAGGCGATCGGGATCGTGGAGGAAAGCCATGCCGCGCCGGTCCTGATCGACGCAGGTTTCACGCCGCTGGTGCCGTTCGGCACGCCGTGGCGGCATGAGGCCGAATGGGCGGACCATTGGCGTTACCTGCATCACAGCGCGTCGGTGCGGATCGCGATCGACAACATCCCGTTCGCCTGTCCCAATGGCGAGCAGGTCTATGAGATCGACGGCGGGCCGCATCCGGCTTACAGCGCGACGCTCGCGCTCAGTGCGCTGTCGGCCCAGCATGTCATGGCGCCTGCGTCGACATTGTGCGGCGACATTCTGTTCGCCCCCGCACAGCCGCCGCTCGACAGCAAATGGCGCGTGATCGAACGGCCGCGGATCGATCCGCCGGGGGCGGATGCGCACAAATATTCGCGTGGCATGGTCTTGGTCGTGGCGGGCGAGATGCCGGGTGCGGCGCGGCTGGCGGCGCGTGCGGCGGCGGCATCCGGCGCGGGCTATGTCGTGCTGGCGGGGGAGTGCGCCGACGCGGGACTGGATGCGATCGTGCATTGGCCGGTCGCCACGGCTGAGGCACTGGCCACGCGGTTGGGGGACGACCGTATCGGCGCGGTGGTGATCGGCCCGGGGCTCGGCCGGACGGACCACGCGCAGGCGATGCTGGACGTGGCGCTGGCATGCGATCGCCCGCTGGTGCTCGATGCCGACGCCCTGACGCTGCTCGGCCGCATCGACGATTGGACGCCCGGTCGCGCCGCGCCGACCTGGATCACGCCGCATTTCGGCGAATGGGCCGCGCTGTCGGGCGATGCTTATTTCGAACATGGCAAGCTCGTCCAGACCGCCTGGTGGGCGGAAGAAGGGTTCGGAATGATCTTCAAGGGCGCCGACACGGTGGTCGCCACCCTGGTCGGCGTCGGCGTGCCCGATCGGCTGCCGTCCGGCTGGCTGTCGACCGCCGGAACGGGGGATGTGCTGGCGGGCATCCTCGGCGCCCGGCTGGCCGCGCGGCGGGGCGACTGGCGCTGCGGCAATGAGGCGGTGTGGCTGCACATGCGGGCCGCCGAACTTGCCGGGGCCGCCTTTTGCGCGGATGAGCTGATCGGGCATATCGGATCGGCGATCGGAGAATGCGGATGAACGAGGCGGATGTGATCCTCCGCGTCGCGGCGCGCGGCGATGGCGTCACGGCGGACGGTCGCCATGCCCCGCTCGCCGCGCCGGGCGACCGGCTGGCGGCGGATGGCAGCGTGATTGCGGGCGAGCGGCATCAGCTGGCGCCATGCCGTCACTTTCCGGCCTGTGGCGGGTGCCAGCTTCAGCATCTCGACGACGAGGCCTATGCGGCGTTTCTGACCGACCGTATCGAAGGCGCGCTGGCGGCGCAGGGGCTGGCGGCGACCATCCTGCCGCCGGTGCTGTCGCCGCCACGCACCCGCCGCCGCGCCGCGCTGCATGCCGAACGGCGCGGGCGGCAGGTGCATCTGGGGTTCAGCGAAGCGGCGAGCCATCGGCTGATCGACCTGGCGCAGTGCGAGATTCTCGATCCGGCGCTGTTCGCGCTGCTGCATCCGTTGCGCGGCCTGCTCGCCGCGCATCTGCCCGCCAGTCGTCGGGTCAACGTTCATCTGACGCTGACCGACCAGGGCCCGGACGTGCTGGTCGAGGGGCTGGTGACGGACAATCTCGACGCGGTCGAGGCGGTGAGCGGCTTTGCGCGCCGCCATGGCCTTGCGCGGCTGGCGATCGACGATGGCCTTGGCCCCGAACCGCGCTGGGAGCCGGAGCCGGTGAGCGTCAGCTTTGGCGGCGTGCCGGTGCCGTTTCCGCCCGCCGCCTTCCTTCAGGCGACGCCCGAGGGGGAGGCGGCGCTGGTCGATGCGGTGCGCCGCGCGATTGGTGATGCGCGGATGATCGCCGACCTGTTCGCCGGGCTCGGCACCTTTGCGCTGGCGGTCGATCCGGCGGCGAAAGTCTATGCGGGCGAGGGGGCGCGGGAGGCGATCCTGGCGCTCAAGTCCGCGGCGGCGGGGGCGCAACGGCAAGTGTTCGCCGAACATCGCGACCTGTTCCGTCGCCCGCTGGTGCCCAGGGAACTCGACCTGTTCGACGCCGTGATCCTCGATCCGCCGCGTGCCGGAGCGAAGGAACAGGTGGCGCAGCTGGCCGGATCAAA
>CADEEK010000249.1 GCA_902826325.1 uncultured Sphingomonadales bacterium
GCGGTGGAGGGCTTCATGGCGACGGACGACGGGGGGAACCTGCGGGCCGGATACAAGCGCGCCGCGAATATCCTGAAGAAGGGAGGCGTCGACGCCGCCGATCCCACCCGTCACCCCGGCCTTGAGCCGGGGTCCCGCTTGGCTGGCGGGGAAGGTAGCGGGACCCCGGCTCAGGGCCGGGGCGACGAAGGGATTGGCTACACCCCCGAACCCGCGGAAGCGACGTTGATCGCGGCGCTGAACGCGGCGGCGCCGACGGCGGCGGCGGCGGTGGGGAGCGAGGATTTTGCCGGCGCGATGGCGGCGCTGGCGACGTTGCGCGCACCGATCGACGCCTTTTTCGAACATGTGACGGTCAACGATGCCGATGCCGGCAAGCGCGCCGCGCGGCTCGCGCTGTTGGCCCGTATGCGCGATGCGGTGCATCAGGTGGCGGATTTTTCGAAGATCGAGGGGTAAGCGGCGCAGCGTCGCGGCCGCCGCCTGTCATTCCGGCGTTACAATGGCGGGCAATGATCGCGCTTTGCCCCGCTTCAAGCAAATCTAACGCCTGACAACGCGGGACAAGCCCTTTCGCCTAGTTCGCACCTGCGGTAAGTGCCCCCGTCCGCGAGAGACGCGCAGGAATCAAGGGGTGCAAATGACTCGTTATGTTTACCGCTTTGGCGGCGGTGTCTCCGATGGCGGCAAGGGCGACAAGAATCTGCTGGGCGGCAAGGGCGCCAATCTGGACGGCATGGCGGGCATCGGCCTGCCGGTGCCGCCGGGCTTCACCATCGCCACCCCGGTCTGCGCGCTCTATTACGAACAGGGCGAAAGCTTTCCCGACAGTCTGAAGGCCGAAGTCGCGACCGGCGTGACGCATATCGAGGGTGTGACGGGCAAGAAATTCGGCGATGCCGCCGATCCGCTGCTGGTGTCGGTTCGTTCGGGCGCGCGGGTGTCGATGCCGGGGATGATGGACACGGTGCTGAACCTTGGCCTCAACGACCGCACGGTCGAGGGGCTGGCGGCGACGAGCGGCGACGAGCGTTTCGCCTGGGACAGCTATCGCCGGTTCATCCAGATGTATTCCGACGTCGTGCTCGAACTCGATCATGGCCGGTTCGAGGAAGCGCTGGAGATCGCCAAGGAGGATAATGGCTATTTCCTCGATACCGAACTGACCGCCGACGACTGGCGCAAGCTGGTCGGCGAATACAAGGCGCTGGTCGAGGAAATGTGGGGCAGGCCGTTCCCACAGGACGTCAACGACCAGCTATGGGGCGCGATCGGCGCGGTGTTCGGGTCGTGGCAGTCGGAACGGGCGAAGGTCTATCGCCGCCTCAACGACATTCCCGGCGACTGGGGCACGGCGGTAAACGTGCAGGCGATGGTGTTCGGCAATATGGGCGACACATCGGCCACCGGCGTTGCCTTTACCCGTGATCCGGCGACTGGCGAGAATGCCTATTATGGCGAATTCCTGATCAATGCGCAGGGTGAGGATGTGGTGGCGGGCATCCGCACGCCGCAATATCTGACCCGCGCGGCGCGCGAGAAAGCGGCGGCCAAGCCCGCATCGATGGAAGAGGCGATGCCGGAGGTTTACGGCCAGCTCGCCGATGTCTTCGACCTGCTCGAACGCCATTATCGCGACATGCAGGACATCGAGTTCACCGTCGAGCGCGGCAAGCTCTACATGCTGCAGACGCGCGGCGGTAAGCGCACCGCCGCTGCGGCGCTGAAGATCGCGGTCGACATGGTCGCCGAGGGACTCATCGACAAGGCGACCGCGGTCAAGCGCATCGATCCCGCCTCGCTCGACCAGCTGCTGCATCCCACGCTCGATCCCAAGGCCCAGCGCACGCTGTTCGGGCGCGGCCTGCCGGCATCGCCTGGTGCGGCCGCCGGCGCCGTCGTGTTCAACTCCGACGAGGCCGAGACGCGCGCCAAGGCGGGCGAGGCCGTCGTGCTGGTGCGCGTCGAGACCAGTCCCGAGGACATCCACGGCATGCATGCCGCCACCGGCATCCTCACCACCCGCGGCGGCATGACCAGCCACGCGGCGGTCGTCGCGCGCGGCATGGGCCGTCCCTGCGTGGCCGGCGCCGGCGAGATCCGCATCGACTACGCGCAAGGCTTCATGACGCTGCGCGACAAGCGGGTGAACGCCGGCGAGAAGATCACGCTCGACGGCTCGACCGGCGAGATCTTCATCGGCGAGGTGCCGACGATCCAGCCCGAGCTCTCGGGCGACTTCGCGATGCTGATGGAGTGGGCGGACGCCTTCCGCGAGCTCAAGGTCCGCACCAATGCCGAGACGCCGCTCGACGCGCGCACCGCGCGCAAGTTCGGCGCCGAGGGCATCGGCCTGTGCCGCACCGAGCACATGTTCTTCGATCCCGAGCGCATCCTCGCGGTGCGCGAGATGATCATGGCCGAGGACGG
>CADEEK010000250.1 GCA_902826325.1 uncultured Sphingomonadales bacterium
TCATCGCGGAAGACATCGAAGGCGAAGCGCTGGCGACCCTGGTCGTCAACAAGCTGCGCGGTGGCCTGAAGGTCGCTGCGGTCAAGGCGCCGGGCTTCGGCGATCGTCGCAAGGCGATGCTGGAAGACATCGCGATCCTGACCAAGGGCGAAGTCATCAGCGAAGATCTCGGCATCAAGCTGGAAAGCGTCACCCTGAACATGCTCGGCACCGCCAAGCGCGTTTCGATCGACAAGGACAACACCACCATCGTCGATGGCGCCGGTGAAGCCGATGCGATCAAGGGCCGCACCGACGCGATCCGTCAGCAGATCGAAGTCACCACCAGCGACTATGACCGCGAAAAGCTGCAGGAGCGTCTGGCGAAGCTGGCCGGTGGCGTTGCCGTGATCAAGGTCGGCGGCGCTTCGGAAGTCGAAGTGAAGGAGCGCAAGGACCGCGTCGACGACGCGCTGCACGCAACCCGCGCAGCCGTTGAAGAAGGCATCGTCCCGGGCGGCGGCACCGCGCTGCTCTATGCGACCAAGGCGATCGACGGCCTGACCGGCGCGAATGAGGACCAGACGCGCGGCGTGGACATCGTCCGCAAGTCGCTGACCTCGCTCGTTCGCCAGATCGCGGCGAACGCCGGCCATGACGGCGCGGTGGTTTCGGGCAAGCTGCTCGACCAGAGCGACACGTCGTTCGGCTTCAACGCGGCGACCGACACCTATGAGAACCTGGTCTCGGCCGGCGTGATCGACCCGACCAAGGTCGTTCGCACCGCACTGCAGAACGCGGCCTCGGTCGCCGGCCTGCTCATCACCACCGAAGCGGCGGTGAGCGAGCTGCCCGAAGACAAGCCCGCCATGCCCGCAATGGGCGGCGGCGGCATGGGCGGCATGGGCGGCATGGACTTCTAAGTCCAAACGTCCGGCCGTCCGGTCGAACCAAAAGCGAAGGGCCGGGGAGCAATCCCCGGCCCTTTTCCTACGCTACAAACCGCCTGGAAAGATAAACCGTCGTCAATATGGTAAACGGCAGGGTCAGCAGCGCCATCAGGCCGAGCACGTTCATCACCAAACCATGCGGGTCCGTGCCCCGAACTTCGACATAGACGATGATCGCAATCAGCGCCGCCGGAAAAGAGACCGGGCTGATCGCTCTCCGCAAGGACGGTCTGAGCTTAAAAAATCTGGCGATGAGGAAGGTGGCGCCGGTAACGGCGATACTGGCCACAACCGCAACCGCGATCAGAATCAGGTCAGCGCTGCTCATCTTGATTTCAGCTTAGGCCAGCTTTGAAATGCGCGCCATCCAATCGGCAATATTCGTCCGTCATCCCGGCCTTGTGCCGGTATGACGTCTAGCTGGCGGCCACCCAAAGCTCCCGCCGCACCATCACCGCCGCGAACAGCTCCGACACCAGCCACCTGTCCAACCACCGCCGCACCCCCGGCAACGGCACCCCGGCAAACCACTCCGATTCCACCGCCGCGAACTGCCGCACGAACGGCATGATCGCCGCATCGACCAGCAGCCGCCGCTCGCCGCAAAGAAACGCCTGCTCCGCCAGCCGCGCTTCCAGCACCTCCAGCAGCGTGACCGCCGCCGCCCGATGATCCACCGCATCCGCTGGATAGCGGTTGGGATATTTATACCGGTCGAGATGATGTTTGAACGGCCCGTCATTCGCCGCGATCAGTTCGCGGTCATCACCATCCAGCCAGCCCTCCGGATCATGCCGCGCCAGCGCCCAGCGCATAATGTCGATGCTCTCATCGATCACGCTTCCGTCGGCCAGGACCAGCACCGGCACCGTCCCCTTGGGCGAAGCCGCCAGCATCGCATCGGGCTTGGCGCGCAGCGTCACCTCGCGCACCTCGCACTCGATCCCGCTCACCGCCAGCGCCAGCCGCGCCCGCATCGCATAGGGGCAGCGGCGGAAGCTGTAGAGGATCGGCAGGTCAGTCATCCGGCTGCGGAAACGCCGCCCCGACATGCGCCTCACCGCGCGCCGCAGCGAGCATCTCCTGCCGCTGTCGTTCGGCATAGCCCGCGCGCTGTTCGTCGGTGCGCTCGCCATGGCAGGCGGCGCAACTCACCCCCTCCACGAACAGGGGCGAGGCGCGCTGTTCAGCGTTCAGCGGGCGGCGACAGGCGCGGCACAACGCATGGGTGCCGGGCGCCAGCCCCTGTCCTACCGCCACCCGCTCGTCGAACACGAAACATTCGCCCTGCCACCGGCTCTGCTCGGCGGGCACCTGTTCGAGATAGGCGAGGATGCCGCCCTTGAGGTGAAAGACATCCGCCACCCCCTCGGCCTTGAGGAATGCGGTCGATTTCTCGCATCGTATGCCGCCGGTGCAGAACATCGCCACGCGCTTTCCCGCCAGTTCGTCGCGATGGGCGCGGAACCAGGCCGGAAAATC
>CADEEK010000251.1 GCA_902826325.1 uncultured Sphingomonadales bacterium
GAAGGCGCGGATGCGCTTCTGATCGTCGGGCGGTGAGGCAAATCGGGGCGCGCCGGATCGTTCGGCGCGCCCCTTTTTTTGTCGGTATGCCGATCGCGCCAAGGGCGTTTTGTCGACGCCGGTGCGGGGCGAAGGACCCCGGCAGGGCGGCGAAAACGCCGAATTGGGCAAAGTTCTCCACAAAACAACGCATTTTATGGTGTTGCGGCACCATCAAGTGCGTGCATCGCGCAAAGAACCGAATTACACCATTGTCCGGCGCCAGGGGCGGGTGTCAGGCCAGATCCCGCCCGCGCTAAACAAGATTTGGACCGGCGGCTGATCGCCGGTTTGTTATGGAGAAGAGAAGAATGGCGGAAAAGAAGGCATCGAGCGGCGCCCGTGGCGGCATCGCGAAGCCAGTCACCCCCTCGCCCGAACTGGCGGCGATCGTCGGCCCCGGCCCGCTGCCGCGCAGCGAGATCGTCAGCAAGATGTGGACCCACATCAAGGCGAACAATCTGCAGAACCCCGCCAACAAGCGTGAGATTCTGGCCGACGACAAGCTGAAGAAGATTTTCGGCGGCGACAAGGCGACGATGTTCGAACTGAACAAGCACATCGCCAAGCACGTCAAATGAAGCGAACCGGTTTAACGCCGGTTTACCCTGTCGCCCCCGAAGCCACTGGCATCGGGGGCTTTTTTGCGGCATAGACGGGGGATCGTCCCGCTCCCTGGGGGGCCAGTGGGGAAAGTGTTTTGCCGATGCGAACCAACCGGTTCCTCGAATCGCTGCCGCTCGCACGCGACCGGCCATGGATCGGTTATATCGTCGCGCTGGGGCTGACGCTGATGGCGCTGGCGGTGCGCTTTGCGCTGGGGCCGTTGATCCCGCCGGGCTTTCCGTTCCTCACCTTCTTTCCCGCCGTGATCGTCTCCTGCTTCCTCTATGGGCGCGGGCCGGGGATTTTCGCCGCGATCCTGTGCGGGGTATTCGCCTGGTCGTTTTTCATCACCCATGACGGCGGGTTCGGCTTTGCACGCGGCACCGCCGTGGCGATGGCGCTATATGGCGGGGTGGTGGCGATCGACATCGCGCTGATCCACTGGATGCAGCGCGCCAACCGGCGGTTGCTGGACGAACGGCAGCGGCGGCAGGTGCTGGCCGACCGGTCCGAACTGCTGTTCCACGAATTGCAGCATCGCGTCGCCAACAACCTGCAGATGATCGGCGCGGTACTGTCGCTGCAGCGCCGCACCGTCAGCGATCCGGCGGCGCAGCAGGCGATCGGCGATGCGGTGGCCAAGTTGCAGACGATCGGGCGGCTGCAGCGCCAGCTCTACAGCGCCGACAACGCGCATCTGACGCTCGACCGGTTCCTGCCGGAACTGGCGACGGAACTGATCGATGCGGCGGGGCAAGCGGGTGTCACCTGCGCGGTCGAGGTCGAACCGGACCTGCAACTGCCGCCCAACAGCGCGGTTCCGGTCGCGCTGATCCTGGCCGAAGCGGTCGCCAATGCGCTGGAACACGGGTTCGCCGATGGCGCGTCGGGGGCGAGCCAGATCCGCGTGGTGCGGATCGGCGACCACATCCGCATCGAACCCGCCGATGATGGCGCGGGCCTGCCCGCCGGGTTCGATCCGCATGCCGCCGACAGCCTGGGGCTGCGCATCGCGCGCACGCTGGCCGAACAGCTGGGCGGAGGCTTTACGCTGGCGGCCAATGCGCCGCGCGGGGCGGTGTCGCGGCTGAGCTTTCCGATCGCGACCGATCCCGACGATTGATCGCGGCTGGCCTTTGCGCCGCGGTGCGCTAGACAGGCGGCGATGTGGGCGATGCTGCGAAGCTGTGCCGTCGCGGCGGTGATCTGGCCGTTGGTGACGGCGATCCATCCGGGCGATGGCGTGGTGGCGAACCGGGTCGACCCGCTGGCCATCGACGATGATGATTTCGCGCGGCATCGTAATCGCGCGACATGGGCGGGCCTGAGCGTATCGCGGATTGTGTTTCGCGAGGAGCGCGCGCAGTGGCGGCTGTTCCGTATCGCCGATCCGGCGCGGCCGCGCGGACCGTTATGGGTGGTGCCGCACGACAATGAAAATGCGGCGTTCGAGGCGGCGCTGGTCGGCCTGCGCGCCTATGGCGGGGTGGTGATCGCGGTTGATTCGGGGTATGGCGCGGCGTTCGACGGCAACCGGCGCAACCGGGCCGTCGCCTTTGGCCGACCGATCGACCCCAACCGCAATTTCCACGACGCCCTGCCCCGCTTTCGCACCATCGTGCTGGCCGACCATCATCGCGGTGCGCGGCCGATCGTCGCGCTGCACACCAATGCGCCGGGGTTCGATCCGGCGGGGTCGCGGTGCAACCGGGGCGATCCGGCGGGCCGGGGCGAGGTGTCGA
>CADEEK010000252.1 GCA_902826325.1 uncultured Sphingomonadales bacterium
TGGGCGCGATGGCGCATCTGGCGCGGCTCGACCTGGCGGGCAGCGCGGTGGGATCGCCGCGGCGGGTGGCGCGAGTGCTGTGGCATCGCGCGACGGGGCGATGACGTCTTGCCGCCATTTGGGCGGGCGCTAGGTTGGGACCCGCGGGGTCGGTTGGTGCGGCCCGGAATAATGCGCCAGCGATAATTGCTCGGGCGGGAGAGTGGCGATGTGGCGGTATGTGGCGGGCGGTCTGGCGGCGTTGGCGATGGCGGCGGCGGGTATCTTCCTGTTCCAGAGCAAGGCGGCGCCCGAAGCGCTGCCGCCGCCCCCGGCGATGACCCCGGCCGATAATGGCAGCGACGCGGCGGAGGCGCTGCCGCCGCTGGAGCGGATTCCGCGGGCGACCGACCGGACGCGCGAGCAGAAGCGGTTCGACCGCTATGACCGCGACCGCAGCGAGGCGATCACGCTCGCCGAACTGATGGAGCCGCGGCGCAAGGCGTTCGCCAAGCTCGATCGCGACAAGGACGGCAAATTATCGTTCGAAGAATGGGCGATCCGCACCTCGACCCGGTTCAGCGACGCCGACAAGGACAAATCGGGGCGGCTGACCCGCGCCGAGTTCGCGACCACCGCCCCCAAGCCGCGCGCCACGCCCAGGACGCCCAAATGCGATTGCCGCGAGGCGGTGGCGCAGGCGCTGGCCGAAGCGGAGTAGGCGCAGGCCGGTTCGGGGTTGCCGAATACGGGTCAAATACCCTGGAGCCATTCGGCCAGCGCGGCGCGGGCACGGGCGGTATAGGCGAGCTTGCGATCGGGCTTTTTCATCCGGCCCTCGATCGGCGGGAACAGGCCGAAATTGACGTTCATCGGCTGATAGGTTTCGATCGTCGCGCCGCCGGTGATATGGCCGAGCAGCGCGCCGAGCGCGGTTTCGACCGGCGGCGGTGGCAGCAGGCGACCCGCAATTTCGGCAGCGGCGAACCGCCCCGCGAGCAGGCCGATCGCCGCGCTTTCGACATACCCTTCGCATCCCGTCATCTGCCCGGCAAAGCGGATATGCGGGCGCGATTTGAGCCGCAGCGTCGGATCGAGCAGTTCGGGCGAGCGGATGAAGGTGTTGCGATGCAGCCCGCCCAGCCGCGCGAACTCCGCATTTTCAAGGCCGGGAATCGTCCTGAACAGAGCGACTTGTGCGCCATGTTTCAATTTCGTCTGAAACCCGACCATGTTCCACAGCGTGCCGCTGGCATTGTCCTGCCGCAATTGGACGACGGCATAGGGCCAGCGGCCGGTGGTCGGCAGGTCGAGGCCGACCCCCTTCATCGGACCATAGCGCAGCGTATCGACGCCGCGTTCCGCCATCACCTCGATCGGCATGCACCCTTCGAAATAGGGGACGTCTTCCCATTGCTTGAACTCGGCCTTTTCGCCGTCGAGCAGGCCCTGGTGGAACGCCAGATACTGATCCTTGGTCAGCGGGCAGTTGATATAGTCCTTGCCCTCTCCCTTGTTCCAGCGCGACTGGAACCAGGCGGTGTCCATGTCGATGCTGTCGCGATGGACGATCGGCGCGATGGCGTCGAAAAAGGCGAGCGCGTCCTTGCCCGTGGCATCGCCGATATTGTCGGCCAGCGCCGGCGCGGTCAGCGGGCCGGTCGCGACGATGGTGGCGCCGGTTTCGGGCAGCATGTCGACCCGTTCGCGCACGATTTCGATATTGGGATGGGCGGCGAGCGCGGCGGTGACGCCGTCGGAGAAGCGATCGCGATCGACGGCGAGCGCGGACCCGGCGGGCACCTTGTGCTTGTCGCCCTGCGCCAGGATCAGCGAATCGAGCGCGCGCATTTCCTGATGCAACAGGCCGACCGCGTTGCTTTGTGCGTCGTCCGACCGGAAGCTGTTGGAGCAGACGAGTTCGGCCAGCCCGTCGGTCTGGTGCGCGGGGGTCATATTGCCCCCCTCTGCCAGATTGGCGCCGCGCATTTCGGACAGGCGGACGCGGCATCCGGCCTGTGCAAGCTGCCACGCGGCCTCTGACCCGGCGAGGCCGCCGCCGATGATGTGGACGTGATGATTATTCATATTTTCCGACGAAGTTGACAAAGCTGACATTTTTGACGTGCGTAACAGGGTGGATGAATGCGCTTGCCGCCGCGGCGCATGGCCGGATTGGCCATAGGCCAAGGCGGGGCGTGTAGGACAGGATAAAGATGCGCGGATCGACGGGATGGCTGTTCTGGATCGCGGTGCTGGCGGGGGCGAGCTATACGCTGCACGCCTGGGGCATCGCCGATGCGGGTCGGTTTACCGCGGCGTGGAAGGCCGGCGGCGGGGGATTGCTGGCGCTGTGGGCGGCGATGCAGGCGCGGTCGACCGACGGTTGGCTGTTGACCGGGG
>CADEEK010000253.1 GCA_902826325.1 uncultured Sphingomonadales bacterium
GGGACACATGTGTCGTTCCTTACCCGTCACCCCGGCCCTGTGCCGGGGTCCACCTTGCCACAGGGGGTGCCCTGAAGCCTCTACCCGATAACGTGCCGCCCGGCGGACCCCGGCACAAGGCCGGGGTGACGATGTGGTGGTGCAACTCACCGCTTCACCTTGCCCAGCGCCCTGGCCAGATCGGCCTTGAGCGCCGAAAAATCGCGTTCGATGCCGCTCGCCCGTCCGATCAGCACATGGTCGGCGCCCGCCACGCCGTCGGTTGGCAGGATGGCGCGGGCAAGTTCGCGAAAGCGGCGCTTCATGCGGTTGCGGATGACGGCGTTGCCGACTTTCTTGGACACGGTGATCCCGATTCGCATTGCCGGATCATCGTCGCGGCGATCGCGCACCAGCAGGACGAAGCCTGGCATCGGCGCGCGTCGGCCCGCATTGGCCGCGAGATAGTCGCGCCGTTGCGTCATGCGGTGAAGCACGGGCGCCAAATGGCAGCAGCCCGCTTCCCCGGTCGAGGAAACGGGCCGATCTTCCCCCAGCGGCGCTGGGTTCAGGCTTATGCGCTCAGCTTGCTGCGGCCGCGGGCGCGCCGGGCGCGAATCACCTTGCGGCCGCCCGGAGTCGCCATGCGTGCGCGGAAGCCGTGCCGGCGCGCCCGCACCAGGTTGCTCGGCTGAAAGGTCCGCTTCATCGCTCATTCCCTGAAATCTAGAAATCAAAATGGCCGCCACAGGGGCGACCTTGTGCGCAGCGCCGTTAGCCAAAGGTGCGCGACAAGTCAATTCGCGGCGAGCTTTTTGGCGCGCTGTCGCCGTCGTTTCGCACTGGCGCGGATCAGGATGCGGTCGATCAGGTCACCGATGCGCGGCCAGCGCGCCTTCATCCGCACGAACCGGTGCCGCGCCCAGACCGAATTGCGCAGGATCAGGATCACCCCCGCCGCCGCCAGAAATGTGCCGCCCGGACCCGGCAGGGGCGAGGCGACCGGCGCGGCGATCAGCAGCAGGATGCCGCATATGAGCAACAGGATGCGGACCAGCGGATGATGCCTGTTTCGCATGTGTCGGACATGGGGTCGGTGTCTTGTCCCCGCAAGACGGCGTTGCGATGAACCGTTCCCCCCGCGCAAAAAGCCGCTAAGACGGGAGCGAACAAAGGGGGAATCATGGTCGCGAGCGTATCGACGGTGGCCTATCTGGGGCTGGAGGCGCGCGCGGTGGAGGTGCAGTGCAACCTTGTCCCCGGCCTGCCCAAATTCGCGATCGTCGGCCTGCCGGACAAGGCGGTGGCGGAAAGCCGGGAGCGGGTGCGCGCGGCGATGGCGGCAATCGGCCTTGCCATGCCGCCCAAGCACATCGTGCTCAACCTGTCGCCCGCCGATCTGCCCAAGGAGGGGTCGCATTTCGATTTGCCGATCGCGCTCGCGCTGCTCGCCGCAATGGGCGTGGTCGATGCCGAGGGGCTGGCCGATTATGTCGTGGTCGGCGAACTGGCGCTGGACGGGCGGATCGCGCCGTCGCCCGGGGTGCTGCTCGCCGCGCTGCATGCCTCGGGCGAGGGGAAGGGGCTGATCTGTCCCGCGGCACAGGGGGCAGAGGCGGCCTGGGCGGGGTCGGCAGGGGTGATCGCCGCGCCCGACCTGATCGGCCTGCTCAACCATTTGAAGGGTCAGCAATTGCTGGCGGCCCCGGTGCCGGGGGAAGCGGACGCCGCGGACCATGGTCCCGATCTTCGCCAGGTGAAGGGGCAGGAAACCGCCAAGCGCGCGCTGGAGATCGCGGCGGCGGGCGGGCATAATCTGTTAATGTAATGTTGATCTACACCGGACAGGATGATCATGGACGCCGTTATCTACATTCGCTGGTCCTCGGCCGAGCAGGGGAAGGGCAGCAGCCTCGAGCGGCAGCGCGAACAGTGTGGCGCGCTCGCGGCAAGAAAGGGATGGAACGTCGTAGCCGAACTCGTGGACGATGGCGTGTCGGCGTTCAAGGGGCGTCACGCTATCGTTGGCGAACTCGGGAAATTTGTGGCTGATGTCGAGGCCGGGGTCTATCCCAATGGGGTAGTGCTCCTGACTGAGAAGCTGGATCGACTATCGCGTGAGAAGGCAAAGAAGGTGTTCTCGTGGGTCGTCGATATCACTGACCTCGGTGTCGTCGTTGCGACCGTCGATGGCGACCGGCGCTACGCGAAGGACAATCTAGACATGGCCTCGATCATCGAGGTCGTGGTCAAGGCTGAGCTCGCAAACGAGGAGTCGGAGAAGAAGTCTTCGCGATTGGCGGCGGCATGGGCGTCGAAGCGACGTAGACTGGCAGATGGTGAGACCCAGGTACTGACGCGTCGCGCACCGGCTTGGCTTGCGGTCGAGGGGACGC
>CADEEK010000254.1 GCA_902826325.1 uncultured Sphingomonadales bacterium
TTGAAATATTTGTCGGCGCTGACGAAATCATTCGCCTGACCATAGAGCGTCGCGATGCTGACCAGCGTCAACGACTGGCTGCGCCGCTCGCCCGCCGCGCCAAAAATCTTGAACGCTTCCTGCAACGACGCCAGCGCCTGTGCAGGCTGCATCTGCGACTGTTCGACCCCGGCGCGCGCCAGCAACAGGTCGCCGCGCAGCTTGCCGCTGACACCGGCCTGTTCGATCATGCGCAATGCCTTGTCGATCCGCGGCTTGGCCGCCTTGGAATCGCGGGTGCGGATCAGCGCCTCGCTCTGCAGCCACAGCGCGGTCGCCGTCGCCGTCGCCCGCGCCGTGCCATCGACGATTGTCCCGGCGCTGCGTTCCGCCTGAGTTGCCAGCGCCAATGCCTGATCGGGCCGCGCCATCATCGCCGTCTTGGCCTGACCGTTCAGTCGGTCGGCGCGCGTATCCTGCGCGGCGGCAGGCGTCACGATGGCCAGCGCCGCCGCAATCGCCACGATCGTCCATCGGCCGAACATCAGCCGCTCTTTCGCCAGAACCCGTCGGGACGCGCAAAGCTGGGGCGCAGCGCGGTCGACGCCTTGTGCCCTTCCTCGTCCAGGAAGCGGATAAAGGCATCGAGCGCGATCGGGCGGCTGATCAGAAACCCCTGCACCATGTCGCACCCCATGACGCTCAACAGCGCCAGCGCGGCAGGCGTTTCGACCCCCTCGGCGGTCACTTCCATTTCCAGCGCATGCGCCAGATCGATGGTCGACCGCACGATCAGCGGATCGCGATTGCTGGACGTGAGCTGCATCACGAACATCTTGTCGATCTTCAGTTCGGTCGCGGGCAATTGCTTGAGATAGGCGAGCGATGACAGCCCCGCGCCATAATCGTCGATCGCCAGCGGAATGCCGATGTCGGAAAATTGCTGCAAATGGCGGATCGCGATTTCGGGATCGCGGATCACCGCGGTTTCGGTGATCTCGAACCCGATCCGGGCTCCCGAATCGCCGATGATCCGGCATGCCTCGCCGACAAAGGCGTCATCGGCCAGCAGTACGCCGGAAATGTTGATGAACACCGGCAGGTCATGGCCATGGGCGACCATCACCTGATAATCGGCGATCACCTGGCGCAACGTCCACAGCGTCAGGCCGGCGATCTCGTTGCTCTCCTCGGCCGCGGAAATGAAATCGCCGGGCAGGATCAGGCCGCGCATCGGGTGCTGCCAGCGCACCAGTGCCTCAACGCCGGTCACGGCCTCCTGCCGCACATTCACCTTGGGCTGATATTGCAGGAACAATTGCCCGGACACGATCGCGCGCGGCAGGTCGCGCATCAGCTCGGCACGGTCGATCGCGACATCGCCATGGCACAGATCGAGCATCACGATGCGCGATTCTGCGCGCGCCTGCGCCAATGCCAGTTCGGCCGCTTCGGTCAGGCGGACATCGTCGTCATCCCCGGCCAGCACGACGGCAATGCCCCAGCGCAGCTGCACCAGATGCCGCTCGCCATCCAGATCCATCGCGCGGGAAAAGGAACGGCTCAGATCCTCGACGATCGCTTGAGCGGCCTCAGCCGATTCGGTTTCGAAACTCAGTTCCAGCAGCGCGCGACCGGCCACCGCCAGCCGCACGTCGCGCGCCATCGTGCCGATCTGGCTGGCGACATCCTGGACAACGGTGTCAGCACGCGGGCGGCCAAGATGCCGTCGCAGCGACTGGAAATTGGCAATTTCGCACAGGCTGATCGCACGCCAGACCTCGGTGGCCGCGGGCGAGCGGCCCTCGCCATCGCCCTTCGCCCGCCGCGATCGCATCGTCGGGATGCGCATCGGCGCTTCGCCATGCATTGGAACCTGGCCAACTATCGGAACCGGGCCGTCCAACCCGGCCGGGACATGCGCCATCGGCATCCGACCGTGCGAATTACCGGGTCCTGCAGGATTGACGCCCTCAACCATCCCAACCGCGATACGCCGCACTCTTGAAGGAACCCTTAAGGACAAGGTCGCCGCGCCGCGCCACGACCCTTCCCTGAAAGGCACATTTCGATTGCCCCATGGTTAATTTTCGATTAATAATGCGGGTTGCGCGCTCAGTGCGCGCAATGGGAGAAACTACAATGTTCGTTCTGTTTTTCGACGACACCTATGGCGAAGACCTTCGCCCCTGGTAATCGTTTCTAGCCCGGTTCGGCGGTGCTGCAGATAGGCCGCGGCCTTCGACCGATCCGGGCTATTCTCCATCATCGTCCGACCGCCAACGCACGCATCCGTCCGGATCGCGTGCTTTTTTATGCCCGTCGCTCCCCCCGCCCTTGCGGAGCGAAGGTGTTCGGTTAAGAGCACGCGGGCGTTGATCGAAG
>CADEEK010000255.1 GCA_902826325.1 uncultured Sphingomonadales bacterium
GCGCCGCCGAACAGGCCGATCTTGCCGCCCTTGGCATAAGGGGCGAGCAGGTCGATGACCTTGATGCCGGTGACGAGGATCGCGCTTTCGGTCGACTGGTCGACGAACAGCGGTGCTTCGGCATGGATCGGCGCCTTCAGGTCGGTGGCGACCGGGCCGCGTTCGTCGATCGGCTCACCGATCACGTTGAGGATGCGGCCGAGCGTCGCGGGGCCGACCGGCACCTGGATCTGCGCGCCGGTGTTGGTCACCGCCTGACCGCGGGTCAGACCTTCGGTCGAGTCCATCGCGATCGTGCGGACGGTGTTTTCGCCCAGATGCTGCGCCACTTCGAGAACCAAGCGGTTGCCGTTATTGTCGGTTTCCAGCGCCGTCAGAATGGCGGGCAGGGTGCCGTCAAAGCTGACGTCGACGACCGCGCCGATCACCTGGCTGATGCGGCCCGCACCGGCGGCGGCGACGGGCGCCGCGGCGGTGGTGGCGGCAGCCTTGGGTGCGGCGGCCTTGCGCGGGGCGGCTGGCTTCTTGGCCGGGGCCTTGGTCTTGGGAGCAGCGGTTGCCATCGGTCTTTCCTTGCTTCGAATATCTGACGCGCTTGCGCGCTACGGATGCGGTTTAGAGCGCCTCGGCGCCCGAAATGATTTCCACCAGCTCGGTCGTGATCGCGGCCTGGCGGGTGCGGTTATACTGAATGGTCAGGCGATTGATCAGATCGCCGGCATTGCGCGTGGCATTGTCCATCGCGGTCATCTTGCTGCCCTGTTCCGACGCCGCATTTTCGCGGATCGCGCGGTAAAGCTGGATCGCGACGTTGCGCGGCAGCAGATCGGCGAGGATCGATTCCTCGTCCGGCTCATAGATGACGGCGGCCGGTGCGCCCTGGCTGGTCGGCGTGCCCTCAGGAACCGAAGACGGCGCGACCGGGATGATCTGCTGTTCCGTCGGTTCCTGCGTCAGCACCGATTTGAAGTGCGAATAGAACAGGTGCGCGACATCGAATTCACCGGCTTCGTAGCGGGCGATGAGATCGTCGGCATAGCCGCGGGCATTGGCGAAATCGAGCTTGCCGAGATCGCCCGGTTCGATCGAATGCAGCATGTCCTTGGGATAGAGCCGGTTCAGCACCGCGCGGCCCTTGCGGCCGATGGTGTAGAATTTCACCGTCTTGCCCTGGGCGATCAACTCACCCGCGCGCTTGCGGGCAAGGCGGGCGATGTTGGTGTTGAACGCACCGGCCAGACCCTTGTCCGACGTGGCGACGACGAACAGATGAACCTGGTCCTTGCCGGTGCCCGCGAGCAGCTTGGGGCTGCTTTCGCTGACGCTCACCTTGCTGGCGAGCGAGGCGACGACGCTTTCGAGCCGCTGGGCATAGGGACGGCCGGCTTCCGCCGCTTCCTGCGCCCGGCGCAGCTTCGCGGCGGCGACCATCTTCATCGCCTTGGTGATCTTCTGCGTCGACTTCACCGAGCCGATGCGGACCTTGAGTGCCTTCAGGCTGGCCATGCTATTCCTCTTTTCGTCACCCCGGACTGGATCCGGGGTCCCGCTGATTTGAACCGTCGCCAGAAGCGGGACCCCGGCTCAAGGCCGGGGTGACGACGGTAAGTGCCTTACGCGAACGTCTTGCCGAATGCTTCCAGCGCGTCCTTGAGCTTGTCCTTGGTGGCATCGCCCAGATCGCGGCTGTCGCGGATGTCCTTGAGGATCCCGGCATGCTTGGTGCGCATTTCGGCCAGCATCGCGGCTTCGTAACGGACCACGTCCTGCACCGGCACGGCGTCGATATAGCCGTTGGTGCCGGCGAAGATCGACACGGTCTGCTCTTCGAACGGCAGCGGGCTGAACTGCGGCTGCTTGAGCAGCTCGGTCAGGCGCGCACCGCGGTTGAGCAGCTTCTGGGTCGAGGCGTCGAGGTCCGAACCGAACTGGGCGAACGCGGCCATTTCGCGATACTGGGCCAGTTCCAGCTTGATCGAGCCGGACACCTTCTTCATCGCCTTGGTCTGTGCCGACGAACCGACGCGGCTGACCGACAGGCCGACGTTGATCGCCGGACGGATGCCCGCGAAGAACAGGTCGGTTTCAAGGAAGATCTGGCCGTCGGTGATCGAGATCACGTTGGTCGGAATATAGGCCGACACGTCGCCGGCCTGGGTTTCGATGATCGGCAGCGCGGTCAGCGAGCCATTGCCATTGTCGTCGTTCAGCTTCGCCGCGCGCTCCAGCAGGCGGCTGTGCAGATAGAAGACGTCGCCCGGATACGCTTCGCGGCCCGGCGGGCGGCGCAGCAGCAGCGACATCTGGCGATAGGCGACCGCCTGCTTCGACAG
>CADEEK010000256.1 GCA_902826325.1 uncultured Sphingomonadales bacterium
GCCGATCACACGAAAAAGGGCGGCTGCCTGCGCAACCGCCCTTCTGCTGTCCGGCGAACCGGAATGATCAGGCCGCGGCCTTCACCTTTTCGACGGCCAGCGCGAAACGGCTGGAGATCGGCTGCACGGCATCGCCGGCCAGCTTGATGAACGCTTCGGTATTCTTCGACGATTCGGCGACGACCGAATCGAACGACTGGCGCATGAAATCGCTCTGCAGCTTGAAGAAGTCGGCGGGCGACTTGACCGACGACATGCTCTTGAGCGTCGCGGTCGCGCTTTCGAACGACTTGCGGCTGTATTCGGCCGCGTCCTGGCCCATGGTTTCGAAGCCCTTGGCGGCGATCTTGCCGCTTTCGACCAGCGCTTCGACATTGCCCTTGGCGAATTCGGTCGCTTCGCTGACCAGCTTGGTGTTCTTTTCGACCGCGGCCTTCGCGCGCTCGTTCATGTCGGCGAACATCGCCTGCGTCTTTTCAATCGTGGCTTCCATGATGTCACTTCCCTTGGCTGCGATCTCCGCCGACTGGCTGGCGGTATCTTCGATGATCTCTGCCGCGACGGCGGCTTCGACGGCTGGTTCAACTATCGGCGCGGTGGCCGGTTCGGGTTCGGCGGTCGCCGCCTCGATAACCGGTTCAGCTGCCGCCGGTTCCGATGCAAGCGGCTCGGGCGCGGTTTCGACGACCGGTGCGGGGGCGGTCGGTTCGACAGCGACCGTTTCGGCGACCGGCGCCTTGGGCGCGGGCGGCGAGGCCTTGGCGGGCGATTTGGTCGCCGCCCCGACCGACTTCTTGACCGGCTTTTTCCCGCCGGACACGGGCGCCTTGCTGGCCATCACACCGTCCTTCGAGCTATTGTTGCGATGCAGCATATAGGCCGGTCGCAGCGCTAGATCAAGTGTTTTTTGTGCGGTGCAACAAAATGGTCATTATCGGGTCATGACATAGCGTCCCGGCGCATCGCCAAGCGATTGATCCGATTTGGGTTTTCGCGCGCCGCCAACCTTGATCCGGCGGCCGTCGCGCGATGCGATCCAGTCGATCCAGTCGGGCCACCAGCTGCCCTTGGTCTCGGTCGCCCCTGCAACAAAATCGTCCAGGCTGGCGGCCTGTTCCGGGTTGGTCCAATATTGATATTTGCCCGCCGCCGGCGGGTTGACCACCCCGGCGATATGGCCCGATCCCGCCAGCACGAAACGCATCGGGCCGGTCAGCTGCTCGGTCAGTTTCCATACGCTGCGCGCCGGGGCGATATGATCCTCGCGCCCCGCCTGGATGTAGCTGGGCGTAGCGATGCGGCGCAGGTCGATCGGCGTTCCGGCGACGTGCATCGCGCCCGGCTGCACCAGCAGATTGTCGCGATAGAGATCGGCGAGATAGCTTTGATGCCATTTGGCGGGCAGGTTGGTGACGTCGCTGTTCCAGTGGAGCAGGTCGAACGGCGTATAATCCTCGCCCATCAGATAGTTGGTGGTGACATAGTTCCAGATCAGGTCGCGCCCGCGCAACAGGTTGAAGGTCGCCGCCATATAGCGCCCGTCGAGAAAGCCGTCGGTGGTCAGCGAATTGATCAGCGCCAGCTGTTCGTCGTCGACAAAGACGTTGAGGTCGCCCGCCTCGGCAAAATCGACCTGGGCGGTGAAGAAGGTCGCGCTGCTGACCTTGTCCGCCTCCCCCCGCGCGGCCAGCACTGCCAGCGTCGCGGCGAGCGTGGTGCCCGCGACGCAATAGCCGATGGCGTGGACCGCATCGACGCCGAGCAGCGCGCGCACCGTGTCGATCGCGTCGATCTGGCCGCGTTCGATATAATCGTCCCACATGATGTCGGCCATGTCGGCATCGGCGGACTTCCACGACACGACGAACACCGTCAGCCCCTGTTCGACCGCCCAGCGAATGAAGCTTTTTTCAGCCGTCAGGTCGAGGATGTAGAAGCGGTTGATCCAGGGCGGAAAGATGATCAGCGGCGTTTCGAACACCGTGTCGGTGGTCGGCGAATATTGGATCAGTTCATATAGCGGGGTGCGCTTGACCACCTTGCCCGGCGTGGTGGCGATATTCTTGCCCAGTTCGAACGCGCCCTCGACCGTCTGGGTCAGCTGGCCCTTGCCCAGATCGCGGAGCATGTGCGTAAGGCCCCGCAACAGGTTTTCGCCGCGCGTTTCGATCGTGCGTTCGAGCACCAGCGGATTGGTCGCGGCGAAGTTGGACGGGCTCATCGCATCGATAAAGCCCTGTGTCGCAAAGCGCAGCTGTTCGCGCTGGCGGGGCGTCAG
>CADEEK010000257.1 GCA_902826325.1 uncultured Sphingomonadales bacterium
TGATGGCCGTCTGCGGACATTGCTGGGGCGACCGGTGGCGTGGCGTGGGGGGATTTCGGCGTCGATGGCGTCGCGTTCGATTCGCGTGAGGTGGGGCCGGGGGCGCTGTTCCTGGCGTTGACCGGCGAGACGACCGATGGGCATCGCTTCATCGATCAGGCGATGGCGCGCGGCGCGGCGGGGGTGGTCGCGTCGCAGGATACGTCCGCGCCGCATGTGCGGGTCGACGATACGACGATCGCGCTGGAGAATATCGCCCGCGCCGCGCGCAAGCGGATGGACGGGGTGGTGATCGGCGTGACCGGATCGGTCGGCAAGACGGGCACCAAGGAGGCGTTGTTCGCCTGTCTCGACCGTTGCGATCCGGGTCGCGCGCATCGGTCGGTCAAAAGCTATAACAACCATACCGGCGTGCCGTTGAGCCTGTCGCGCATGGCGCGCGATGCGCGGTTCGGCGTGTTCGAAATGGGCATGAACCATGCGGGCGAGCTGCTGGCGCTGACCCGGATGGTGCGCCCGCATATCGCCATCGTCACGACGATCGCGCCGGCGCATACCGAATTCTTTCCCAGCGTCGAGGCGATCGCCGATGCCAAGGGCGAGATTTTTCAGGGGCTGGCGCCCGGCGGCGTCGCGATCGTGCCGTTCGACAGCCCCTATCGCGATCGGCTGATCGCCGCCGCCACGCCGCATGCGGGCACGATCGTCACCTTTGGCCTGGGCGACGGGGCGGATGTGCGCGCGGTCGAGGTGATGGCGGGGCAGCCAGGTGGCACCTATGTCACCGCGCAGGTCGGGGCGCACCGGACGCTCAGCTTTACCCTGTCGCAGGCGGGCGATCATTGGGTTGCGAACGCGATGGCGGTGCTGGCGGCGGTAGATGCAGCGGGCGGCGATCTGGAACAGGCGGGACTGGCGCTCGCTGAGCTGGACGGGCTGGCGGGACGCGGCGCGCGGTTCGATGCGGCGGTCGATGGCGGGACGGCGCTGGTGATCGACGAAAGCTATAACGCCAATCCGACATCGATGCGCGCGACGCTCGCCGTGCTGGCGCAGGCCCCGGCGACGCGGCGGCTGGCGGTGCTGGGCGAGATGCGCGAACTGGGCGAGCAATCCGCCGGATTTCACGCGGGGCTGGCCGAACCGATCGCGGCGGCGGGCGTCGCGGCGGTGGTGCTGGTCGGCGAGGCGATGGCGCCGCTGGCCAAGGCACTTGAGGGGCAGGTGGCGTTGGTCCATGTGCCCGATGCCGCCAGCGCGAGCGCGCAGGTCCAGGGCATGTTGCGCGCGGGCGATGCGGTGCTGATCAAGGGATCGAACGGGGTCGGACTGGCGCGGGTGGTCGCGGACCTGGCGGGAAGGATTTAGCGTGCTGTACGAATTTGCCGAATGGCTGGGCTTTCCGGGCGTGCTCAACCTGATCCGCTATCTGTCGTTCCGCAGCGGCGCGGCGGTGGCGACGGCGCTGGTCATCGGCCTGATCATCGGGCCGCGCTTCATCGGCTGGCTGCGCGTGCGGCAGGGGCGGGGGCAGCCGATCCGCAGCGACGGGCCGCAGACGCATCTGGCCAAGCGCGGCACGCCGACCATGGGCGGGTTGATGATCCTGACCAGCATGTCGCTGTCGGTATTGTTGTGGATGGACCTGTCCAACCCCTATGTCTGGGCGTGCGTGTTCGTCACCATCGGGTTCGGGCTGATCGGGTTCCTCGACGATTATGACAAGGTGCGCAAGGCGAGCACGGCGGGCGTGTCGGGCAAGATGCGGCTGGCGGGCGAATTCCTGATCGCGGGCGTCGCCGCCTGGGTCATCACGTTGCAGAACGGCACCGTGCTGTATGTGCCGTTCTTCAGCGAGTTCAGCGTCGACCTTGGCTATTTCTACATCGTCTTTGCCGCGTTCACGATCGTCGCGTTCGGCAATGCGGTCAATCTGACCGACGGGCTGGACGGGCTGGCGACGATGCCGGTGATCATCGCCAGCATGGCGTTCATGCTGATCGTCTATGTCGTCGGGAACAAGATCTATGCCGGGTATCTGGGCATTCCGCATGTGCCGGGCGCGGGCGACCTGGCGATATTGTGCGGGGCGATCATCGGCGGGGGGCTGGCGTTCCTGTGGTTCAATGCGCCGCCCGCCGCGGTGTTCATGGGCGATACCGGCAGCCTGGCGCTGGGCGGCGCCCTGGGCGCGATCGCGGTGACGGCGCATCATGAACTGGTGCTGGGGATTATCGGCGGGCTGTTCGTGGTCGAGGCGCTTTCCGTCATCAT
>CADEEK010000258.1 GCA_902826325.1 uncultured Sphingomonadales bacterium
CCATCGGCAGGATATTCTGGAATGGGTGGCCGGGTGGGGGAGCGGGCTGGTGCCGCAACCTCGCTTGCGAGCAACAGAATGTCTGAAATCGCGGTTCAGGAGCGTTCGCGCCGCAAGCGCTGGGCCAGGCCGGGCAGCAGCCACGACCGGATCGTGCGCACGATGCTGACCGTGCTGCCCGCCGGGATCGGCGTGCTTGGCGCGTTTCTGGTGATGGCGCCGTTGTTCATGGGCGGCGACGTGTCGTTCGTGCTCGACAAGAACAAGGTCGATGTCGCGAGCGAGCGGCTGCGTATCCAGGCCGCGCGCTATCGCGGCGCCGATGCCAAGGGCCAGCCCTTCGTGCTGCGCGCCGGGTCCGCCGTGCAGAAAAGCTCGGCCGAGCCGGTGGTGCAGCTGCTCGACTTGACCGCCGGCATCCGCCTGTCCGAAGGGCCGGCGCAGGTGCGCGCCGAGCGCGGCCGCTATGACATGGAGACCGAACAGGTCGCGGTCGACGGACCGATCGCGTTCCGCACCTCCGACGGCTATCAGCTCGATACGCGCGATTCGACGCTCGACCTCAAATCGCGGCAGCTGACCGGCACCGGCGATGTTGCGGGCCGCACGCCGCTGGGCAATTTCAGCGGCGACAGGATGACCGCCGATCTGGACAAGCGCACCGTAAAGATCGAAGGCAATGCCCGCTTGCGGATCGACCCCAAGCGCGCAAATAGGTAGCCATGTCACGCCCGATCGTCATCGCATCGCTCACCGCGACCCTTACCGCCATCGCCATCGGCACCGCGGCGACGGGCCAGACGCGCCATAATTCGAACGCCCCGATCGATTTCGCGGCGGCAAGCATCGAATTGCAGGACCGCGCCAACCGCGCCGTACTGTCGGGCGGGGTGCGCATCACCCAGGCGAACATGACGCTGACCGCCGCGCGCGTGACGGTCAGCTATACCGGCCAGGTGATCGACGGTTCGCCGTCGGTATCGCGGTTCGACGCGGCGGGCGGCGTCACCGTGTCGCGCCCGGACCAGACGGCAAAGGCGCAATATGGCGTCTATGACATCAACCGCCGGGTCATCACCATGCTGGGCGGCGTCACGCTGACCCAGGGCGGCAACACGGTCAGCGGCGGGCGGCTGACGATCGATCTCGACACCGGTCGCGCGTCGATCGACGGATCGGGCGTCGGCACCACGCGGGCGCCGGATGGCAGCGTCATCCGCTCCGGCGGGCGCGTCACCGGCCGGTTCACGGTGCCCAAGCGCGACTGATCGCCGCACGGCATCTTTTCACCCGCGTCTGCCATGCATAAAACTTGCCAAGTGACGTCGTGGCAAGGATTCGCTAACCACGCCATGCGATCAGGAAAGGCTTATGGCTGACATCGAAACGCTTGCCCCCGAAACCGTCGATGCGGATGCGCCGCCCGCATCCGGCCTTGCGGTCGTGTCGATCGCCAAATCCTATGACAAGCGCGTGGTGCTGTCCGACGTGTCGCTGTCGGTCGGGCGGGGCGAGGTGGTCGGCCTGCTCGGCCCCAATGGCGCGGGCAAGACGACCTGCTTCTATTCGGTCATGGGCCTTGTCAGGCCCGATGCCGGGCGCATCATGCTCGACGGCGTCGATATCACGCCGCTGCCCATGTATCGCCGCGCGATCCTGGGCCTTGGCTATCTGCCGCAGGAAACGTCGATCTTTCGCGGGCTGACGGTCGAAAAGAATATCTCGGCGGTGCTTGAACTCGCCGAACCGGACAAGGGCGCGCGCGCGCGTCGGCTGGATCAGTTGCTGGAGGAGTTCGGCCTGACGCGGTTGCGCGATGCGCCGTCGATGGCGCTGTCGGGCGGGGAACGCCGCCGCGCCGAAATCGCCCGCGCGCTGGCCGCCGATCCGTCGATCATGCTGCTCGACGAGCCGTTCGCGGGGATCGACCCGATTTCCATCGCCGACATTCGCGACCTGGTGAAGGAATTGAAGACGCGCAATATCGGCGTGCTGATCACCGACCATAATGTCCGCGAAACGCTCGACATCGTCGATCGCGCGTCGATCATCTATGACGGCCGTGTGCTGTTCGCCGGATCGCCCGCCGATCTGGTCGCCGACGCCAATGTCCGCCGCCTGTATCTGGGCGAGGGATTCTCATTGTGATTTCGGGCTGCGGCACCGGCCCGCGCGCGCGTTGTTTCATTAGCGGGCTGCGCCCGCTGGTTTCGGCACCAGCCCACTCCCCCACCCGGCCACCCATTCCAGAATATCCTGCCGATGG
>CADEEK010000259.1 GCA_902826325.1 uncultured Sphingomonadales bacterium
ACGATCGCGCATCGATGGTCCAGCGCCCGTTCGCGATGGCGATCGTCGACGAAGTGGACTCGGTGCTGATCGACGAGGCACGCACGCCGCTGATCATTTCCGGCCCGACCGACGACAAGTCGGAACTCTATATCAGCGTCGACGCCATCGTGAAGCAGCTCGACGAAAGCCTGTATGAAAAGGACGAAAAGCAGAAAAGCGTCGTCCTGACCGAAGAAGGCATCGAAACCGCCGAACGCGCGCTGGAGGCGGCGGGGCTGCTTCAGGGCGCCAACCTCTATGATTTCGAAAATACCCAGGTCGTCCACCACCTCAACCAGGCGCTGCAGGCGGTGGTCATGCGCAAGCGCGACATCGATTACATCGTCAAGGATGACAAGGTGGTCATCATCGACGAATTCACCGGCCGCATGATGGACGGGCGCCGCTGGTCCGACGGTCTGCATCAGGCGGTCGAGGCCAAGGAAGGCGTCAAGATCGAGCCGGAAAACCAGACGCTCGCCAGCATCACCTTCCAGAATTATTTCCGCATGTATCCCAAGCTGTCGGGCATGACCGGCACCGCGGCGACCGAAGCGCCCGAATTCTTCGACATCTACAAGATGAATGTCGTGTCGATCCCGACCAACGTCACGGTCAAGCGGATCGACGAGGATGACGAATTCTACAAGACGCAACAGGACAAGTTCATCGCCATCGCGCGGTCGATCAAGGAACACGCCGCCAAGGGCCAGCCGGTGCTGGTCGGCACGGTGTCGATCGAAAAGTCCGAACTGCTGTCGGAATATCTGAAGAAGGAAGGCGTCGACCACTCCGTCCTCAACGCCCGCCATCACGAAAACGAAGCGCATATCGTGGCGCAGGCGGGCCGGCTGGGCGCGGTGACGATCGCCACCAACATGGCGGGCCGCGGCACCGACATCCAGCTGGGCGGCAATGTCGAATTCCGCGTCGAGGATGAGCTGAGGGACATGGCCGAAGGCGCCGAACGCGATGCCGCGATCGACCAGATCAAGGCCGAGGTCGCGGCGGAAAAGGCGCGGGTGCTGGAAGCGGGCGGCCTGTTCGTGCTCGGCACCGAACGCCATGAAAGCCGCCGCATCGACAACCAGCTGCGCGGCCGTTCGGGCCGCCAGGGCGATCCTGGCCTGTCGCGCTTCTACCTCAGCCTCGACGACGATCTGCTGCGTATCTTCGGCCCGGACACGCTGTTCGCCAAGATGATGCGCAACAACATCGCCGATGGTGAGGCGATCGGCAGCAAATGGCTGAGCAAGGCGATCGAGACCGCGCAGAAAAAGGTCGAAGCGCGCAACTACGATATCCGCAAACAGGTCGTCGAATATGATGACGTGATGAACGATCAGCGCAAGGTGATCTACGAACAGCGCGCCGACATCATGGATGCCGAAACCGTCGGCGACGTGGTCGAGGATATGCGCGCCGAAACGGTCAACGACATCGTCGGCGCCGCCTGTCCGCCCGAAACCTATCCCGAACAATGGGACATTGCGGGGCTTAAGGACCGCGCCGAAAAGATCCTGGGCGTCGAAACGCCGGTCGAAAGCTGGATCGCCGAACAGGACGGGATCGAGCCGGAGGATGTCGAGAACCGCGTCCGCGCGCTGGCCGAGGCCAAGGTGAACGCCAAGGCCGCCGACCTCGACCCCGAAACCTGGAACCAGATCGAAAAGTCGATCCTGCTCCAGAATCTCGACCATCACTGGAAGGAGCATCTCGCGATGCTCGACGCGCTGCGCCAGGTCGTCCACCTGCGCGCCTATGCGCAAAAAACGCCCATCAACGAATATAAGCAGGAAGCGTTCGCGATGTTCGAACGCATGTTGGGCGCGATCCGCGAGGATGTGACGCGCACGCTCGCCTGGGCCGAATTCCAGTTCCAGCCGCCGCCCGAACTGCCCGAACTGCCCGATTTCCTGACCACCCATATCGATCCGATGACCGGCATGGACAACAGCGCCGACTGGGACGCGGGCACCGCCGGCCTGATCGCCAACGAATTGCCGCCGATGCAGATTCCGCGTCCGGCGGGGGCCGATCTTGGCGACGATCCCGCGCAATGGGTGGGACGGGTCAACCGCAACGCCACCTGTCCTTGCGGCTCGGGGCGCAAATACAAACATTACCCCGGCGCACTCTGACCGGTGCCAC
>CADEEK010000260.1 GCA_902826325.1 uncultured Sphingomonadales bacterium
GGCCGGGTGCGGGTAGCCCCGCAAAGTATTACTTTGCGGGGACCCCGTGGGGGAGTGGGCCGGTGCCGGAACCAGCGGGCGCAGCCCGCCAAAGAAACAAAGACTCAACGCCGGATCATCGCGATCGCGTCATCGACCACGCCGCGGGCGAAGATCATCAGCCACGCGCCATAGCTCGCCGCGCCCGCGAGCACGATGATCAGCAGGTGCAGGAACGGCGCAAGCGGCGGCGCATAGGCGAGCAGCAGCCGGTCGAACAGCATGACGATCAGCGCCATCGCACAGGCGGCAAGGATCGGCGGGGTGATGGCGGCGAGCCAGTCGCGCCAGCCAAGGCCGATCAGCTTCAGGCTGCGCCACGCCGTGATTGCGAGGAAGGGCGGCCACACCGCGACCCAGGCCCAGGCCATCCCCATCACCCCCCAATGCACCCCGATCAGAAAGGCGGCGGGGAGCAGCAGCGCGCCGATCGCCGCCGTCTGGGCGCCGATGCCGGGGCGGCCGCGCGCGTCGGTGGCCGGGGCGAACAGGATCTGCAGCGTCATGAACGGCATGGCGAGCGCCAGCAGCTGGACGACCGGCGCCGCCTCCACCCATTTCTCGCCGAGCGCGACCAGCACCAGCGGCTGGGCGGTGACGGCGAGGCCGAGATAGAAGGGCATGGCGGCGACCATGATCAGCCGCGCCGATTTGGCGAAGGCCGCCCCGGCGGCGGCATGTTCCATCCGCGAATAGGCCGAAAAGGCGACTTCGTTGAGCGCTGGGACGAATTTGGAAACGAGAATCTGGCTCAGGAACAGGCTGGTCGTATAGATGCCGAGCCAGTGCGGATCGAACAGTCGGCCGGCGATGAACACATCGGCCTGGCTCTGCGCGAACCAGAACAGCTGCCCCGCCGCCAGCGTTCCGCCATAGCGCGCGATGCCGCCCGCGCCGCGAAAGTCGAAGCTGGGCCACATCAATGAACGTGCCGCCCAGGTCATGCCGATGGCGCGGGTGGTGAACAATACGAGCGGCGCGAGGATCAGCGTCCATACGCCCAAGCCCGCCATCGCGCCCGCCAGCGCGGCGACCGCCCCGGCCACGGCGGACACGAGGTTGACCTGTGCCTGCTTGCGAAAGTCCATCGCGCGGGCGAGCAGTGCATAGGGCAGCGCGATGAACGGCGTCGCTATATATAGCAATGACTGGACGCGCAGCAGATCGGCGACCACCGGCTGACGGTAATAGGCAGCGGCGAGCGGGGCCATCGCGAACTGAACCGCGCCGAGCGACAGGTTGAGCAGCAACAGCATGCCGAACAATTGCCGAATCGCGCGATCGTCGATGTCGCGCTTTTGAATGATGGCGCTGGCGAGGCCATAGCCGTTGAGCATGTTGAGCAGGACGAGCACCACCTGCGTCATCGCGAACAGGCCATAGTCGCGCGGATCGAGCATCCGAATCACGAGGAAGGTCGCGCCCCAGGCGATGATCTGCCCCAGAATCTGGCTGCCCGAACGCCAGATCACCGCGCGGCGGACCTGATTCCGAAGCGATTCTGTCCCGTGATTCGGGGTTGAGGCGGCGCCCTGCGTCATCGACCCGCTATGCGCCCATATCCCTTTACGCGCCGTAAACCGCAGAAAACCACCGATTTCGGACCATGTTTCGAAAAAAAGACAGAAAGTTCCAAATCGCTGTTGACGCAATCCAACACCACGCATAGAAGCCACTCCACCGACGCGGTGAGCCACACGGTTCGCTACGACGGTCACCAAAAACCAGGCGCAAGGGTCGCCCCGAGAAAAAGGGGATGGCCAGGGCGTCGGTCTTTTGCGCTCTTTGACATTGTGATTTTGATGAAGGGACATGTGGGCGGCGGCCCCGGGTCTTGCAGCTTCTAGGTGCGAGATACCCGGTAAAACCAAGCCGTTCCATGCGATCCATGCTCACGCATTGATCGTAAAACATGTCCTACACGTTTCCATTACGTGAAAGATTTGTGCAGGAACGGCTCCTAGAAATGAGCTGTGACTGTGGGCACATTCCGGCTCGCAGTCATGGAACATCAAACTTGAGAGTTTGATCCTGGCTCAGAACGAACGCTGGCGGCATGCCTAACACATGCAA
>CADEEK010000261.1 GCA_902826325.1 uncultured Sphingomonadales bacterium
GAGACGATGCGGATCGGCTTCCTGCCGCTGGTCGATGCGGCGCTCCCGATCCTGGCGCATGAGCTGGGCTTCGCCGAGGCACAGGGGCTGAAGCTGGAACTGGTCCGCGACATGACCTGGGCGACAGTGCGCGACCGGCTGCTCTATGGCCATACCGATGCCGCACATATGGTCGCGCCGCTCGCCATCGCGACCGCGCTCGGGCGGGGGCGACCGGCGGTGCCGATGGCGGTGCCGTTCGTCCTGGGGCTTAACGGCAACGCGGTCACCTTCTCGACCGCGCTCGCCGATGCGGTGGGGTTGGGTGACACGCTGGGCGATCCGGTGGCAATCGGGGCGGCGCTCAAGCAGGTTGCTCAGCAGCGGCGGCTGCGCTTCGGGGTCGTGCATCGCTACTCCAGCCATAACTACATGCTGCGCTACTGGCTGGCGGGGGTGGGCATCCGGCCCGATGTCGATGTGGATATCATCGTCACCAGCCCACCTTTCGCCGCCGATGCGCTGGCGGCGGGCGAGGTGGACGGCATCTGCGTCGGCGAGCCGTGGAACTCGATCGCGGTCGATCGCGGGGTCGGTCGAATCGCGCTGGCGACCGCGCAGATCTGGCGGCGCGGGGTGGAGAAGGTGCTGGCGCTGCGCAGTGCGGTCGTGGAGGAGCGGCACGATGCGGTGCTGCGCCTGATCCGCGCGCTGCATGCGGCGGCAGCGCATTTCGTCAATCCGGCCAATGCCGAGGCGAATGCCGCGATTCTCGCCCGCGGTGATTACCTCGACTCGTCGGTCGATTCGATCCTGCGAGCGATCACCGATCGGTTGCGACTGACCCTGGGGGGTGAGCCAGTTCATTATCCCGATTTCATGTTCCAGTATCGTGAGGCGGCGAACTTTCCATGGCGCAGCCAGGCGGCGTGGCTGTACGCCCAGATGACACGCTGGGACGGGATTGCCTATTCGGATGCTGACGCCGCAACCGCGGCCGAGGTTTTCCGCCCCGATCTGTATCGCGAAGCGTTGTCGGGCTCGGACGCGCCGCTGCCGGGCGCCAGTTCAAAGCTCGAGGGCGGGCTGGACGCCCCGGTTGGGGTCGGTTCTGTACAGGGTCGGCTGACCTTGGGCGCCGATCGCTTCTTTGACGGGCGGTCGTTCGATCCCGAGGACATTGGCGGATATCTCGCCAGCCTGCCCTGAAGCGCTGCAGCTAAAAATATTGCAGTTGCGAAGAATGAGCTTGCGCATGGCAAGCGAATCAGGCAATTTTCGCGATGTCCGGCGAAGAGGCTGGAAAGATTGATGCGCGTCGCTGCCAACGGGGGGAGCGGGTCGCAACGGGCCGGGGCGCAAGCTCCTTCAACCTCATCAGGCAACGAAGCCGCCAGGACGCGCCCGCACGGCCGCCGTTCTGGCGGCTTTTTCGTGCCGGTCGCATTCGGGGACTGAGACGGTGGCAACAACCTTTCTGGACGCACAGCCGTCCGCGACGAAATCCAGATTCTGGTCGAGCGGGCACACTCCGACGCTGATCGCGGCGTTCCTGTATTTCGACCTCGCTTTCATGGTGTGGGTCATCCTCGGCCCGCTGGCTCCGGAGATTGCCAAGACGCTCGCGCTAACCCCCGCCGAGAAGGGGCTGATGGTCGCCGTGCCGACGCTGGCCGGGGCACTGCTGCGCGTGGTCAACGGTCTTCTGGTTGACCGGATCGGGCCGAAAAACTCGGGTACGATCAGCCAGATCATCGTCATCATCGTGCTGTTTACCGCTTGGGCGATGGGGGTGACCAGCTTTGGCGGGACGCTTGCGCTCGGCGTGATCCTCGGCTTTGCCGGCGCGAGTTTCGCGATCGCGCTGCCGCTGGCCAGCCGCTGGTATCCGCCCGAGCATCAGGGCAAGGCGATGGGGCTTGCGGGCATGGGCCATTCCGGAACGGTGCTCGCCGCATTGTTCGCGCCGGGGCTCGCCAAGATCTTTGGCTGGAACGATGTGCTGGGGCTGGCCTGTATCCCGCTGGCAATCGTGCTGATTTCGTATGTCATCATGGCGAAGGACGCGCCGG
>CADEEK010000262.1 GCA_902826325.1 uncultured Sphingomonadales bacterium
GACATTGGCGATGATGAGGTCATAGGGCGCCCGCGCGATCAGCATCGGATGTTCCAGCCCCGGCGCGGCGGCAAGTGCCAGCTGCCCCTGCCCCACCCCCAGCGCGACGCCGTTCACGTCCGCATTTTCCGCCGTCACCGCGACCGCGACCGGATCGATGTCCGACGCGGTGGCATAGGCGCGCGGCCACAAATGCATCGCGGCAAAGGCGAGCAGGCCGGTGCCGGTGCCGATGTCGATCAGGTTGCGCACCATTTCGCCCCGCGCGCGCATGCCGTCCAGCGTGCGCAGGCAGCCGCCGGTGGTGTCATGGGTGCCCGTGCCGAACGCCCGCCCCGCCTCGATCCGGAACGCGACCGCACCCGCTGGCACCGCGCCGCGATTGGTGCTGGTGTGGACATAGAAGCGTCCGGCATGCACCGGCTCGATCCCCGCCTGGCTCAGCGTCACCCAGTCCTGATCGGCCAGCTGCTCGACCATCGCCCGCGCCGCGCCCGCGCTCGGCACCAGCTCGCGCAGCGCCGCGATGTCGCGCTTGCGCGGCTTGCCCTCGAAATAGGCTTCGAGCTGCCAGCTCGCCGGATCGTCGGGGATCGTCTCGCTGGTCAGCAGCACCGGCACCGGGTCGATGGCGAGCAGTTCGCCCCCCTCGAAATCGATCGCCTCCGCTTCGGCGCGGGTGCAGGGCAGGGTCACTTTCCAGCTCATCGCCCGCCCCTATCGCACATGGCTCGCCCCGTTCACATCGAGCACCGCGCCGGTCATCGACGCGGGCGCCTCCAGCGCGCAGAACCGCGCCATCACCGCCACTTCCTCTGGCTCGGCGACGCGGCCCAGCGGAATGTCGGCCAGCAATTTGTCGCCGCCCCGGCTCGCCAGATAATCCTCAGCCATGCCGGTCATCGTAAAGCCGGGACAGATGGCAAAGGCGAGGATGCCCTGCGCCGCATAGCCGCGCGCGATCGATTTGGTCATCGCCACCATCCCGGCCTTTGACGCGGCATAATGCCAGTGCGCGGGGCTGTCGCCGCGATAGGCGGCGCGGCTGGCGATGTTGACGATCCGCCCGCCGCGCGCCTGCGCCTGCCCCCCTGACTGCCAGTGCCGGACCGCGAACCGGCTCAGCTGCGCCGCCGCCGTCAGGTTGATCTGCATCGTGCGGTCCCACGCGGCCAGCCAGTCGCCATCGTCAAGATCGACCGGCGCCGCTTCGAACACCCCGGCATTGTTGATCAGCACGTCGATCCGCCCGTCCAGCGCGTCCAGCGCCGCATCCCATAGCTGGCGCGGCGCGGCGGGATCGGCGAAATCGGCGGCGATCGCGCCATCCGTCGGACCGGCGCGGGTGCGCTGCCCCACCACGCGCACGTCGGCCCGGTTCAGCGATTCCATTATGGCGGCGCCGATCCCCCGGCTGGTCCCGGTGACGAGAATATGTGTGGCCATGCCCCCCGCCTAGCGGGTCGGGCCGCCGCCGTCATCCCTTGGCGATCAGACCGCGATCGCCGCCGAAAATGTCGCCGTGGTTTCGCTCAACCGGCGCAATTCCTCGTCGATCTGGCCGAATTCGCGCTCCAGCTGATCGATTTCACCGGCCACCGCCTGCGTATCCTCACGGATCGCGCCGATCGTCGCCGACATCGAATCGGCGGCCAGCGCGGTTTCGTCGACCGCGGCGGTGATCGCCGTGACGGTCTGCGCCTGCACCTCCATCGCGGTGCGGATACGGTCGGCGCTCGCCTGCACCTCGTTCACCGTCCCCCGGATGGTGCCGTTGGTCGCGACCGTATCATGCGCGGCGGCCTGGATCGCGGCGATCTTGGCCGCGATGTCGTCGGTCGCCCGCGCGGTCTGGTTGGCCAGGCTTTTGACCTCCTGCGCCACCACTGCGAAACCGCGCCCCGCATCGCCCGCCCGCGCCGCTTCGATCGTAGCGTTCAGCGCCAGCAAATTGGTCTGGCCCGCAACATCGCGGATCAGGCCCAGGATCGATTCGATCGACTTGGCATGTTCGGACAGCATCG
>CADEEK010000263.1 GCA_902826325.1 uncultured Sphingomonadales bacterium
ACGCTTGACGATGAGCGCTTTGTCGGCGCGGTCGGGTTCCGCCAGAACGGGCAAAGCTTCGACGCAGTGCGCGCCGAGGCGGCGCCGGTGAAGGGCGTGAAGGCCGACCTCAGTTATGCCTGGAGCGTGCGGACGATCTGGGGAATCGACGGCACCGGGGCGCGGCAACGCGCGGTGGGCGGCGACAATGTCTTTGCCAACCTGTCCTGGGTCAGCCCGATCGGGACGCTGACCGGCTTTGGCTATTGGGTCGATCAGGACGAGGCGGCGGTGCAGGGGTTTCGCCTGTCGAGCCGGACCTTTGGCGTGCGGCTGGCGGGTATGCGGACGCTGGGCAAGGCGAAGCTCGCCTATCAGCTGAGCCATGCGCGTCAAAGCGACATGGGGCGCAACCCCAATGACTATGCCGCCGCTTATTGGCTGGCGGACATATCGGTGGACCTCAACGGCCCGAAGCTGGGGATCAGATATGAGGTGCTTGGTGCCGACACGGGCGTCGCGCTGACCAGTTTCCAGACTCCTCTCGGCACCAATTTCAAGTTTCAGGGCTGGGCCGACAAATATCTGGCGACGCCGCCCGATGGCGTGCGCGACCTGTATCTGAGCGCGGGCCGGGGCTGGAAGGCGATCGGCCCGGCCAAGGGGGTGACACTGCAAGCCGCGTGGCACCGCTTCGAAAGTGATCGGCTGACCCGCCATTATGGCGACGAACTCAACCTGATGGCCTCGGCAAAGCTGGGCAGGACCACGGCATCGGCGCGCTTCGCCGATTATCGCGCGACCGGCTTTGCCACGGACACGCGCAAATTCTGGCTGCAACTGGACTGGACACTTTGATGGAACTGCACCCTGTCACGGCTGCGAAGGACGACATGCGCGAGCACCTAGTGGTGATCGGCAACGGCATGGCCGGGTGCCGCGCGGTCGAGGAAATCTTGGCGCGCGATCCCACCCGCTATCGCGTAACGATCTTCGGCGCGGAGCCGCGCGTGAACTATAACCGCATCATGCTCTCGCCCGTACTCGCGGGGGAGAAGGCGTTCGACGATATCGTCATCAACGGCGCGGACTGGTATGCCGATCATGGCATCGACCTGATCGCTGGTGACCCGGTGATCGCTATCGACCGCGCAGAGAAAACGGTGACGTCGCGTCGGGGCGTCACGACCGGCTATGACAAGCTGCTGATCGCCACCGGCTCGGACCCGTTCATCATCCCGGTGCCGGGACACCAGCTGCCCGGCGTGATCGCGTTCCGCGACATGGACGATGTCGGCACGATGCTCACTGCTGCGGAAAAGGGCGGGAGCGCGGTGGTGATCGGCGGCGGGCTGCTCGGGCTGGAGGCGGCGCATGGCCTGAGCCTGCGGGGCATGAAGGTCACCGTGCTGCATTTGATGCCGACGCTGATGGAGCGGCAGCTCGATGAGGCGGCGGGATGGCTGCTCAAACAGGCGCTGGAAGCGCGCGGGCAGGCGATCCTGACCGGGGCCGATACCGCCGAGATTGTCGGCGACGGCCAGGTCGAGGGCGTGGTGCTCAAGGACGGGACGCATATCCCCGCCGATCTGGTGGTGATGGCGGTCGGCATCCGCCCCTCGACAGGGCTTGCTCGGGCGGCGGGGCTTGAGATCGGGCGTGGGATCAAGGTCGATGATCATATGGTCACGTCCGACCCCGATGTGCTGGCTGTCGGCGAGTGCGTCGAGCATGACGGCAACGTCTATGGGCTGGTCGCGCCGTTGTGGGACATGTGCCGCAGCCTGGCCGATCACATGACCGGCAGCCCGAGCGGCTATCGCGGTTCGGTCACCTCCACCAAGCTCAAGGTTTCGGGGATCGACGTCTTTTCGGCGGGAGATTTCTCGGGCGGGGACGGGTGTGAGGACATCGTGATGCGCGACGCCGCGCGCGGGGTGTACAAGCGCGTGGTGGTCAGGGACGACCGCATCGTCGGGGCGGTGCTCTATGGCGATACCGCCGACGGCAATTGGTATTTCGACTTGCTC
>CADEEK010000264.1 GCA_902826325.1 uncultured Sphingomonadales bacterium
TCGGATCGCCCAATTTCATCGCCCCGGTGATTACGGGCGGCGCGGCGTTCAACCTCAACCCGGCGGCGGGCACCGGTGCGTGCGCGGCGGATCAGGTCGGCTATGGCGTGCGGTCGCAGGGCGTGGAGCTGGAAGCATCGCTGCGCCCGACGCGCGACATGACGGTCAATCTCGGCTTCACCTATGCCGATACCCGCTATCGCGACAATCTGGTCGGCAATGATCGCGGCGCGCCGCTCAGCCCGTCGCTGCGCAAGCTGCCCGGCGACAATCTGTCCAACGCGCCCGAAGTGGTGGCGACCGCATCCTGGGCATGGACGCCGGACATCGGTTCAAGCGGGCTGTCGGCGCTATTCTATGCCGACACGCGCCTGACCGACGACTTCAACACCGGGTCCGACCTGTTCCCGCAAAAGGAACAGGACAGCTATGTCGTGACCAATGCGCGCATCGGCATCCGGGGACCGGGCCAGTCGTGGAGCCTGGAATTCTGGGCACAGAATCTGTTCAACGAACAATATGCCCAGGTGGCGTTCAACTCGCCGTTCCAGGAAGGGGGCACCGGCGTTCCCGGCAGCTTCCCGGCCAGCGGCACGGCGGCGCCGTTCATCGATCCCCAATATCCGGGCGGGCGGCAGATCTTCTCCCACTTCCTCGCCGAACCGCGGACCTATGGTATCACCGGACGGTTCCGGTTCTGATCGACCCCGCTCTGGGGTGACTGGCGGGGTGCATGCAAATGTGCCCCGCCTTTTTTGTGCGTGGCGATGGCGCGATCGACGTGCGGTTTCGCCGCGTTTCGGCAGGGGCCTGTGGGCACGCTCGCCGACGGCGGCGGATCAATCGCCCAACACGCGCTCGTCGAACAGGCCGAACATGATCGTCGAGGCATAGAGCGCGATGGCGCGTTCACGCGGCATCGTGCTCGCCCATTTGCGCATGTCGAACGCCGCATTCTGCATCGCCATCATCGTCTGGCTGGCGACCAGCGGATCGATCGCGCGGATCGATCCTTCGGCGATGCCGTCCGACAGCATCCCGGCATAGCGCCGCGCGATGCGGTTCGACCGGTCGATCATCGTTGACCGCACGCCGGGCGGCAGGCCCGACAGCGCGGTGGTGCGCAGCAACGGCCCGCGTTCGGAAAACTGGAAATCCAGCAGCGTGGCGGTGACGCTGGTCAGCCGCTGCCACTGATCGCCGCCCGCTTCCTCGGCCAGCCGCTGCGCATCGGCGATGATGTCGAAGCTGCGCCGGTAACATTCGATCACCAGTTCATCCTTGGCGTCGAGATGGTGGTAGAAGCTGCCCTTGGTGACGTTGAGTTCCGATGCGATCTTCTGCACCGACGCGCCGCGATAGCCCAGTTCGTTGATCAGGCGCGTTGCGACCAGCAGGAACGCCTCGCGCCCCGGCTCGGCCTCCTCATGGACCAGGTCGAGCAGCCGGGGCGACCAGTGCGCGCCGCTGGCCGCAATGCCACCCTGGAACACATCCATCAGCCGTGCGGTGACGCGGGGATATTCGTCCAGCTCGTATCGCACCAGCCATGCGGTCAGCCAGAAGGTGTTTTCGAGCAGGACATGCGCGCGCGCACCGCGCAGATCGGTCTGCGCGCGGCTGCCATCGGTGCCCCACAGCGCGCGCGTCTTGCGGAAAATCTGTTGCCAGCGCAGCATCAGCCGCTGCCGCACCTCGCCCTCCATCGCGCGCAGGTCGGACAGGATCGCGAACGCCTTTTCCTCGCCACGCTGGATGCGGACCAGCCGTTCCATGTTGATCGACAGATAGCGGGCGACCCGCGCCTGCGGCGTCGTTTCGCGATGCGCTTCCTCCAGCATCGCGTCCAGCCGGTCCAGCGTCACCTCGAACGCCGCCGCCGCCAGATCCTCCTTGCGCTTGAAATAATAGGTGACGCTGGTGGTGTTCAGCCCGACGCGCTGCGCCACATCGGCAAAGGTCATGCCCTTGGCGCT
>CADEEK010000265.1 GCA_902826325.1 uncultured Sphingomonadales bacterium
TGGATCGAGGTGAACACGTCGTCTTTGACGATGCGTTCGGAGATCAGGATCGAGTCTTCATAGTTGTAGCCGTTCCAGGGCATGAACGCGACGAGCGCGTTGCGGCCCAGCGCCAGCTCGCCGAATTCGGTCGACGGGCCGTCGGCAATCACATCGCCGACATTGACCACATCGCCCACCTTCACCAGCGGACGCTGGTTGATGCAGGTCGACTGGTTCGACCGTTCGAACTTCATCAGCGTGTAGATGTCGACGCCGCTTTCGTTCGCATCGACCGCACCGGTGGCGCGGATGACGATGCGGCTGGCATCGACCTGGTCGACAATGCCCGCGCGGCGCGCGCCGATCGCCGCGCCCGAATCGCGCGCGACGGTCTCTTCCATGCCGGTGCCGACGAACGGCGCTTCGGCCTTCACCAGCGGCACCGCCTGACGCTGCATGTTCGATCCCATCAGCGCGCGGTTGGCGTCATCGTTTTCCAGGAACGGAATCAGCGACGCGGCGACCGACACCAGCTGCTTGGGGCTGACGTCCATCAGCGTGATGGTTTCGGGCAGCGCCATCAGGAATTCGCCCGCCTGACGCGCCGACACCAGGTCCTCGGTGAACCGATGGTCGGCATCGACCTCGGCCGACGCCTGGGCGATGGTGTGCTTGGCCTCTTCCATCGCCGACAGGTACACGACCTCGCCCGTCACCTTGCCGTCGACGACCTTGCGATAGGGCGTTTCGATAAAGCCATATTTGTTGACCCGGCTGAACGAGGCCAGCGAGTTGATCAGGCCGATGTTCGGACCTTCCGGCGTTTCGATCGGGCAGATGCGGCCATAATGGGTCGGGTGAACGTCGCGGACTTCAAAGCCAGCACGCTCGCGGGTCAGACCGCCCGGCCCAAGCGCCGACACGCGGCGCTTGTGGGTGACTTCCGACAGCGGGTTGGTCTGGTCCATGAACTGCGACAGCTGCGACGAACCGAAGAATTCGCGCACCGCGGCGACCGCGGGCTTGGCGTTGATCAGGTCGTTCGGCATCACCGTCGACACGTCGACCGACGACATCCGCTCCTTGACCGCACGCTCCATGCGCAGCAGGCCGACGCGATACTGGTTTTCCAGAAGCTCGCCCACCGAACGCACGCGACGGTTGCCAAGGTTGTCGATATCGTCGACCTCGCCCTTGCCGTCCTTCAAATCCACCAGCGTCTTGACGACCGCCAGAATGTCCTCGGTGCGCAGCGTCGTAACCGTGTCCTCGGCATCGAGGTCAAGGCGCATGTTGAGCTTCACCCGGCCGACCGCCGACAGGTCATAGCGTTCGGGATCGAAGAACAGGCCGCCGAACAGCGATTCCGCCGTTTCCAGCGTCGGCGGTTCGCCCGGACGCATGACGCGATAGATGTCGGACAGCGCCTGCTCGCGCTCTTCGGCCTTGTCGGCCTTCAGCGTGTTGCGGATCCACGGGCCGGTCGAGATATGGTCGATGTCGAGCAGCTCGATCCGGTCGATCCCGGCCTTGTCCAGCTTTTCGAGATTGTCGGCCGAAACCTCGTCGCCCGCCTCGATATAGATCTCGCCGGTCGTTTCGTTGATCAGGTCGAACGCGCTGTAGCGACCGAAGATTTCCTCGGTCGGGATCAACAGCGTTTCCAGGCCGTCCTTCTGCGCCTTGTTGGCGGCGCGCGGCGAAATCTTCTGGCCCGCGGGGAAGATCACTTCGCCCGACTTCGCATCGACGATGTCGAACGCCGGCTTCGCACCGCGCCAGTTTTCCGGCTGGAACGGGATCTGCCACCCGTTCGGTCCGCGCACGAAGGTGACGGTGTTATAGAAGTGGTTGAGGATTTCCTCGCTGTTGAGGCCCAGCGCATAGAGCAGCGTCGTGACCGGCAGCTTGCGCTTGCGGTCGATGCGGACGTTGACGATGTCCTTGGCGTCGAACTCGAA
>CADEEK010000266.1 GCA_902826325.1 uncultured Sphingomonadales bacterium
CGCCGCCGGGGCGGATTATCGCCGTCCCGACCCAGCCCCGCGCGGCTATGCGACGCCCGATGGCGCGCCGCCGCCGTCCGAGGGACCACAGGGCTCATCGCAAATGGCGCCGGGGGAGGATCGCTACGACAAGGTCGGCTATGCGGGCTATGCCGGGGCGGGCGAGGGGGTGTTCGCGCTCAGTTCCGAACTGCCCGCGGGCAGCCATGTCGAAGTCACCGCGCTCGATACCGGCAAAACGGTGCTGCTGCTGATCCGGGGGGGCGGCAATGGCCTGCTCGACCTGTCGGGCGCGGCGGCGCGGCAATTGGGGGTCAGCGGCAATCCGGCGGTGCGCGTGCGGCGAACCACCGTAACCCCGCAGGATGCGTCATTGCTGGCGGCGGGACAGCCGGTGCCGCCGCGCGCCGATGCGCCGCCCGCACTGCTGGCGGGCCTGCGTCGGCGGCTCGGCGCCCAGGGCGATGCCCCGCCGCCCGCCGCCGCCCCGCCGCGCACGACCGATCGCGCGCCGGATCGCTCGGTGGCGCCAACGCCCCCCGCGCGGGCGACACGCGGCCTGTTCGTGCAGGTCGCGGCGCTTTCCAGCAGTCAGCGCGCGCGGGCGCTGGCCGATGAACTGGGCGGACTGGTGCGCAGCGGGGGCGGGCTATACCGCGTCCAGCTCGGCCCGTTCGCCAATGCCGCCGCCGCCGAAAATGCCCGTGCCGATGTCGCCCGACGCGGCTTTGGCGATGCGCGTGTCATCTCCGTCCCCTGACCTCAAAACCCCGGAACCCGACGACCCCATGAAGAAGTTGCTGCTGTCCACCCTCGCGCTCACCCTGTCGGTCGCGCCGACCGCCGCGCAGACCCCGCCGTTCGAAACCGCCGCGCCGGTGGCGTTCATGGAGGATCTGTCGTCCAATGCGGTGCTGTTCGCCAAGGATGCCGACCGGCGCATGCCGCCCGCATCGATGGCCAAGATGATGACCGCCTATGTCGCGTTCGACCTCATCAAACAGGGCAAGCTCAAACTGACCGATATGGCGCAGGTGCGCCCGGAAACCTGGCGGAAATGGCATGGTCCTTCAGCGGGTTCGACAATGTTCCTGTCACCCGGTCAACAGGTCAGCATCGAAAATCTGCTCAACGGCATCATGGTCGTGTCGGGCAACGATGCCTGTGTCGTGCTCGCCGAACATCTGTCGGGCACCGAAGAAGCGTTCACCAGCCTGATGAATGCCAAGGCGAAGGAACTGGGGCTTAACAACAGCCGGTTCGGCACGTCGAACGGCTGGCCCGATGGCGGGCGCACCTATGTCACCGCGCGCGATCTGGCCAAGCTGGCCAAGGCGACGATCAACAACCATCCGCAGCTCTACAAGCAGTTCTACTCCAAGGAGAGCTTCACCTTCGGCACGACGATGGGCGGCAAGCCGATCACCCAGGCCAATCGCGATCCGCTGCTGGGCCGCGTCAGGGGCGCCGATGGTCTCAAAACCGGGCATACCGAAGAAGCGGGCTATGGCTTCACCGGTTCGGCAGAGCAGAATGGCCGTCGGCTGGTGATGGTGGTCGCCGGGCTCAACAGCTTCAACGGCCGGATCGAGGAATCGGTCAAGTTCATGGACTGGGGCTTTCGCGCCTGGGCGTCGAAAAAGGTCGTGAGCAAGGGGCGCAAGGTCGATGCGGCGCAGGTGCAGCTGGGCGACAGCGCGACCGTCGGGCTGGTCGCCCCGCGTGACCTGTCCGTCGCAATCGCCGCGGGGTCGAACCCGGACCTGCGCGCCACCATCGTCTATGACGGCCCGGTCAAGGCGCCGATCAAGGCGGGGCAGCCGATCGCCGAACTCGTCATCACCTCACCCGGCATGCCCGAACAGCGGTTGCCGCTGGTGGCGGAGCCCGACGTGGGTGGCGCCGGGTTCTTCGGCCGGATCTGGGCGCGCC
>CADEEK010000267.1 GCA_902826325.1 uncultured Sphingomonadales bacterium
AATATCGCGGTGGGCGGATCGATCTTCCGCCGCGACTATAATTCGTTCAACTATCTGGGCAGCGATCGTCGCACCACCTATGAACAAGTGTCGACCGGCGGCCAGTTGATCGTCGGCGTGCCGCTGACCGAATATTGGACGCTGTCGGGCCGTTATGGCCTGACCTATGACCAGGTCGGGCTGGATGAAGGCACCTTCTTCACCGGCGGCCAGTGCGATCCGCTGAAGGCCGGACGCTATCTGTGCGAGGCGCTGGGCGATCGCTGGACGTCGAGCATCGGCCTGTCGATGATCTATGACAGCCTGAACAGCCGCCTGCGCCCGACGGCGGGGCAGCGCATCGTCATCGGCGGCGATTTCGCGGGGCTGGGCGGCGACGTCAAATATCTGCGCGGCCGGTTCGATGCCGACAAATATTGGGGGATCGGCGGCGGCTTCATCTTCTCCGTGGGTGCCGAGGGCGGTTATATCCACAGCCTCGAATCCGGCTCGCCAGGGGTCGATCCGGTGCGGATCACCGACCGCTTCTTCCTGGGTGAACCGCAGTTTCGCGGCTTTGATATTCGCGGCGTCGGCCCGCGCATCCAGCGGATCGGCTTCACCGGATCGGTGGCGAGCGGCAACCAGCTGCTGATCACCGATTCAGAGCAGATTTTCGACGATGCGATCGGTGGCCGCGCCTATTATCTGGCCAAGATCGAACTGGAAATCCCGCTGGGTTCGGGCGCGCGCGAAATGGGCATCCGCCCGTCGATCTTCGCCATGGCCGGGGCGAACTGGGGCATCCGTCGCCCGGGGCCGACCGCAACCTTTGCCCAGGCGGTCGACGGCTCCGGCAATCCGCTGTTCAACGCCGATGGCTCGCCGTCGCTGCTGCCGATTGCGACGCCGCAATTCGACGCCAATGGCAACCGCGTCTATCAGGTGCCGGCCACCGATGCGGTGGCGCCGGGCGCGCTGACGACCTGTTCGGTCGGCTATTCCGCCGATGCGTCGACGACGCCGTGCAGCGGCACGTCGATCAATACCGGCTTCAACCTGTTGACCGATCCGTTTGTCGAGCGGTTCCTGGGCAATTCGCCAAAGCCACGCCTGTCGGTGGGGATCGGCGTCAACTGGAACTCGCCCTTCGGGCCGCTTCGCCTTGATCTCGCCAAGGCATTCCTGACCCAGCCGGGCGACGACACCAAACTTTTCAGCTTTAACGTAGGGACATCCTTCTGATGCGTAACTTCAAAACCCTTTTCGCCAGTGTCGCGCTGGCCGGCGCCACCTTTGGCGGCGGTGCCGCCGCTGCCCAGGCGCTCGCCGATGCCAAGGTCGCGGTAGTCGATGTCGAGCGCGTGATGGCGCAGTGCACCGCCTGTGTCGCCGCCAACACCCAGTTGCAGACCCAGCGCGCCCAGCTCCAGCAATTCGCCCAGCAGCAGGGCCAGCCCCTGCAGGGCGAACAGACCGCGCTCGAAACCGCGCTGAAGGCCGCCAACGGCAGGCCCGACACGGCGCTGCAACAGCGCGTTCAGGCGTTCCAGACGCGCGCCCAGACCGCGCAGCGCGCGGTGAGCGAGCGTGAACAGACGTTCCAGCGCAACGTGCAATATGTGCAGCAGCAGGTGGCGCAGCGCATGGTCCCGGTGATCCAGCAGATCGCCAACCAGCGCGGCGCGACGATCGCGGTCGCCAAGGACAGCACGCTGTTCTCGGCCACCTCGGTGGATATCACCGATGCCGTGCTGGCGATGCTCAACCAGCAGCTGCCGAGCGTGCAGACGGTTGCGCCGCCGCCGCAGCAGCCCGCGGCCCAGCCCGCCACGCCGACCACGCCGCAGCCCCAGGGCCGGTGAGCGAGGCAGAGGTGAAGCCGTCCATCGGCCCGCTCGATATCGGGCGGGTCATGGCGGCGCTGCCGCATCGTT
>CADEEK010000268.1 GCA_902826325.1 uncultured Sphingomonadales bacterium
AGCCACATCGGCCACCGCCGCCGGATCTTTTCGATCGGCTCCAGCCCCGCCAGATTGCCCTGATCGGGCACGGCGGCCGAATCGACAGCGCCGGTGTTCATCTGGGTTCAGGTCCCCGGCGGTCCAACATACGCACTAACGCCCCCTTTGCCGGGAATGATCGGCAAGCTGCCACACACGGCAACCGCCGCTATATATGGCCGTGGGTGCCGTTGCGCCAGATTGCGGTTTCTTCGCGGGGCGAATTGGACTTTAATGGGGCAGTTCGAACCATGGCCCGCCGCGATACACCCCCCGACGCCCATATCCTCAGCTATGCTCAGACCCTCAAAGGGGGCGGGGTCGAGCGTGCGCTGATGCGCATGGCCGATGGCTGGCTGCGCGCGGGACGGCGGGTGACGCTGGTGATCGGCGATCCACGCGGCGCGCTGGCGCATGAATTGCCCGCCGGGGTGGAACTGCGCACGCTGGACGATGGCCGTTATCGCGCGATGTTCGCGCTGCCCGCCATCGTGCGCGACCTTGCCCCCGACATCGTGTTCTGTCCCGGCAACCATTACAGCTCGATCGCCTGGTGGTTGCGGCGTCGGCTGGGGGCGGCCTGTCCGCCGATCGCGGCACAGGTGTCCAACGCGCTGGTGCGGCGCGATCAGCCACGGCTGGTGGCGATCGGCTATCGCCACTGGCTGCGCCGTCATCCCGGCTTTCTCGACGCGGTGGTCGCGATGACCCCGGCGATGGGGCGGGAGGCGGTGGAGGAAATGGGCATCGCCCCCGCGCGCGTCCATGTCATCCCCAACCCCGCGACCGCGCCGATCGTCGGCGCGCCACCCCCGCCGATGCCCGACGGGCGCTTCCTGCTCGGCGTCGGGCGGCTGGCACCGCAGAAACGCTGGGAGCGGCTGATCGCGGCGATGCCTTTGCTGGCCGACCGCGACATCACGCTGCTGATCCTGGGCGAGGGGGAGGAGCGGGCAAAACTCGAACAACTGGTGGGCCAGCTTGGCCTTGGCAACCGCGTGTCGATGCCGGGACATGCGCCCGATCCGCTGCCCGCCATCGCCCGCGCGACCGCTCTGGTGCTGACCTCCGATTTCGAAGGGGTGCCGGGGGTGATGCGGGAGGCGCAGGCGGCGGGCACGCCGATGGTCGCCACCCGGTCGAGCGTGGCGATCCCCGAACTGATCGACACGCCCGAACGCGGCACGGTGATCCCGGTCGACGACCCGGCGGCGCTGGTTGCCGCGCTCGATCACTGGCTGGTGCCGGGGCGTGCGCGTCCGGCGCCGCTGGTGGACAGCGGGCCGGACCCGATCGCAAGCTATCTGGCGCTGTTCGACCTGCTCGCCGGTCAGCGCAGCGCGTAGCGCATCCCGATCCACAAGGTGCGCGGGCTGGCGCGTTCGACGATGTCGGCGCCCGACACGCCGGTTTCGATCCGCGCATCGGTCAGATTCTCGCCGCGCGCCTCCAGCGACAGCCGGTCGACCAGCGGCACCGCCACCCGCGCGTCAAAGGTGACGGCATCGGCCAGCGCGCGGGCATTCTGATCGTCCTCGAACTGTTCGCCGATATAGCGGCCGGTCAGCGACAGCGCATAGCCGTCATCCGCCCAGCCAAGCGTGGCCGACGCATTGTGCCGCGCCGTCTGTGCCGGCCGCAGCCCGTCGAGCGCAGCGGCGGCGCCCGACGCCTCGACCCGCGCATCGGTATAGGCCCATGAAGCGGCGGCGCGCCACGGCCCCGACCGCCAGCGCAGATCGACCTCGACCCCCTGTGCGCGCACCGCGTCCAGATTGAGCCGCTGGCGATAGGCGCCCGCCGCGCTGACGAAGCCGACGCCGGGGAAATTGCCCGGGCCGCTGCCCAGCGTGACATTGCCGATCGCCCCGCCG
>CADEEK010000269.1 GCA_902826325.1 uncultured Sphingomonadales bacterium
GTTCGTCGCGCGCGGTGCGGCGTCGATGATGACGCAGGAATCGATCGCGATCGTCCACCCGCTCTACGACGCGCTGGGCCAGCTGGCGATCCCGTTGCCGGGTGCCGGACGACTGACGTTCAGCGCGATCCTGATGCTGATCGGGTTCGTCGCCGTCGCCATCCTGTTGCGCCGGACACGCACGGGCGCGAACATCTATGCGCTCGGCGGCAATATGCGGGCGGCGCAGCTGTTGGGCGTCCCGATCCGCTCGACGATCGTCACCACCTATGCGCTGTCCGGCTTCACCGCCGCGCTCGCCGGGATTCTCTATTCGCTCTATACCCGTTCGGGCTATCCGCTGGCCGGGATCGGCGCGGAACTGGATGCGATCGCCGCGACGGTGATCGGCGGCACATTGCTCAGCGGCGGTTATGGCGGGGTGCTCGGCACGTTGCTCGGCACGCTGATTCTCGGGCTGATCCAGCTCTACATCACGCTGCAGGGCACCTGGTCGAGCTGGGTGGCAAAGATCGCGATCGGTGCGCTGCTGCTCGCCTTCATCGTGTCGCAGCGGCTGCTGTCCGACGGCGCGCTGCGGTTCCGCCGGGCAAAGGGCGACCACGCGGCCTGACAGGAAAACGCCCGCGCATCGTCCGGTCGGGACGATGCGCGGGCGATGTTCCGCCTGAAACGCGGGGCGACGGCGCTGTTCGCCTCAGCCGTTGGGAACGATCAGATATTTCTCGCCGGTCGCACGGCGGTTATAGGCGGCGATCACATCGGGCTTGATCGCCTCGTCCAGCGTGATGCGCGCGGTATAGGCGCTGGCAAAGGTGGTGCGGATTTCCGCCGCCACCTTGGCCCGCATCGCGGCGACCGTTTCGGCGCCCGCAATGTGCAATTGCGGCGTCACCAGCCAGCCGCCGACGCCCCATTGCATGCCGAAGGTGCGCGTGATCTCGGTCGGCGCGGTATTCAGCCCGCCATAGATATAGACCTGTTTGCGGGTGTTCGAGCCATAGGGCCCGGTCGCCGGATCGGTGCGGATCGCGGCGGCTTCCATCGCGGTCAGGATCTGGTTGGCAAGCTTGCCGCCGCCAATCGCATCGAACGCCAGGAACGCCTGGGTCTCGGCAATCGCCTCGATCAGCCTGGGCATGAAATCGTCTGCGCTGCTGTCGACGATGTGCGTGGCGCCCAGCTCGCGCAGCAGCGCGGCCTGCGCCGCGCTGCGCACGATATTGACCAGCGGCACGCCCTCGTCGCTTGTATGCTTGACCAGCATCTGCCCCAGGTTCGATGCGGCGGCGGTGTGAACGATGCCGCCAAACCCTTCGCGCCGCATGGTGAACAGCATCGCCAGCACGGTCATCGGGTTGATGAACGACGACGCGCCCTCCTCGGCGGACACGCCATCGGGCAGGACCAGGCAGTCGCTCGCGCGCAACAGGCGATATTGCGCGTAAAAGGCCCCGCCCCACGACCCCACGGTCTTGCCGATCAGCGCCTGCGCCGCCGGATCGTCACCCGCGGCGACGACGGTCCCGGCGCCTTCATTGCCGACCTGGATCGACTTGCCGACGCGCGGCGCGGAAAAACGCCGCAGTGCTTCGGGAATGGGTGCGCGGGCGACGCCGTCGACGCTGGCAAAGGCGTTGGGATCGGCGACCGACAACAGCACGGCAAGGTCCGACGGATTGATCGGCGTCGCGCCGACGCGGACCAGCACCTGATCGCCGGTCGGCACCGGCACCGGCACGTCGCGGATCGACAGATCGAGCGTGCCGTCCTCATTCACGGTCGAAAACAGCTGGCGGGCTTGCGTCGGCACGGCATCGGTCATCGGGCACTCTCCTGGCTTTTTTCGAAGCCATAGAGCCGTTGCCG
>CADEEK010000270.1 GCA_902826325.1 uncultured Sphingomonadales bacterium
CCCCGCCTCCATCGCCAGATGACGGCTGTCGTGACAGGTCACGCCGATCTGCGCGCCGGGGCCCAGCACCGCGCGCGCTTCACGCGGGTCGCCATCGCCCTGCCCCAGATGCACCCCGTCCGCGCCCAGCCTTTTGGCCAGGCTCACGCTGTCATTGATGATGAACGCCACCTCGCGATCGGCGCAGATGCGCTGCAACGGCTCGGCCAGCCGCGCCGCCTGATGCTGGTCGATGCCCTTCACGCGAAACTGGAATGCCGCCACCGGCGCCGCGTCCAGCGCACGCGCCAGCCGGTCGGCAAAGCCGCCGGAGACGTCGCCGGGGGAAATCAGATAGAGCTGGCACGCCGGCCGCGCATCGTCGCGAACGAATTGCGCGGCAAAGTCGGGGCCGATCGGGGGCAGGTCGTCATCATCCATTCGCGCGCTGATAATCGCGTCGGCGCCCGATCGAAAGCGGTTCATTGCGCGGTCAGCATGACGGATGCAGCATCATCGCATGTTCTGCACCCTGTTCGCCCCGCTTGCGCTTGCCGCCTGCTCCGCTGCTCCCGGGCCGGATGCGGCCATTGCCACGCTGGGCCGCTGGACGCGGGTCGGCACGGTTCGCATCCGGCCGGACCAGGTGGTCGAGGACAGCCGTTGCCCGATCAACGCGCGCTGCGTGTGGGCGGGGCGAGCGACGGTGCGGGTCACGCTGCGTGACGGGCAACGGCCGCGGCAGGTGCAGGTAACGCTGGGCGAATCGGTGCCTGTCACCGGCGGAACGCTCGCGCTGGTCGCGGTCAGCCCCGAAAAAATGGCGGGCGCCGGGCCGAAACGGCCCGCGCCCTACCGGTTCACCTTCGAATATCGGCGCTGAACCGCAAACCCATCCTTCGTCACCCAAGGCTTGAACCGGGATGATTGCGGCGGGGTTCAGGCCGGCACGCCGACCTTTGCCGTCGAGGCGGCGTGGATTTCGTCGATCGCGCCGCCGAGCGAGGCGGCGAATTCATCATCGCTCATCTGATGGCGCAGATCTTCGAGCAGCGCGCGGCTGAAGCTGGCGATCATGCCGCGATTCTTGGCCAGTTCCGCGCACGCCTCGGGCCGCGCGAAGCCGCCCGACAGCGCGACGACGCGCAGCACCTTGGGATGATCGACCAGCGGGTCGAACAGCCCCGGTGCGGCGGGGATCGACAATTTCAGCATCACCTGCTGCCCGTCGGGCAGCGCGTCCAGGCCCTTGAGCAGTTCGTCGAGCAGGATCACCTCGGCCTGCGCACGTTCGGGCGACTTGATGTTCAGTTCCGGCTCCAGCATCGGCATCATGCCATGCGCGATCACCTGCGCGCCGACCTCGAACTGCTGCTTGACGATCGCGGCGATCCCCTCGCGATTGGCGAGGTTGATGACCGAGCGTTCCTTGGTGCCGAACACGCCCAGCGCCTTCGCCTTGACCAGCAGCGCGTCGAGATCGGGCATCGGCTTCATCAGCTGGACGCCGTTCGCCTCGTCCTCCAGCCCCTTGTCGATCTTGATGAACGGGACGACGCCGCGTTCGATCAGCGCCGTCGGCGTCGGCTTGCCGTCCACCGTGCCGTCCATCGTGCGTTCGAACAGGATCGCGCCGATCACCTTTTCCCCGGTGAAACAGGGCGAAGTGATGATGCGGCTGCGCATGTCGTGGATCAGGCCGAACATCGCCTCGTCGCCCGAATAGGCGCTTTCTTCGATGCCATAGCCTTTCAGCGCCTTGGGCGTCGAACCGCCGCTCTGGTCCAGCGCGGCGATAAAGCCGTTCCCATCGGCGATTTTGGCGGTCATCTGCGCGGTGTTCATCTTGCCCCTTGCTCCCTTGGCGCTGGCGAACGG
>CADEEK010000271.1 GCA_902826325.1 uncultured Sphingomonadales bacterium
GATCGCCGTCCCCCGCCGCGAGCAGACCCATATCGCCGGCTGCGTCTACCGCGCCCTGGCCTGCGCGGGGCAGGTCCTGTTCGCGTTGAACGGGCGCTACCTGATCAACGAAAAGGGCGCGTTGGCGGAAGCGGCCGGATTTCCGAAGACCGTGCCGGACCTGATCGGCCGTGTCGATCGTATCTGGTCGGCGATCGGACGATGCGCGTTCCCGGACGCGATCGCCGAATTGAGGATGATCGAGGGCGAACTGCAGGCGCTGGCGGCAGCACGCTGAATTCCGCTGTTGCGGTTTGCGGCTGACCCGGCCAATCAGCGCCAATGACCAGCATCGGCATCTACGGCAGCATGGGCCGCATGGGCGTGGCCATTCAGGACATTCTTGCGGTCGAGGGGCTGGCCCATGCGGGCGGCGTCGATGCGGGCGACGATCCCGTGCCGCTGGCGCGAGCGGCCGATGCGCTGGTCGATTTTTCCGCGCCGGTCGCACTGGAAGCGCATCTTGCCGCCGCGCGCGACGCGGGCACGCCGATCGTCATCGGCACCACCGGCCTGTCGCCCGCGCATCACGCGCTGATCGATACGGCGGCGCGCGACATCGCGGTGCTGCAGACAGGCAATACCGCGCTCGGCGTCGTGCTGCTCACCCGGCTGGTGCGCGAGGCGGCCGCGCGACTTGGCCCCGAATGGGATATCGAGATTGTCGAGGCCCATCACCGGCACAAGCTTGATGCGCCGTCGGGCACCGCGCTGATGCTGGGCGAAGCGGCGGCGGCGGGGCGCGGCGTATCGTTGGCCGACGTGCGCGTCGCCGACCGTGCAGGGCTGTCGGGCGCACGCGCGGAGGGAACGATCGGTTTCGCCTCGCTGCGTGGTGGCAGCATCGTCGGCGATCACAGCGTGATGCTGGCGGGCGCGGGCGAACAGATCGAACTGACCCATCGCGCGGGCGATCGCGCGATCTTTGCGCGCGGGGCGGTAAAGGCGGCGCTGTGGCTGGTCGACCAGCCCGCCGGACGCTATTCGATGGACGCGGTCCTCGGCCTTTGAAACGGGCCGACATCTTCGCCTTTTTCGAACGGCTGGCCGCCGCCAATCCCCATCCTGAGACCGAGCTTGAATCGGTCAACGACTATACGCTGCTCGTCGCCGTCGTGCTGTCCGCGCAGGCGACCGATGCGGGGGTGAACAAGGCGACGAGGCGGCTGTTCGCGGCGGTCGATACGCCGGAAAAGATGGTCGCGCTCGGCGAAGACGGCCTCAAGGCGCATATCCGGACGATCGGCCTGTTCAACAGCAAGGCGAAGAACGTCATCGCGCTGAGCGAAGCGCTGATCGCGCAGCATGGCAGCCAGGTGCCCGCCGACCGTGACGCGCTGGAGGCGTTGCCGGGGGTCGGGCGGAAGACCGCCAATGTCGTGCTCAACGTCGCGTTCGGCCAGGAAACCTTTGCGGTCGACACCCATCTGTTTCGCCTGGGCAACCGCACCGGCATTGCGCCGGGGAAAACCCCGCTGGCGGTCGAAAAGAAGCTGGAAAAGAACGTCCCCCAGCCGTTTCGCCTGCACGCCCATCACTGGTTGATCCTGCACGGCCGCTATGTGTGCAAGGCGCGCACGCCCGAATGCTGGCGCTGCAGCGTCGCCGATTTGTGCGCGTTCAAGCCGAAAATCCCCGCGCCGGGAACGCGCGGCAAGCCGGTGGTTTGATGCAGCGGTTGAAGCGGCGGTTTAAGGCTGGCGCGCCGCGTCAGGCTTTGCTAGGCGCCCTTCCCACGCACCCGTAGCTCAGCTGGATAGAGCGCTGCCCTCCGAAGGCAGAGGCCAGGGGTTCGAATCCCTTCGGGT
>CADEEK010000272.1 GCA_902826325.1 uncultured Sphingomonadales bacterium
TTCGCTATCCGTTCGCCCTTTCCGTGCAGATACGTCACTTTCGTGTAGTCACCCCTGATAGGCGATCAGCGCGCCGAGGACGAGCAGCGCACCGACAGCGATGAGGATCGTCCTGCGAGTCATGTCCAGCCTCCTCAAGCCGCGTCCAGCGCTTGGGTGTAGTCGAGCGCCGCGAACGGCCGGCGGTCGATCCATGTGGCGACATCGACGCGCGCGGGCAGGAAGCCGCGCTCGAACAGGAAGTCGCTGAAATCCTGCAACGCCGCGATCGAAGCCGCGTCGAGATCGGTCTTCAACCGCTGATGCAGCGTGTCGCCGCCATAGGCCGCGCGCACGAACTGCTCGGGCGAGCCGGTCTCGCGCGTGATGTAGGCGAAGGTCTCTTCGGGATGCGCCTCGGCCCATTCGCCCGCCGCGACGACATGCGACAGCAGGCGGCGCGCGACCGTCGGGTAGCGATCGAGCGTCGCGGCATCGACCGTCAGCGGGCGCGGCGCGCCGTTGTTGATGCGGATCTTAGGGTCGGGATGGAAGCCGGTGTCGATCACGACATGCGCGCCGGCGAGCAGCGCATATTCATGGCCGAGCGAACCCTTGACATGGATCGCATCGACTTGCCCGCGCACCAGCGCGTGGAACTCGGCGGCATAGAGCGGCCGCCCGCCCCAGCCGCGCTGGCCGACCGCCTGATAGCCTTCGGGATCGGTGGCATCGACATCGACCCATTCGACTTCGTCCTCGCCCACCCCGCCGAGCGACAGCCCGGCGAGCAGCGCGCGCAGCGCGGTGGCGCGGAAGATGTCGATCTTCTCGCTCGCCCGCAGCGGCAGGGCGATGCGCTTGCCGCGCAGGTCGGCGACGGTGCGGATGCCGGAATCAGGCAGCGTCAGGATCAGCTGGCTCTCGTCGATCCAGCTGAGGCCGATCACGCGCGTGTCGGCGCCCGCCGCGCGCGCCCAGATCGCCGGGACGCTCCCGCCCTGGCGAAAGCTGTGCGCGAGATGGTGGTCGTAATGGCTCGCGCGAACCGCGGGGTCGGTCGTGTCCTGGATCGAGCGCACGGTGATGCCGAGCTCGCCCAGGTCGCGGTCGATCACACCCTGATTGATGGCGATGCCGAGCGGCGTCGGCACCGGGCAGCGCGTGTACCAGATCTCGTTGGGAAAAGCGGTCATGCCTGATCTCCTTTCAGAAGCGCGCGACGAGCGAAGCACCCCAGGTGCGCGGGTCGCCCCATTGGATGGTGTCGCCGGTGATGCCGTTCGCCGCGTTGAACTGCGGCAGCGCGTGGTTGCGATAAGTCGCGTCGAGCAGGTTGTTGACGTAGACGGTGAAGGTGAAGCGCTCGTCCGGCGTCGTGTAGGCGACGCGCGCGTTCGCCAGCGTATAGCCGGGCTGATTGAGCAGGTGGCGGTTCACCCGGTCCTGCGGCGTGATGTAATAATATTGGTGGCTCTGGTAGCGCGCGTCGGCACCCAATTGCAGCTTGCCCGCCCCGCCCAGGTCGAAATCATAGGACGCGCCGACATTGAGCGTCACGTGCGGCGCGCGGACGAATTGCGCACCGGAAAGATTCGCGCCGCCGTTCACCACCTGAAGCTTGTCATATTCGGTGTCGAGCAGGCCGAGCGCGGCGTTGAGCGCAAGCTCCGCCACCGGGCGCGCGGTCAGTTCGAACTCGGCGCCGTTGACATGCGCCTGCGCCGCATTCTGGAGATAGGAGGTGGTGGTGCCCGCGACCGCGCCCGGATTGGGGCCAACCACGTTGATCTGCACATTGTCGTATTGATAGTGGAA
>CADEEK010000273.1 GCA_902826325.1 uncultured Sphingomonadales bacterium
GTGACGTTGGTCATCACCGCGGTCACGTCGATCGCGCTCGCATCGCGGCTGGTCGCCGGATCGAACAGGGTGATGTCGCCGGTATGCGCCACCAGTCCGACGCGCGGACAGGCCGAACGCACCGCCGTGATCCCGCCCTCGGCAATGTCGCCCGTTTTCGCGCATCCTGCGAGCGCCAGCATCGTCGTCGCGGCAAGACCAATTTTACGGATACTCAAAGCGGGGCACCTTTCCGGAAAACATCGTGCGCGCCGTCGTCTGCGCGACGGACGTCGTGGCCACGTCATAGGAACCGCCTTTCGCCCGCGCAAGCAATCGCGTAGAGCACCGGGCAATGAACATGCAGCAAAAACCGTTCCTCGAACTCCTGATTGCCGCCCCGCGCGGCTTTTGCGCGGGCGTCGATCGCGCGATCCAGATCGTCGAGCGGGCGATCGAGCTGCACGGCGCGCCGGTCTATGTCCGGCATGAAATCGTCCACAACAAATATGTCGTCGAATCGTTGAAGGCCAAGGGCGCGATCTTCGTCGACGAACTCGATGAAGTGCCCGACGGCGTGCATGTCGTGTTCAGCGCGCATGGCGTGCCCAAATCGGTGCCCGCCGCCGCGCAGGATCGCGGCCTGTCCTATTTCGACGCCACCTGCCCGCTGGTGTCGAAGGTGCATCGTCAAGCCGAACGGCTGGTCGCGGCGGGGCGGCATATCCTGTTCATCGGCCATGCGGGGCACCCCGAGGTCGTCGGCACGTTCGGTCAGGTGCCCGACGGCAATCTGACGCTGATCGAGACCGATGCGGATGCACGGGCGGTTGCGGTCGCCGATCCCGACAACCTCGCCTTTCTGACCCAGACGACGCTGTCGGTCGAGGATACGGCGTCGATCCTGGCGATCCTGCAGCAACGTTTTCCCGACATCGTCGCGCCCAAGGCGGACGACATCTGCTATGCCACGTCGAACCGGCAGGCGGCGGTGCGGGCGATCGCCGCGTCGTGCGACCTGGTGCTGGTGATCGGCGCGCCCAATTCGTCCAATTCGCTGCGGCTGGTCGAAGTCGCCGAACGCGAAGGCACGACCGCGCGGCTGATCCAGCGCGCCGCCGATCTCGATTTCGACTGGCTGGCCGGGGTCGGCACGCTGGGGATCAGCGCGGGCGCATCGGCGCCGGAAATATTGGTGCGCGAGGTGATCGACCATATCGCCACCCGCTTCGACGTCGCCGAGCGTCAGGTCGAAACGGCCGAGGAAAATATCGCCTTCAAGCTGCCGCGCGGCCTCGAAGCGGCATAACGACGTGGCCGTTTACACCCAGGTCTCGGCGGAATCGCTGAGCGCATTTCTCGCGCGCTACGATGTCGGCGAACTGGTTTCGGCCAAGGGCATTGCCGAGGGGGTCGAAAACTCCAACTATCTGGTCGAAATCACGCAGGGCCGGTTCATCCTGACGCTGTATGAAAAGCGCGTCGATGCGGGCGATCTGCCCTATTTCATGGCGCTGCTCGACCATCTCGACGCCCGGGGGCTGTCGGTGCCCCCGGCGATCAAGGATCGCGATGGTGTTGCGATTCAGGAACTGGCGGGCCGCCCCGCCTGCCTCATCAAATTCCTGTCGGGCGTATCGCTGTCGCATCCGACCCCGGCCCAGGCCCATGCCGCTGGCGTGGCGCTGGGCGACATGCATCTGGCGGTTCAGGACTTCGATCTGCGGCGTGGCAATTCGATGGGGTTTTCGTCCTGGCGGCCGCTGTTCGAAAAATGCGGCAGCGATCTCGACACGATCC
>CADEEK010000274.1 GCA_902826325.1 uncultured Sphingomonadales bacterium
GCCCGACGCTCGTGGCCGACTCGTACCTTCGCTTCATCTATGACGTCGACCCCGACCGTCCGTGGTGGACACGTTGTGATCTGGCCGATCCCACGCGTTTCAAAGCCTTTTTCGCGCCGATCCTGACCCGGCTTGAGGGGGATCGCGCGCTGGTGCGGATGGTGCCGGGCCGCGAACATTCCAATCTGCGCGATTCGACGCATGGCGGCGCGCTGCTCGGCTTCATGGACGTGGCGCTGTTCGGCGCGGCGCGGGCGTTCAATGCGCTCCATGCCGGGGGTGCGGTGACGCTCGACCTGTCCGCCCAGTTCATCGGCACCAGCCGGATCGGCGAACCGATCGTCGCCGAAATCGAATTGCTGCGCGAAACCGGGCGGCTGCTGTTCATGCGCGGGCTGGTCAAACAGGATGCGACCCTGCTCGCCAGCTTCACCGGCACCATCCGCAAATCATCGCCGCCGCGTTCGTGAGCGGCGTTCTTGGCCGTTATCAGGCGCTGGTCGCCGCCGGGGAGCTGAAGGCCGACAGCGATCAGGCGGCGGCGGCACGGCGGCTCGACGCGCTCGCGCACGAGTTGGAACAGGGCCCGCGCAAGGGCAGCGTGCTGTGGCGCCTGGCCCGCCGCGCGCCACAGGCGCCGCGCGGCATCTATCTGTGGGGCGGCGTCGGGCGCGGCAAATCGATGCTGATGGACCTGTTGTTCGCCAGCGTCCGGATCGACCGCAAGCGCCGCGTCCATTTCCACGAATTCATGATCGAGGTGCACGCCCGCATCGCACAGGAACGCAGCAAGGAGGCGGGCGACCCGATCCCGCCGGTGGCACAGGCGCTGGCGGGCGACCTGCGCCTGCTCGCCTTTGACGAAATGGTCATCAACAACACCGCCGACGCGATGATCCTCAGCCGGTTGTTCACCGCGATGCTGGCGCAGGGGCTGACGGTCGTCGCCACCTCGAACCGCCCACCCGACGATCTCTACAAGGACGGGCTGCAGCGCGAACATTTCCTGCCCTTCATCGCGCTGCTCAAGGACCGGCTCGACGTTCTGCCGCTCAACGGCCCGACCGATTATCGCCGCGACCGGCTGGGCCGGATGGACACCTGGCTCGTCCCCAACAACGCCGCCAACACCGCGACGCTGTCGGCCGCCTTTTTCCGCCTGACCGACTATCCGGTCGAGGATCGCGCCCATGTCCCGACCGACGAGATCGAGGTGCAGGGGCGCACCCTGCATGTCCCCAAAAGCCTCAAGGGCGTCGCCGTCTTCTCGTTCAGGCGCCTGTGCGGCGAAGCGCGCGGCGCCGCCGACTATCTCGCCATCGCGCGCCGCTATCACACCGTCATCATCGTCGGCATCCCGCGCCTGGGCCCCGAAAGCCGCAACGAAGCCGCCCGCTTCGTCACGCTGATCGACGCGCTCTATGAACACAAGGTCAAGCTGCTGGCCATGGCCGACGCCGCGCCGATGGATCTATATGCCAAGGGCGACGGCCGGTTCGAATTCGAACGCACCGTCAGTCGCCTCATGGAAATGCAGTCGGAGGATTATCTGGCACTGGGGCATGGCGAGGGGTAGGATCGCGGCGTGCAACGCGGTTGGCTCCTCCTTCCGTTTATCTGCGCGTTCGCGACGGCGGGGTGGTCGTATGAGTATCGTGTCCATGCCGTATGCATCAATGACCGGCTGCACTTTGTGTACCATTATCGCAACTCTAACGTCGTCCCTTTTGACTTATACGAATTTCAGTGCAGCGAGCCAACCGGCTAGG
>CADEEK010000275.1 GCA_902826325.1 uncultured Sphingomonadales bacterium
GCCGGTGAGGTTGTTGGCGGTGGCGTTGTGGACGGTGAGCTTCTTGCCGGTCCCCTTGCGCCGCTTTTCGGGCAGGGGCACGGCGCGGGTGCCGTTGAGATAATCGGCGGTGATGCTGCCGTGCGTCGCCAGCACGGTTTCGAGCGGGCCGTGAGCGACGACTTCGCCGCCATGGACGCCCGCGCCGGGGCCCATGTCGATGACGTAATCGGCGGTGCGGATCGCATCCTCGTCATGTTCGACCACCAGCACGGTGTTGCCGAGATCGCGCAGACGGCGCAGCGTCGCGAGCAGCATGTCGTTGTCGCGCTGATGCAGGCCGATGCTGGGTTCGTCGAGGACGTAGAGCACGCCCGACAGGCCCGAGCCGATCTGGCTGGCGAGGCGGATGCGCTGGCTTTCGCCGCCCGACAGCGTGCCCGACGTGCGGTCGAGGTTGAGGTAGTCGAGGCCGACATTGTTGAGGAAGCCGAGGCGTTCGTCGATTTCCTTGAGGATCGCGCGGGCGATTTCACGCTGCTGGTCGGTCAGCTGGTCGGGGAGCGCGGCGAACCAGGCGAGCGCGTCGACCACCGACAGGCGGGTGACGCTGGAGATGTCGCGCATCGCGACCTTTACCGCCAGCGCTTCGGGTTTCAGCCGCGCGCCGTCACAGGTTTCGCAGGGGTGCGAGGCCTGATATTTGGACAGCTCCTCACGCATCCAGGCGCTTTCGGTCTGGAGCATGCGGCGGTTGAGGTTGCCGATGACGCCTTCGAACGGCTTTTTGACGTCATAGGACTTCTTGCCGTCGATGAAGGTCAGCGTGACCGGCTTGCCGCCGGTGCCGTGCAGGATGATGAGGCGGACTTCGCCGGGCAGATCCTTCCACGGCGTTTCCAGGCTGAACCCGAATTCGCGCGCGAGGCTGCCCAGCACCTGCATGTAATAGGGGCTGGGCGGGTTCGATTTGGCCCAGGGGACGACCGCGCCCTTTTTGATGCTGAGATCGTGGTTGGGGACGACGAGATCCTCGTCGAACACCAGCTTTTCGCCGAGACCGTCACAGGCGGGGCACGCGCCCTGCGGCGCGTTGAAGCTGAACAGGCGCGGTTCGATTTCGGCGATGGTGAAGCCGCTGACCGGACAGGCGAAGCGTTCGGAGAAGACGATGCGGTTGGCGGGGATGCCGGCGCCCTTGAGGTTCCCGCCCATGGCAGCCCCCCCTCCACCAGCCTGCGGCTGGTCCCCCTCCCCGTGCCGGGGAGGATTGAGATCCGCTACCGTTGCATCGACCAGATCGACATAAGCGAGGCCGTCGGCGAGTTTGAGCGCGGCTTCGAAACTGTCGGCGAGGCGCGTTGCGATGTCGTCGCGGACGACCAGGCGGTCGACGACAACTTCGATGTCGTGCTTGTATTTCTTGTCGAGCGCGGGGGCTTCCTCGATCAGATGGGTTTCGCCGTCGATGCGGACGCGCTGGAACCCCGCTTTCTGCCATTCGGCCAGTTCCTTGCGATACTCACCCTTGCGCCCGCGCACGACCGGGGCGAGCAGCAACAGGCGCGTGCCTTCGGGCAGGGCCAGCACGCGGTCGACCATCTGGCTGACCGTCTGCGCGGCGATGGGCAGGCCGGTAGCGGGGCTGTAGGGGATGCCGACGCGCGCCCAGAGCAGGCGCATATAATCGTAGATTTCGGTCACGGTGGCGACGGTGGAACGCGGGTTGCGGCTGGTCGTCTTCTGCTCGATGCTGATCGCGGGCGACAGCCCCTCGAT
>CADEEK010000276.1 GCA_902826325.1 uncultured Sphingomonadales bacterium
GCGCCCTATGACCTCATCATCGCCAATGTCCTGGCCGGGCCGCTGATCGACCTGGCGCCGACCATTTCCGCCGCGCTGGCCGAAGGCGGCACGCTGATCGTTGCGGGCCTGCTCGACAATCAGGCGGCGCGGGTCGCCAATGCCTATCGCCGCCACGGCCTGCGGCTGGCGGGGCGGACGGCGAGCGGCGACTGGCCGACGCTGCGGCTGCGCAAGCGTGCGCGCTATGGGCGCGAACGGGTGACGCGGCCCGGGCCGGACGGCAGCGGGCTGGCGCCGGGGTTCGGCAGCTGGTGAGCGGCGGCCGCGCGATGGCGTAGCCAAATGCGCCGGGGCCGCTATGGTGCCGGGGACGGCGGCACGGCGAGGATGGCGGATGCACGGATTGCGATTGCTGATGGTTGCCTGGTGCGCGCTTGCCCTGTTGTGGCTGGCGCCTGCCGCCGCGCAGCCTGCGGGGCAGGACAATCTGACGGTCGAGCTGGTCGCCGAAACCGACACGCCGGTGGCGGGGGGCGAGGTGACGCTGGCCTTTGTCGCGACGCCCGATCCCGGCTGGCACGGCTATTGGAAGAATCCCGGCGATGCGGGGCTGGACACCCGGCTCGACTGGCAGCTGCCGCAGGGCATGACCGCGGGCGAGCTGCGCTATCCGGTGCCGACGCGGCTGATGATCGCGGGGATCATGAACTATGTCTATAAGGGCAGCTATACCCAGCTGGTGACGCTGAAGCTGCCCGCCGGACTGGCGGCGGGGACGGCGCTGCCGATCGCCGTGCGCGCCGATTATCTGGTGTGCACAGACGAGGTGTGCGTGCCGGAGACCGAAAATCTGGCGATCACGCTGACCGTCGGCGATGGCGCGATTTCGGGCGAGCGGCGGACGCGGTTCGATCAATGGCGCCGTGCGCTCCCCAAGCCGCTGGGCAGCGCCGGGCGGTTCGAGATTGCGGGCGAGGTGGCGCGGATCGCCATCCCCTATCCCGCCGGCGCGCCGGTGGGCGCCGATGCCTATTTCTATCCGCTGACCCAGCTGGCGCTGCGCTATTCGGCGCCACAGAAGCTGACGCGCGAGGGCGACATGCTGATCGTCGAGACCAGGGCGGACGGCAATCCGCAGCGGATCGACGGCGTGCTGGCGGTGGCGCCGGGAGAAGGGTTCGAGGTCAGCCTGACGCCGGGCAGCGTGGCCGCGCCCGCCGCAGCCGCCGGCGGCGTCGACTGGCTGGCGGCGCTCGCCGCGTTCGGCGGCGCGCTGCTCGGCGGGTTGATCCTCAACATCATGCCGTGCGTCTTTCCGATCCTGAGCCTCAAGGCGCTGAGCCTTGCCAAAAGCGGCGCGGGCGAGGGGCATGCGCGGGCCGAGGCGCTGGCCTATACGGCGGGCGTGGTGCTGGTCGTGCTGGCGCTGGGCGGGTTGTTGCTCGGCCTGCGCGCGGGCGGGGCGAGCGTCGGCTGGGCGTTCCAGCTGACCGATCCGCGCGTGATCCTGTTCCTGTTGCTGCTGGTGATCGGCATCGCGTTCAACCTGGCGGGGGTGGTCGAACTGACCACGCCGGTGTTCGCCGGACGGGTGGCGGGCGGGGGGTCGGGCGGGGCGGTCATGACCGGGGCGCTC
>CADEEK010000277.1 GCA_902826325.1 uncultured Sphingomonadales bacterium
GCGCGTCTTGGACGGGCCCTTCACATTGGGCGGGCCCTTGCCGATGATCGTCCGGCACCGCACCAGCGACGGGCGCGGATCGGCGACCGCGGCGTCAAGCGCCGCCTTGATGCTCGCTTCGTCATGCCCGTCGCAGTCGACGACGTGCCAGCCGGTCGCGGCATAGCGGGCGGGAATATCCTCGCTCGACGACAGCGACACCTTGCCGTCGATGGTGATGTCGTTGTCGTCCCACAGAACGTTCAGCCGGCCGAGCCGCAGATGCCCCGCCAGCCCGATCGCTTCATGATTGACGCCTTCCATCAGGCAGCCGTCGCCCGCGATCACCCAGGTGCGGTGATCGACCAGATCGTCGCCGAATCCGGCGTTCAGATGCCGTTCGGCGATCGCCATGCCGACCGCCATCGCGAGGCCCTGCCCCAGCGGGCCGGTGGTGCATTCGACGCCCGCCAGTTCGAAATTTTCGGGATGCCCCGCGCACGGGCTGCCTAGCTGGCGGAAATTGCGGATGTCCTCGATCGTCGGACGGGCATAGCCGGTGAGGTGCAACAGCGCATAGATCAGCATCGACCCATGGCCCGCCGACAGCACGAACCGGTCGCGGTCGGGCCATTTGGGATCGGCGGGGTCATATTTGAGATATTGGGAGAACAGCACGGTCGCGACGTCGGCCATGCCCATCGGCATGCCGGGATGGCCCGAATTGGCAGCCTCGACGGCATCCATGGCGAGCGCGCGGATGGCGTTGGCGCGATCTTCGAACGAAACGGTCACGACATGTCCCCAGCGAGCCGGGCGAGCCATTGTCGCCAGGCCCGGCGAGTCGAAATGTGGCGTGCCAATGGGGCGGACGGGCGCGCGCGTCAACCGGGCGGGGTTGCGGGCGCCCTAAAGCGTGCCTATCCCATGGCCATGACGGAGGCGGCTTCTCCCGCGCTCGACCGGATCGAGCGTGCCCTTGCGCGGATCGAGGCAGCGGCGGCGCGCCGTGCCTTCGATGCGGACGCGCTGCGCCGTCGCCACAGTGCGCTGCGCGGCAAGGTGGAGGATGCGATCGACGCGCTCGATTCGCTGATCGAGCGCGAGGCGGCGGAATAATGGGCCAGGTGACGCTGACCCTGGCCGGGCGCACGCACAGCATCGCCTGTCGCGATGGCGAGGAGCCGCATATCGAACGGCTGGGCCTGTTGCTCGACCGGCATGTCGAAACCGCGGTGCGCGCGTCGGGCGGGCTGTCGTCGGAACGGACATTGGTGTTCCTCGCGCTGATCCTGGCCGATCTGGTGGACGAGGCCGAACGCAACCCGCCTGCGGGCGTGTCGCCGGTGTTGCTCGACAATCTTGCCGACCGGCTCGAAGCGGTCGCGCTGGCCCTTGAGGATGGCGGGATCGACGCCTCAATAGCGGTTGGTGGTTCTGCCCGGTACGAGCCAGAGATAATCCCTGAGGCTATTCATCATCCACGGGGGCTGTCCCTGCGCAGATCCTGGTCTGACGTATATGGTCCCCACCTGACGTTTTGGGCGTCAGTGGATATCACGGCAACCGGCCCATGGTGGTTCCGCCACGTTTTTTT
>CADEEK010000278.1 GCA_902826325.1 uncultured Sphingomonadales bacterium
CGATTCCGCTCGCGCATCTGCCGACTTTACGTTAAGGTCAATTGATGACCCGCAATGCCGTGCCCTTTCAGATCGCCATTCCCGTCGACCCGGCGGACATTGATTTCATGGGGCATGTCAACAATGCCAGCTACCTCAAATGGGTGCAGGATGCGGTGTTGAGCCACTGGCAGAAACTGGCCCCGGCAGAGGCGGTGGCCAGGCATTTGTGGGTCGCGCTGCGGCATGAAATCACCTATCGCAAGCCCGCCTTTCTGAACGACGAGGTGGTCGCGACCGTGCTGCTCGAAAAGGTGCAGGGGGTCAGCGCCTTTTACGAAACGATCATCCGCCGCGGCGATGATGTGCTGGCAGAGGTCAAGTCGCGCTGGTGCTGCCTCGACGCCAAAACGCTGCGTCCGGCGCGGATCGCCGAATCCGTTGCCGAGCATTTCTTCGGACGTCGCGAGGGGTAATCGGCGCCGCCCGCCCGGTCAGCTGTCGATGCCGACCCGCAGCGCCTGTGCCCGCATGTCGGCCAATGCCCGAACCACTTTGGGCCGTGCCGCCGCCGCCTTCATCCATCGCGGCAGTCGCGCCATCATCGTCAGCGCGCGCCGTTCGGGCCGCTCGCGCAGCGTTGCGCCCAGCCACGTCTCCAGCGCGTCGAGATGCGCGAGATTATAGACCCACAGCGTATGCCCCGCGACCTCGCGGTGAAGAAAGGGCGGCAGGCGATAGGGCAGGCCACCCGCCGACCATTGCAGGGTCGAGCGCCAGCCATAAGCGGGATAAGCGCCGCGATGGCCACAGGTGGGACAGCGCACCGCCGCCAGCACCTCGTCCGCCGATTTTGGCCGCAGCGCACGGCCATGGCGCGGAATCGGCCCGCCGCATCTGGCGCAGGCGGGCGAACATTTCCGCAGCGACACCGGCTGTCCCTTGCGCGCGCGTTCTTCCTTGGCGCCATGGGTAAAGCCACAGGCGATGCACACCAGCCGCGACCGTGTATCGCGCGCAGGGCCGGCGCATCGCGGGCAGCGCACCCAGTTCACATTGCCCCAATCGCTCAGATACTGGAACAGCCGCTTGCCCGGATCGCGGGCGCGATGCGCGATCGTCACCGCTACAGCCAGCGCGGCACGCGGCTGGCATAATCGAGATAGGGCGCACCGAATTTGGCGAGCATATAGCGTTCCTCACGCACGATCACGCCATAATGGACGATGAGGATCAGCGGGATCAGCAGCCAGAAGGCGACCGGCGCATCGGCGGCAACCCCGATGGCGAGGTAGATCAGCGTCATGCCAAGATACATGGGATTGCGCGAAAAACGATAAATGCCCGCAACGACAAAGGCGGTGGTCGGCCGCCAGGGCGGGGCGGGGGTGCCCGCCGCGCGAAACCGCCCGACCGCGGCGGCGATCAGCGCGACGCCGGCCAGCGACAGCAACGCCACCATCGTCCAGCGCAGCGACACCGGCATGTCCAGCCCCTGGGTGCGCACCACCAGATATTCGAGCGCGATGGCGATCAGCGCCATGCCGAGGAAGATCAGCGGCGGCGGGGCGATCACCCCGGCGGG